>VFJJ01000105.1 GCA_009886115.1 Actinomycetota bacterium
CGCCGAGCCGGCCGAGCCCGTGGAGATCTGGTGGCGTGAGCGGCGGACCGGCACGATCGAGCACGCCACCTTCGACGCTTCGGCTCGTGCTTCGGCAGGCGTCGGGGCGGGCATCGTCTTGCGGGGCACGGTGCTTCCGCTCGACGAGCCGCTCGAGATCGACTACCGCGTCGAAACCGACGATCGCTGGCACACCCGTCACGTCACCATCACCGTCGTCGACACCGAGACCGGAGAACAGCGCCACGTCGAGCTCGACTCCGACGGCGCCGGCACGTGGACCATCCACGGTGAGCAACGCCCCGATCTCGTCGGCTGCGTCGATGTCGACCTGGCCTTCAGCCCGATCACCAACACCCTCCCGATCCGGCGGCTCCGACTGGCGATCGGGGATTCCGCCGACGTGCATGCCGCATGGGTGCAGTGGCCGTCGCTCGAGGTGACCGCGTTGCCTCAGCGGTACCGGCGGACGGCACGCGATCGTTACCACTACTCGTGCGCAAGCTTCAGAGCTGCTCTGGTGGTCGACGGGCACGGACTCGTCAACGACTATGAAGGCGGATGGGAGGTCGTCGAGCCGCGGTAGTCGAATTTGCGCAGCGCTCGCGATCGTGCCGACGATGCACCCGTGATCGCCAGCGCGGGAACGACGTCGGGTACGCCGACGGTGTCACGATCCCGTGCACGGCCCGCGTCGGCTGCGGGTGAACCGTTCGCCCGAACCCCCGAGCCCCGACCAGAGATCATCGAAGCCGCGGTTCCGGCTGGGATCCCGACACGAATGATGGTGTTGGGCGTCGCCGACGTGACGGGCGTGATCCATGCCGACGACCTGGCCCGGGTTGCCGGAGCATGCGGCGTATCACCCGAGCAGGTGCGATCGTGCGTTCGGCGGATCGTGACCGAGGGGCTCTACGACCGCGTCGGGTCGGGTCGCTCCGCTCGGTTCGAGCCCACAACCAAGGGTCTGGCCGTCCTCGCGAAGTGGTCGAGCCGGGCCCAGTGGGCCTGGGGTCTCGACTCGGCCGACCAAGGCTGGGATGGTCTGTGGCGCCTCGTCGGCTTCGCTGTTCCCGAGCGCCAACGGTCTCGCCGCGACTCGTTCAGGGCGGCACTGCTGCGCATGGGCGGAGCTGCCGTGCACGGTGGCCTCTACGTGTCGCCCCACCCGTGGCTCGACCGGGTCGGCACCCGGGCCGAGCGCATCGGGCTCGGCAACCAGATCACCCTGGTCACCGCGAACCGGCTGGTGGTCGGGCCGCACCACGAGCCTCGGGAGATCGTGGGGTCACTGTGGCCGATCGCCGAGCTGGGAGCGCGGTACCGAGGCTTCATCGCCGCGTGCACACCGGTCGTGTCGCGTCTGCGAGACGCCAACCGTCACGGACGACGGGTCACCGACGCCGAGGCCTTCGCCGGCGCGATGTCGCTGGCCGTCTCATTCACCGAGGTGTTCCTCGACGACCCGTTGCTGCCGCGTGAGCTCCTGCCCCATCCCTGGCCCGGACAGGTTGCCCGGGCCCTGGTCGCCGAAGGCCAGCATCTCGCCGCCGCGCTGCGAGAGAGCGCCGGCGGACCGGCGCTCTTCCGCCTCTACGAGGACGTCATGACCGCGAAGCCGGCGTGAGCGACGAGCACACCGCGTCGGCTCCCGGGGACGAGTTCTGGTCGCTGCGACCTCGTCCTCGTCCCACACCGTTCACCGAGCCGTTCTGGCAGGCCACATCGGAGGGACGGCTCGTCGTACAGCGCTGCGGGGCATGCCGCAACTGGAGATGGCCCCCGCAGCTCGCCTGTCCCGAATGCCTCTCGGAGGTCGGCGACTGGGTCGACACCGCGGGGACGGGAACCGTCTACAGCTACTCGGTCGTGCATCGCGGGGTCGACCGGACCCGATTCCCCCGGCGATACGTGCTTGCGATCGTCGAGCTCGACGAGGGCATCCATCTGCTCACCAACCTCGTGGGGTGCGATCCGAGCGACATCTCGATCGGATCCCGGGTGCGCGTGGCCTTCCGACACCTCGACGAGGACCACACCGTGTACCCGTTCACCCTGATCGATGCCTGAGCGCGCGGCCTCATCAGCGGCATCACCCGCCTCGCGCGCCGTTCGCGCTCCGAGAACCCTGCGGGAAACGGCGATCGTGGGCGTCGCCACCACCGAGCAGACCCGCGCTGGCGGCCGGTACGGCCTGAGTTACGCGCTCGAAGCCCTGACGGCGGCGCTGGCCGACGCCGGGTTGGTCAAGAGCGACATCCAGGGCCTCTACGCCATGCTCGACCAGTGGCCCCAGACCGGCCCGAGCGATCCCGGGAACTTCCGTCACACGAACTGGGCCGCCCAGCTCGGCATCCCGATCCGCTGGTACACGATCCCGGCCAACTCCGGCTTCGGGTCCGGCGTGGCGGCCATCCTCGACGCGGCGGCGGCCATCGGCGCCGGCTACATCGACACCGCGGCGATCGTGGTGGGCCAGTCAGCAGCCACACCGGGATCGGACCGCACCGCGCCGTGGACCTCGGCCGAGCTCGAGTTCAACGAGTGGACGGGCACCTACACCGCAGCGCAGTTCGCCCTGGCCGCCCGCCGCCACATGCACGAGCACGGAACGACGATCGAGCAGCTGGCGCTGGTGGCGGCGACGATCCGCAACTACGGCCATCTCAACCCCGACGCGGTGATGCACGGCCGCGGCCCCTACACCGTCGACGACATCCTCGCCGCACCTATCGCCGCCGACCCTCTCACCCGCTTGATGTGCGCTCAGACCAACAACGGCGGCGGGGCGATGGTGCTCACGACACTCGAACGGGCCCGCGACCTTCGTGCCCCGGTCGTGGCGGTGCTGGGCGGGGCCGACCAGTTCTCGTATCCGGCCTACGCCGCTCCCCCGCTGCTCGGCCCCTCGGGCGGCGGCGCATGGTCGCGCCAGTGGGTCACCGACGGCTTCGCCATGGCGGGCGTCACCCACGACGACCTCGACGTGGTGGAGCTCTACGACGGGTTCGCCAGCTGGATCGTGATGCAGTGGGAGATGCTCGGGTTCTGCGGGCCCGGCGACGGAGGGCCGTTCGTCGAGAGCGGGGTGATGGCGCTCGACGGCCGCTACCCGACCTGCACCGACGGAGGGTGCCTGAGCTTCAGCCACATGGGTGTGCCGGCGTTGCTGCGGCCAATCGAGGCGGTGCGTCAGCTGCGCGGCGAGATCGCCGATGCTTGTCCCGACTGGCGATCGGGTGTTCACACCCACCAGCCTGGCCAGTGCCGACAGGTCCGAGACGCCGAGGTGGCGCTGGCGGTGAGCATGGGACCGCCCACCGGCGGAGGGCAATTCGTGGTGCTGGCCCTCAACTAGCGTCGACCCCATGACGGGTGCGGCGCACGGGTTCCAGGCGGTCATCTTCGATCTCGGCGGGGTCGTGATGGGCTCGCCCATCCAGGCCATGAGCGCCTACGAGCTGGCGCACGGCCAGCCCGAGGGGCGCATCAACCGTCACGTCGCCGACGCCGGCCCCACCGGGGTCTGGGCGCGCTTCGAGCGCTCCGAGCTCACGTGGTCGGCCTTCGTGCCCGCCTTCGAAGCCGAGCTGGCTGCGGTGGGCATCGCCTGCGACACCGAGACGCTGTTCTCGGGGTTCATGGCCTCCCAAGGCATCCGTCCCCGGATGCTCGACGCCATCGCCTGCATCCGCACGCAGGGCTTGAAGACCGCCGCGCTCACGAACAACTTCAGCCGGAATGACCGCGGCGGTACCGGTGCCAGCGGGGCCAACGCAAGCAGCGCTGACAGCGCTGACAGCGCTGACAGCGCCGATCCCATGGCCGTGTTGCGCAGCCACTTCGACGTGTTCGTCGAGTCGCGCCTCACCGGGCTGCGCAAGCCCGACCCCCGCATCTACGAGCTGGTGTGTCGCGAGCTCGCCGTCGCTCCGGCGCACGCGGTGTTCCTCGACGACATCGGCTACAACCTCAAACCCGCCCGGGCCATGGGCATGGCCACCATCCGGGTTCACGATCCCCATGACGCGCTGGTGGAGCTCGAGGCCCTGCTCGGGTTCGCTCTCAGCGCAGTCGCCAACGCCAACGCCAACGCCAACGCCAACGCCAACGCCAACGCCGACGCCGACCGGGAGGCGCCACGATGACCGTCCGCTTCGAGGCCGAGGGGCCCGTCGCCATCGTCACGATCGACCGTCCCGAGGTGCGCAATGCGGTCGACGGGCCCACCGCACATGGCCTGCACGAAGCCTTTCTCCGCTACGAAGCCGACCCGGAGCTGTTCGTGGCCGTGCTCACCGGAGCCGGCGGCACCTTCTGCGCCGGCGCCGACCTCAAGGCCATCGCCGCAGGGTCGGGCAACCCGGTCACCGAGGACGGGCCCGGGCCGATGGGGCCGACCCGCTTGCTGTTGGCCAAGCCCGTGCTCGCCGCCATCGAGGGTCACGCGGTGGCCGGTGGGCTGGAGCTGGCGCTGTGGTGCGATCTGCGTGTGGCGGCCAGCGATGCCGTGCTCGGGGTGTTCTCGCGTCGGTGGGGCGTTCCGCTCATCGACGGAGGCACGGTCCGCCTCCCCCGGCTGGTCGGGCAGTCGCGCGCCCTCGATCTCATCCTCACCGGGCGCGGTGTGAGCGGTGACGAGGCGCTGCAGATGGGGCTCGTCAATCGGCTCGTCCCCCCGGGGGAGGCGCTCCCCTCGGCCCTGGCGTTGGCCCATCAGATCGCTGGTTTCCCCCAGGCGTGCCTGCGCGCCGACCGTATCGCCGTCTACGAGCAGTGGGGCCTGCCCGAGGGCGCCGCGCTGCACCACGAGTTCCAGCGGGGCTGGCACGAGTCGGTCCGGGCCGAGGTCGTCGTCGGCGCCAGCCGGTTCGCCGGTGGCGAGGGCCGCCACGGCCTGTTCGGCTGAAGCTCACACCGGCTCGGGCGGCGAGGTGAGCGTGGGGTGGTAGTCGGGGTTCTCGAGCGCGTAGTCGGCCATGGCCCGGCCGATCGCGTGGCGGGTCTGGCCGCTCCAGTCGTCGCCCTCGTTGACGACCCAGTGGTGCGAGCGGACCGGGGCCTGCGCCTGGCCCGTGAAGTGGGGCATCACCTGCTCGGCGAAGATCTCGAACGACCGTTTGGTCGAAGCCGGATCGCCCCACGAGCCGCCGTTGAGCAGCAGCGTGCCGAAGCCGCCCGACTGCTCGATCAGCCGATGGATCTGCGCGACAGCGCGGTCGGCGGTCCCGATCGCAGCCGCACCCGAAGCGTTCATGGCGTCGATGCGCTCGTCGAGGCCCATCGGCGGGGTGTGGGCGATGGGCAGGACATGGCTCAGGTAGTCGCTCACCTGCTCGAAGCCGAACCGGAGCGCCCGACGAGCCTCGGCCTCGGTGTCGGCCAGGAACATGGGCGCCACGAGCCGCCAGTGTCGCCGATCGACGGCCCGTCCGTTCTTGGCGGCTTCGGTCTCGGCCACGGCCCAGTGCGAGGCGAGCAGCTCGAACCCCTGGGGCGACGTCGCGCCGATCGACAGCAGACCGATCCCGTGCTTGCCGGCCAGGCGAGGCCCGGTGGGCGAGAACGAGCCGGCGACCGCCATCTCGATGTGGGGTTGGCTGAACGGCCGGAGTTGCAGGCGGGCGTCGCGTAGCTGGAACCAGCCGGCATCGACGGTCACCGGCTCGGCCGAGCGTTGCAACGCCATGATGGCATCGAGGCTCTGCTCCATCATCGACCGCTGGGCGTCGGGGTCGATCCCCATCATGTGAGCGTCAGACGTGAGCTGACCGGGCCCGGCGCCGAACATCACACGACCCCGGGTGAGGTGGTCGAGCAGGATCATCCGGTCGAGGAGCATCAATGGTTGGTGATACGGCAACGAGCTCACCCCGGTGCCCAGGCGGATGTGGCGCGTCCGCTGCGCGGCGACGGCGATGAACACCTCCGGCGACGCGATGATCTCCAAGCCCCCCGAGTGGTGCTCGCCGATCCAGGCCTCATCGAAGCCCAACCGGTCGAGGTGCTCGACCAGCTCGAGGTCGCGCTCGAGCCACAGGGTCGGATTGTGCGGCACCGGATGGAACGGGGCCAGGAACACCCCGAACCGCAGTGGTTGCATGGCCCTCACGGTACCCGTCCCCCAGCGCAGCCGCGCAGCTGCGGTTGCGAGCTGCGCACGGCGGCGCATCGTGCAGCACGGGGTCGAGGTTTGTGCTGGAGTTGTGCCATGACGACGCTCTCCGACCCCAACGTCCTGTGGCTCCCCGAGCCCGAGCCTCGCGATGTCACCTACACCGTCATCTCGGTCGACGACCACGTGGTCGAGCCCGCTCACCTCTTCGAGGGGCGGATGCCGGCGCATCTCGCCGACCGCGCGCCGAGGATCGTCGAGACCGAGCAGGGCCATCAGGTCTGGTCGTTCGACGGTCAGATCTTCAGCCAGGTGGGCATGAACGCCATCGCCGGTCGCAACAAGGCCAGCGTGAAGGTCGAGCCCTTCCGCTTCGAGCACATGCGGCCGGGCTGTTTCGACGTGCACGCCCGGGTGCGCGACATGGACATCAACGGCGTGTGGGCGTCGCTCAACTTCCCGTCGATGATCACCGGTTTCGCCGGAAGGGTGTTCTCGGCCTGCACCGACCCCGAGCTCGGCATTGCCGCCATGCGGGCGTGGAACGACTGGATCTTCGAGGAGTGGTACTCGTCGTATCCCGAGCGCATCATCCCGCTCGGGATCACGTACCTCGCCGACCCGGTCGTGGGGGCAGAGGAGATCCGCCGCAACGCCGCCCGCGGGTTCCGTTCGGTCACCATGCCCGAGCGGCCGCAGCTCATCGGCTTCCCCTCGTTGTTCGAACCCGGGTACTGGGATCCGATCATCGAGGCCTGCGTCGAGACCGACACCGTGGTCTCGATCCACGTCGCATCGTCGGGCGGCTACCCGCTCCCGCCCCATGCTCCGAGCCTGGCGCTGGGCGCAACCCTGTTCGGTCAGCTCTCGCTGGCGGCGTGTGCCGAGTGGCTCTGGTCTGGATACCCGGTGCGTCATCCCGGGTTGAAGATCGCCATGTCGGAAGGGGGGATCGGCTGGGTCGCCATGCTCCTCGACCGGCTCGACAACATCGTCGACCGTTCCGGCTACGGCCTGGGCTGGGATCTGCGGCCGGCCGAGGTGCTCCAGCGCAACTTCTGGTTCTGCACCATCGACGACCCTTCCACGATCGACACCCGGTACCGGATCGGCGTCGAGAACATCATGGTCGAGGTCGACTATCCCCACGGCGACGGCACCTGGCCCGACACCCAGGCCGAGATCAGCCGGGTGTGGGGCCACATCCCGACCGACGAGCTCCGCGCCATGTGCTGCGAGAACGCGTCCCGCCTCTATCGCCACCCGCTCCCTGCGGTCGTGTTGCCCGCATAGGTTGACCGCCACATTGGCGATCCCGTCGCCTCCTCGATCGGAGCACTGCGCTCATGACCGCCGCCGTCTCGCCCGTCACCGTCTCGCCCGTCACCACCACGATCGGCGCCGAGATCAGCGGGATCGACCTGACCCGGCCATTGAGCCCGGCTGAGGTCGAGCAGGTCGCCGCGGCGCTGCACACCTCGGGTGTCGTGTTCTTCCGCGGTCAACACATCAGCGACGAGCACCAGCGCGACCGGGCGTTGCAGTTCGGCACGCCCGAGATCTTCCCGTTCGCCGCGCCCGTTCATCCCGACATCCCCGAGGTGCACGCCGTCACGTTCGACGACGGCTCATTGGCCAAGGGGCGTATGGCCGACTCGTGGCACAGCGACGCGACCTGGATGGTCGAGCCGCCCTATGGCTCGATCCTACGGGCCGTCGAGATCCCCGCCGTTGGCGGCGACACGTGCTGGTCCGATACCGCCGCGGCGTACGACGATCTGTCCTCGTCCATGCAGCGCATGCTCGACGGGATGACCGCCACCCATGACTTCGTCACGTCGTTCGCGGCGTTCTTCGAAGGACCCGACGGGCCGGCTCGCCTCCAAGCCATCAGAGCCAAGCATCCACGGGTCAGTCACCCGGTCGTGCGGGTGCACCCGGTCACCGGGCGCAGGGCCCTGTATGTCAATCGCAACTTCACCATGCGACTCGACGGGATGACCGATCGCGAGAACGAGGTGCTGCTGCCGTTCCTGTGCGACCACGTCCGCAGCCCCGACTTCCAGTGCCGTTTCCACTGGACCCCGGGTTCGATCGCGTTCTGGGACAACCGGGCGACCCAGCACTACGCCGTCCCCGATTACTCGGGCCGTCGCGTCATGCACCGCGTGATCCTCGCCGGCGACCGTCCCTTCGGTCCGTCGTAGCGAACGCACCCGTCACGCGCTCCGCGACCGCGACCCCGACTCCCATCACGACGCCACTGGTTCTGCCGAAGCACGGACGTCGCTACGGGATGATCTCGCCGGCGGCTCGGGCTGACATGCGGGTCGGACGGGCCAGGTGGGACCATTTGGGTTCGTTGCCCTCGGGGAGGTCGCCGAGGATCGTCACCCGGTTGATCGTCCGTGTGCCCTCGAAGTCGTTCACCACGAAATGCTGCGTGCACCGGTTGTCCCACATGGCGATGGTGCCCTGGGTCCACTGGTAGCGGACGGTGAAGCGGGGGTCGGACGCCAAGCGCATGAGGAAGCTGCGCAGCATCTCGCTCTCGTCGAAGCTCAACTGCGGGTATCGCCCGAGGAACTGCCCGCTGAAGTACAAGCAGCGCTTGCCGGTCTCGGGGTGCACCCGCACCGCCGGATGCTCGGCCTTCTGGTCGGGATTGCCGTAGATGGCCGCAGTGTGAATGGCCGTGAGCCCGTCGAGCAGCTCCTTCATCGGCTGCGAGAGCGCCTCGTACACCAGGTACTGGTTCGACCACATCGTGTCGCCGCCGACGTCGGGCGTCTCGATCATGTTCAGGATCGACATGACGGGCGGACGGGCCTCGAAGGTGCAATCGGTGTGCCAGGTGTCGGCCACGCCCCCGGTCTCGGCGCGCAGCTCGACCACCTCGGGGTGATCATCGTCGACCTTGTTGATGAAGCGGTGGATCTCCATCTCGCCCCAGATCGAGGCGTAGGCCCGGTGCTGGTCGGGGTTCAGGTGCTGATCGGGGAAGAACAGCACCAGGTGCTCGTTCAGCAGGGCTCTGACGGCCGCTTGTTGGGCCAGCGAGACGGGACGCTTGAGATCGATGCCCCGCACCTCAGCTCCGAGAGATCCGGCGACCCTGCGGACGTCGAACGCGACCTCGGACTCGACCACCGATTGAGCCGTCATGACTTCCTCCTCCGTGTGGATGGACGTTCGAGCGCCGGGCCACCGGGCGGTCCCGACAGCATTCCCGCCAGCGCGTCGACGATGTGCTCGATCAGCTCGCGTGCCGCGATCGATCCGCCGCCGGCACGCCAGGCGCCCCCGGAGCGGCCGAGATCGGACAGGGCCGCGCTCGCAGCGTCGACCGCCAGCGCGAATCGGAAGCGTCGAACCTCGACCTCGCTCGTGGGTAGCGCCCGAGCGAGCAGCGCGTCGATGCGAGCGAAGCTCGGGCGGAACAGCTCCGTCGCCAGGTCGCGATACTCAGGAGCCGATGCGTGCAAGCGGGCCAGGAACCCAGGGTATGCGCAGCGCTCGCCGGTGGGGTCGAGCGCCATCTCGGCCAGTGGCCACACCCACGCGGCTGCGACGTCGCGGACGGTCACCGTGGACCGCTGGTCGAGATCGGCCAGCATGAGATCGCGCGCCCGCTTGACCTCGCCCATACGCCGTTCGAGGATGGCTCGCACGAGCGCGGCCTTGGATCCGAAGTGGTAGTGGATGGCCGCAGCGTTGGCCCCGGCAGCCGCGGTGACGGCCCGGGTGGGAACCGCCTCGATGCCACGCTCGGCGAAGAGCCGCTCAGCCACCCAGAGCAAGCGCTCGGGGGTGGCCATGACCGGCGCGGCGCGCGTCGCGCCGAGCGCCTCGGGGTCGAGCAACGGTGGGAGCGCAGCGACGGGAGCGACCATCGGCGGCGACGCTACCACCATTCAAGCAATCGTTTCAAGCGGTTGCCTGACTCCGACACCCGGAGTCGATGGGATGGCGCGACGATCGTGACTCGTTTGCCGGCTTCGCTCGGCGTCACGGTCGAGCAGCTCGATGTGTCGCGGGGAATCGACGATGAGACCTCGGGACCGGGCAAGCAGGTCGTTCCGGGAGTGCTCGGGGCGTCGGTAGCATCGAAGGGTGATGAGCGGAGCGTCTCGCGAGCGACGCCTCGGCGTTGCGGTGGTGCTGAACCTCGTGATCGTCGCGGTACAGGTCGCCTTCGGCATCGTCGCCGGGTCACTGGGCCTCATCGCCGATGCAGGGCACAACCTCACCGACGTGGGCGCCGTCGCCCTGTCGTTGTTCGCCATCCGCTACGCCCGGAGGAGATCGTCCGAGCGACGGAGCTTCGGGAACCATCGCGCCACGGTGCTTGCGGCACAGGCCAACGCCGTTGCCATCCTGGCTGTGACCGCGGTCATCTCGTTCGAGGCCGTGCAACGTCTCGGCGATCCCGACCCGGTCGACGGCGGCGTCGTCATGGTGGTGGCCCTCATCGCAGCGGCCGTCAACGGCTTTTCGATCCTGGTGCTGCGCGAACGACACCACGGGGTCCACGACGGCGGACCGGGCGGGCACCGAGCCCACGACGGCAGTGTTCGTGAGCCGCTCCACGACGAACGGGAAGGCGATCTCAACATGCGTTCGGCCATGGTGCACATGGTCGGTGACGCCGCTGCCTCCGTTGGTCTGGCGATCAGTGGTGGGGCGATCCTGCTGCTCGACGGTGCGTACTGGCTCGACCCAGCCGTGTCGCTCGCCATCGCGACGCTCATCGGGATTCAGGGCTGGGGTCTGGTGCGAGCGACGAGTGAGATGCTTCTCGAGTCGACGCCGATCGGGATCAACCTTGCGAGCCTCACCGACACCATGGAGACGATCCCCGGCGTCGACCACGTGCACGATCTCCACGTGTGGAGCCTCAACAGCGACATCCGGGCCTTGTCGGCGCACGTGGTGATCGACGGCCATCCCACGCTCGAGGAGGCCCAAGTGGTGGCCCAGCAGCTGCGGCAGACCCTCGGAACCCGGTTCGGTATCGCTCACGCCACCCTCGAACTCGAGTGCGAGTCGTGCTCCGACGAGGGACCGTGGTGCGCCATCGAGCCGGCTGGGTTCGAATCTCGAGGTGGAGGGCCCGGCGGCCACCACTGAGCTCGCCCTCAAGGCTCTCCCAGCCGGTGTCGAAACAGCGGCGGTGAGCGACCACCATCGGGTACTCGACGCGGCTCCTATCCGAACTCTCGATGACTACATCGCAGAAGGCGGCGGACGAGGCCTGCACGCGGCACGCGACCACGACCCCGGGACGATCATCCGCATGATCGAGGCCTCGGGCCTCAGGGGTCGTGGTGGGGCCGGGTTCCCGACCGGGAAGAAGTGGCGGACCGTGTCGTCGCACCGCTCGGGGTCGCTGGCCACCAGCGTGGTGGTCAACGCCGCCGAGGGCGAGCCGGGCACGTTCAAGGACCGGACGATCATCCGTCGCAACCCGTTCAAGCTCTTGGAGGGCGCACTCATCGCCTGCCGCGCCGTGGGCGCGAACCGCATCTTCGTGGGGACCAAGGAGCACTTCCACATCGAGGTCGCTCGTCTGCTCAACGCCGTCGACGAGGTCGTGGCCGCAGGATGGGCTCAGGGCGTCACCATCGAGGTCGTGCGCGGCCCGAGCTCGTACCTGCTCGGCGAAGAGACCGCTCTGCTCGAGGTGATCGACGAGCGGGCCCCGTTTCCGCGCATCGCACCGCCCTACCGCCATGGTGTGCAGGAGGTGGGGCTGGCAACGGGATACAGCGGCCAGATCGTGATGGCCTCCCGGGGCACGGCCACCGAGGCCCCGCCGACGCTGGTGAACAACGTCGAGACCATGTCGAACATCGCCTCGATCCTGGCCCACGGGCCCGACTGGTTCCGCGAGGTCGGCACGGCCGATTCGCCGGGCACGATCGTCTGCACGGTCAGCGGGCACACGACCAAGCAGGGCGTGTGCGAAGTGCCCATGGGCCTGCCCCTGCGCCGGGTGCTCGAACGCATCGGCGGTGGGCCACACGCGGGCCGAGAGTGGACCGTGATGATGCCAGGAGTCTCGAACCCGTTGCTGTTGGCCGAGAAGTTCGACACCCCCGTGTCGTACGAGGCGCTCGCTGCCGCTGGGAGCGGGCTGGGATCGGGGTCGTTCATCGTGTTCGACGACACGCTCGACCCGGTCGCTCTCGCCTATGGCGTGTCGCGCTTCTTGTCGATCGAGTCGTGCGGGCAGTGCACGCCGTGCAAGAAGACCGGTATGAAGATCACCGAGCACCTCGATGCCCTCAGGCAGTCGAAGGCCAAGCCCTGGGACGTCAACGAGGTCAAGCGTCGCATCCCGTTGGTGAACGAGAGCGCTCGGTGCTACATCGGCCATCAGCAGCGGACGGTGCTCGAGAGCATCCTCGGCCTGTTCCCCGAGGCGTTCGAAGCCCATGGCGACGGACGGGTGCCCGGCGCCGAGCCCGAGGCGATCATCCCCATCCTCGACATCGTCGACGGTACGGCCGTCTACGATGTCGACCATTGGGAGAAGCAACCCGACTGGACGTTCGGCGTGTGGTCGGGCGCCAGCCCCGTCGAGCTGCTCGGCCACAAGATCCCCGAGCAGCTCTACCACTGAGCGGCGCTCCTCACGCACGAGACGGCCGCCCTCGCCTGCCAACGCCGGCGTGCAGACGACTCGAGGAGCACCATGGAACGCTTGGCGGGCAAGGGAATCTGGGTGACGGGTGCGGCCCAGGGTTTGGGTGAGGTCATCGCCCGACGGGCCGTCGCCGAGGGCGCGCTCGTGGTCGTGGCCGACGTGAAGGAAGACGCCGGGCGGGCCGTCGCCGACGATCTCGGCCCTGCGGCCGTGTTCATCCGGCTCGACATCACCGACGACAGCAGCTGGGCGCAGGCCGTCCCCAGCGTCCTGGGCCACCTGGGCCAGCTCGACGGCATCGTCAACAACGCGGCGATCCTGTGGATGGGGTCGCTCGAATCGATGAGCACCGCCGACGCCGAGCGAGTCATGCGGGTGAACCTGCTCGGGACGTTCCTCGGGATACGTACCGCCGTCGCGCCGTTGCGGGCCGCGGGTGGCGGGTCGATCGTCAACATCTCCTCGATCGACGGGCTCGCCGGCATGAACAGCGTCGCCATGTACTCGGCCACCAAGTTCGCGGTGCGCGGGCTCACCAAGTCGGCCGCGCTCGAGCTCGGCCGCGACGGCATCAGGGTCAACACCGTGTGCCCGGCCATGGGCAACCCCGAGATGTCGATGCCGTGGTTCGATCAGTTCGACCTCGACCGCTACCTGGCTCGGGTCCAGCAACCGGCCATCCTCGACGACGGCATACCGCGCACCGTCGACGCCGACGCTGTGGCCTCGATGGTGCTGTTCCTGCTGAGCGATGAGAGCCGCACGTGTAGCGGAGGCGATTATCCCGTCGACGCGGCGTGGACGGCCGGCAAGCTCTGCCCCGGCCTTCCCGGCTTCTGAGGCGAGCCCACGCCTTTTTTCGCGATTTCGCGCACCCCCGGTGCAAAAGCGCGAAGAAAGCAGCCCGAGCGCAGCCCGAGCGCGGCGCGAGCGGCGCCGATGTTGCACATGATCGCGGTCACCCGGACCGGTACTGTGCGGCGAAGAGGCGAGGAGAACGGCCTGGGGGGCGAGGTGGCGGGCACGACAGCTGGTCGGGGACCGGGAGCGACGTGGCGACGGCTGCGCGTTCTGGAGCGCGCGACCCGTCCGGTCGATCCACTCATCGCGGCAGCCCTCGATCGGCGCTGGGACGGGCTTCCGGAGCACGTCAAGACCCCGGCCCAGCTCGTGGGGCGCCGCACAACGGGATGCGAGGGTACGCACGGGGTGTTCCCGCAGTGTGACTTCACCTGCAAGCCCTGCTACCACTCCAAGGACGCCAACCGGGTGGCGATCGACGGGCCGCACACCATTCGGGAGGTCGAGCGGCAGATGGCCCACCTCGAGAGCGAGCGCGGGCCGTCGGCGTACGCTCAGCTCATCGGGGGCGAGGTGTCGCTGCTCCATCCCGACGACCACGCGGCGACGATCGAGACCATGCGCCGTCACGGCCGCGTGCCCATGAGCTTCACCCACGGCGACATCGACGCCGAGTACCTCGAGCGTCTCACCATCAAGCCCGACGGCACACGGCGCTTCGATTTCCTGTCGTTCGCCGCGCATTTCGACATGACGATGTTCGGCCGGCGGGGCCTCGAAAAGCCCACGTGCGAACGCGAGCTGAACCCCGCGCGCCAGCGGTTCGTCGAGATGTTCGACCGCCTCCGCCGCGACCACGGCGTACGTTCGTACCTCGCCCACAACATGACAGTCACCCCCACGAACCTCGACCAGGTCGCCGAGGTCGTCCGCGAGTGCCGGTTCATGGGCTTTCGCATGTTCTCGTTCCAGCCCGCAGCCTTCGTGGGGAACGAGACCCGATGGACAGCCGACTACCGAGCGATGTCCGACGACGACGTGTGGGCCGAGGTCGAGCGAGGTGTCGGTGTGCGCCTGCCGTACAAGGCCGTCCAGTTCGGCGACTTCCGCTGCAACCGCGTCGTGTGGGGCGTGTGGGTCGGCGAGCGGTTCGTTCCCGTTCTCGACGATGACGTCCCCGCCGACCTGCGGGCTCGCGACCTGTTCCTGCATGCCTTCCGCGGCAACTTCCTCTTCGTGCGCAGACCAGTCATGACGACCCGGGTGGTCCGGACGGTGCTCCGCCATCCACGGCTGGTGCCGGTCGGCCTGGCCTGGGCCCGACGTTTCGTCCGGCGGGGCGGCGGCATCCTTGCGTTCCGCAAGCCCTTGCGCCCCATGACGTTCGTGATGCACAGCTTCATCGACGCCGCCGATGTCGCGCCCGCCTGGGAGGCGCTCCAGCGAGGCGAGACCCTCTCCGACGAAAGGCTCAAGGCCACGCAGGAGCGGTTGGCCGCGTGCGTGTACTCGATGGCACATCCCGACACCGGGCAGATCGTCCCAGCCTGCGTACAGCACAGCCTGCTCGACCCCCTCGAGAACGTCCAGCTCGTCGAGTTGCTCCCCCGCTCCCCCCGCTCTCGTGCGAGGCTCGCCGACGCCACTCGGGCCTGATGTTCGACCGGGCCCTGCGTACGGCGAAGGATCGTGCGCTCCGACCCACGGCGCAGGTGGCGACGAGGATCGTCGGACCCCTGCCGTTGACGCTGGCCGCGGCCGCGGCCAGCGTCGCGGCCGCTGTTGTGGCGTCCGACGGTCGGACGTGGCCGGCGGTGGCGCTCTGGTTGGCCTCACGGGTGCTCGACGGTCTCGACGGGACGGTCGCTCGTCTGCGGAGCGCCGCCACCGACCTCGGCGGCTACCTCGACATCGTGCTCGACACGATCGGGTACGCGGCCGTCCCGCTCGGGGTGGCGTGGCACGTCGACGACCGCAGCACCTGGATGGCCGTCGCGCTGCTGCTCGGCTCGTTCTACGTGAACGCCATCTCGTGGGCGTACCTGTCGGCGGTGCTCGAAAAGCGCAGCCGCGGTGCGGCCTCCACCGGGGAATCCACAGCCGTCACCATGCCCGGCGGGCTCATCGAGGGGGCCGAGACCATCGCACTGTTCTCGGGCATGCTCATCTGGCCGCAGCACGCCGCGACCTGGTTCGTCCTGATGGCCGCAGCGGTGGGCTTCACCATCGCGCAACGGGTGGTCTTTGCCGTGAGGGAGCTCGGGTGACGGGCCGTGTCGACGGCCATCGGCGCGGCCCCGACCGAGCGCGGATGGTCCAACGCGCCGCGGCCCTCACCACGCTGCTCGGCGCGGTCGTGGCCTGGCGCGTGTATCAGCACCGCACCGGAATGGGCACGACCGAGACCCTGCAACGATTCGTCGACCGGGTCGACTCGGCCCGATGGGGCGTGCCGGCCTACCTCGGCGTCTACCTGGCCCGGCCGCTCGTGCTGTTCCCGGCCACGCTGCTGACGGTGGCCGGCGGGCTGATCTTCGGCCCGGTCACCGGTATCGTCGTGGTCGTTGTGGGGGCCAACGCCTCGGCGATGGTCGCCTACGGCGTCGGCCGGCTGCTCACGAAGCGACCCGGTGCCGCGGTACCCGCCGGTGCTTCTGCCGTGACCGCCGGTGCTGCCAGTGCCGCCAACGCCGTCGACGGCGCGACCCCGTCAGCCGTGCTCGGCTTCGCCAACCGCTGGGCCGACCGCATGCGCCGCAACAGCTTCGAGTCGATCTTGCTGATGCGCTTGTTGTTCTTGCCCTATGACCTCGTCAACTACTCCGCCGGGCTGTTGCGGATCCGTTGGGTGCCGTTCCTCGGTGCGACCGCCATCGGCTCGCTCCCCGGCACCGTCTCGTTCGTGCTCCTCGGGGCCTCGCTCGAGCGGGTCGACGAAGGCATCGACGGCCTCGACCCGGCGGCGCTGATCGTCTCGGTCGGGCTGATCGCCGCCAGCATCACGACGTCGCGCCTGTTGCGGCGCCGGCAATCGGTCGCTGGCGGCGGCACGGGCGCGGGCGCCGGACCAGGTGTGGGCCGGGGCGATGGCGATGGCGATGGCGATGGCGATACGGCGCTGCAGGCGATGCCGTGACTCACCCGTCGACGATGCGCTCGATGCGCCGGCGCGGACACCCGCGATCAGCCCGGGCATCAGCCGAGGCATCAGCCGGGGCATCAGCCGAGGCATCAGCCGGGGCCATCGGTCTCGCTGAGGTCGCGGGGGCCTTCGACGCGGTCGTCATCGGAGCGGGCTCGGCCGGACTCACGGTGGCCGTTGGTCTGGCCGGGCTCGGCAAGCGGGTGGCCCTGGTCGAATCGGGGCCGATCGGGGGCGACTGCACGAACACCGGGTGCATCCCGTCCAAGACGCTGATCCACCAAGCGTCTCGCCACGGCCCGCTCCCTGGACCAGCGCCGGCGGTTGACGGGCTCAGCGCAGCAGCGGCGGCGCTCGCACTCGTACGCCAACGCCGAGACGAGCTCGCCCGGCGCGAGCGTGCCGAGATACCGGCCATCCCCGGCATCGAGCTCGTCGAGGGGCGAGCGCGGCTCGTGGCCGCGGGCCGGGTCGAGATCACCCGAGCCGATGGCGTCACTCGCTCGATCGACGCGGCGCACGTGGTCGTCGCGACCGGGGCCGGTCCCCGCCCGCTGGTGATCGACGGGCTCCCCGCGGCGCTGGCCCTCACCAACGAGACCCTCTTCGAGCAGCCCGACCTCTCCGGCCATCTCGTGGTGATCGGCGGTGGGGCGATCGGCGTCGAGATGGCCTGCGCGGTGCGACGCCTCGGTGCACGGGTCACCGTGGTGACTCGCGGCACGAGCCTCCTGAGCGCCGAGGACCGCGCTGCAACCTCGGTACTGGTGGCCGAGCTGCGCGCTCGCGGGATCGACGTGCGAACCAGTGCCGAAGCGGCCCGATTCGAGCACGCCACGAGCACCCTGGTGCTCGGTGACGGGTCGCGCCTCGATGCCGTCGATCAGGTGCTCGTGGCCATCGGGCGGTCTCCCCGGGTCGGGGGCCTCGGCCTCGAGCACGTCGGCGTCAAGATCACCTCGTCGGGAATCGCGACCGATCACGTCGGTCGAACCGGCGTGGCGGGTCTGTGGGCGGTCGGCGACGTCACCGACCTCTCCCACACGACCCATGGCGCGAATGCCTACGGGCGACGAGTCGTGCAGGCGATCGCCTTCCCGATGATTCCCATCCGCAACCGGCCGATCCTGGTGCCCACCGCGGTGTTCTCCGATCCGGAGCTGGCTTCGGTGGGGCTCTCGCTCGCCGAGATCGAGCGCCGTTGGCCGACGGCGGCCGTGCGGCGCTTCGAGATCGACTTGGCCTCCCTCGATCGGGCGCACACCGACGACGTACGTCACGGGATCATGATCGTGATCGCCGAGCGCCTGACCGGACGGGTCCTGCGCGCGACCACCGTCGGGCCTCACGCGTCCGAGACGATCGGCATCGTCACCTTGGCGATCCAGCGCAACATCTCCCTCCATCGCCTGTACCGACTCGTGCACCCCTACCCCACCTTCGCGGCTGCGCTGGGCAAGGCCGCCGACGAGTTCACCCGCGAGACCCTGCCCCACCTCCCTCGCGAGAGCGCTGCCTGGCTCCGAACTCGCTTGCCCAAGGTCATCAGGAGCTTTCGATGAGACGCACTTCGTTCCCGTGGCCCGCCCGCACCATTGGTCTGATCATGGCGTCGCTCATGGCGATCACGGCCTGCGGCAGCGACGACGACACCGGGTCCGGGTCCCCGTCAGCGTCGGGCTCGGTGGCCGAGATCCTCGACCCGTCCGACTGGGATGCGGTGGTCGAGGCCGCTCGCGGGCAAACGGTCAATTGGTACCTCTATGGGGGCTCGGAGAGCATCAACCGATTCGTCGACGAGACGTACGGGCCCGCCTTGTCGCAGCGGTACGACATCACCTTGAACCGGGTGCCCGTCGCCGACACCGTCGACGCCGTCAACCAGGTGCTGGCCGAAGCCGAGGCAGGCACCGAGAACGGATCAGTCGATCTCATCTGGATCAACGGCGAGAACTTCAGCACGCTCAAGGAAGCGGAGCTCTTGCTACCGGCGTGGGCCGAGGCGATCCCCGGCGCCGCCCTGGTCGACTGGGACAACCCGGCGATCAACCTCGACTTCGGCGTCCCGGTCGAAGGCCAGGAGAGCCCGTGGTCGTCGGCGCAGTTCCAGCTCGTCTACGACACGGCGCGCATGTCCGCCGACGAGTTGCCCCGGTCGTACGCCGCCATGAAGGACTGGGCCTGCGCCCACCCTGGGCGCTTCACCTACATCGCCCCCGGTCCCGGCGCCTTCCAGGGAACCCGGTTCGTCAAGGGAGCGCTGTACGAGCTCTCGGGCGATCCCGCGCTCTGGAAGTTGTTCGACCAGGCGCTCTGGGACCAGTGGTCGCCGGCGTTGTGGGCGTACCTCGACGAGCTCGCGCCCTGCCTGTGGCGCGAGGGCGAGACCTACCCCAAGGACGAGAACGAGCTCCACGCGCTCTTCGCCAACCAGGAGGTCGATTTCACGATCACCCAGGCGGCGGTCGGGCCCGGCTCCCTCATCGCCGAGGGGCTCGTCCCGAGCACGGCCAAGGCCTTCGTGTTCGACGCCAACTCGATCGGCGACTTCAACTACGTGACCATCCCGGCGAACGCCGCCAACGCCGCTGCTGCACTGGTACTGGCGAATCTCATCCTCGACCCGACGCTCCAGGCCCGTCAGATCGTGCCCGAGAACGGGTTCGGCCTCGGGTTCGCGATCGACGTCGGCCGGGTCAGCGATCCTGCGCAGCGTGCCGCGCTCGACACCGCGGCCGCATCGCTCGGCGACGCAGCGGCGCCGGCCGACGAGCTGGCCCGCGCGCTCGTCGGCGACGCCGCAGCCGAGTACCAGGACCTCGTCGAGCAGGGCTGGCGCGAGAACGTCTCGGGCGGGCTGTGACCCCGTCGGTCCTGGGCGTCGATCGTGGGTGGGGTAGGGCCCTGCGGCTGAGCCCGGTGCTCATCGTGGTGGGGGGCTTGAGTGCCTACGCCGCGTGGATCGTGTTCCGCCAGAGCCTGGGTCTCGGTCTGGGTCTGGGTCCGAGCGCCGAGCGCAGCCCGGGTCGCGACGGTGGGGCGACGCTCGATGCCTATCGGCGGCTCGTCGAGGCCGACGGTTTCTGGCGTTCGTGGGCGTTCACGCTGTGGGTGGCCGCGGTCGGGACGATCTTGGCTGTCGTGGGAGCCGTGGCGGTCTTGTGGCACTGGACGCGTCGCCCCGGACGGGCCCGGCGGTTCGATCTCTGGCTGCTCCAGGTGAACCTGACGATCCCCCACGTCGTGTGGACGGTGGCCCTGCTCGCCACCTTCTCCCAGAGCGGTTGGGCGTCACGCCTCGTCGCCGCCGCGGGGCTGATCGACCGTCCGGCCCAGTTCCCGGTGCTGGTGCGCGACGCCTTCGGTGTGGGCATCATCGGGCATCTGGTCACCAAGGAGCTCCCGTTCCTGGTGCTTGCCGGGGCTCCCCTCGCCGGCCGTCGGCTGGCGCCCCTCGTGCAGACGGCGGCCACCCTGGGCGCCGGGCCATGGCCCACGCTCCGGCGGGTGTTCCTCCCGGCGATCGTTCCGGTGCTCGTACCCGCGAGCCTCGTGGCGTTCGCCTTCGCCGTCGGCGCCTACGAGCCCGCCAGCGCGCTCGGTGTGAGCGACCCCCGGATGCTCTCGGTCGTGGCGCTCGAGCGTTATCGCGACCCCGATCTCCTTGTGCGGGCTGACGCCCAGGCGATCAGCGTCGTCCTGGCCCTGATCGTGATCGCCGTCGCAGTGGCCGTGTGGTCGGCCACCCGGCGCTGGTTCCCCAGGCGACCGGGACCATGACGGCCCGGATCGCATGGAGGGCGACAGCGCTCATCGTGCTGGCCGCGCCGCTGCTGACACTGGTGTTGCAGGCGTTCTCGACCCGCTGGTTCTTCCCCGACGCGCTGCCAGCCGAATGGACACTTCGAGGCTGGCGGGGCATCGGGTCCGACGACCGTACGCTGAGTGCCTTCGGTACCGGTGTGGTGGTGAGCGGGGCCGTCACCGTGGCGAGCTGCGCGATGGCGTGGCCGGCCGCCCGGGTGCTGGCCCGCTCGAGTTTCCGGTGGCGGGGCCCGGTGATGGTGGTGTTGTTCGTGCCCCATCTGGTGCCCGCCGTGGGCCTGGCCATTGGGCTCGACGTGGCCCTGCTCCGACTCGACCTGGCGGGAGGACGGCCCGGTGTGGTCCTGGCTCACCTCGTGACCACCATCCCCTACACGGTGGCCATCTTGACGGCGGTCTTCACCAGGCACGACGACCGGGCGCGCCAGCAGGCTGCCGTCCTGGGAGCAACGCCGTGGCAGGCGCTGCGGATGGTGACGCTGCGTCTGGTGGGGCCGGGGCTCGTCGTCGCCGCGCTGTTCAGTTTCCTCGTGTCGTGGAGCCAGTATCTCGTCACCCTGCTCGTGGGTGGAGGCCGGGTCGTCACGATCACCATGCTGGTGTTCAGCTCCGTGGCCGGCGGGAACCCCACCAGCATCGGTGTGCTCGCGCTCATGGCAGCGCTGCCACCCTTGCTGGTGCTGGTGCTGGCCGGCCGGATCGCCGTGCGCGAGATCGTCGACCCGACGGCATCGCCATGAACGAGGCGTCGACCCCGGCCGGCGTGGAGGTCGTGGGACTGGTCAAGCGCTACGGGCCCCGCGGCGCAGCGCGAGCGGTGCTCGACGGTGTCACCTTCGACGTGCCGGCCGGCTCCTTGACGTGCCTGCTCGGCCCGTCGGGAAGCGGCAAGTCGACGATCCTCGGATGCCTCGCCGGCCTGATCGAGCCCGACGGTGGGACGATCACGATCGGCGGGCGGACGATGGATCGGCTCGCTCCGCACCGGAGACCCGTCACCTTGTTGATGCAGACTGCCCAGCTCTTCGGCTTCCTGTCGGTGGCAGAGAACGTCGGATTCGGGCTACAAGTTCGGGGAGTGGGCGCCGCCGAACGGGCGCGACGGGTCGACGAGCTCCTTGCGTCCGTGGGCCTCGTCGGTCTCGGCGATCGTTCACCGGCCGGGCTCTCGGGCGGCGAGCAACAGCGGGTGGCGCTGGCCCGGGCGCTGGCGATCGAGCCCGAGGTGCTGCTCCTCGACGAGCCGTTGGCCAACCTCGACCCTCCGGTGCGTCGTGAGCTCCAGGATCTGTTGGTGGAGATTCACCGCCGGACCGGCACCACGACCGTGCTCGTCACCCACGACGTGAGCGAGGCTCTGGCCCTCGGCGAGCAACTGGTGGTGCTCGCCGGCGGACGGGTGGCGGCGAGTGGCCGTCCCGAGGAGCTGTATCGCAGGCCCCCCACGGTGTCGGTGGCCCGGATGCTGGGGATCGAGACCGTGCTCACCGGCCGGCTGAACGACGGCGTGCTCGCGGGCCCGTGGGGGGCGCTCACGGTGTCGGCCGCCAACGCCCGGGGCCCGGTCACCGGCGGGCGCCCATCCACCTGGGTGATCCGGCCCGAGCTGGTCGAGGTCTCCAGCGCGGGGGACGCCAGCGCGGGGGACGCCAGCGCGGCCGGCCACGCCGCGTCGGGGCTCGATGTCGTGGTCGAGACCGTCCGCTACGCCGGAGCCACGCTGCAGCTGCGCATGATGGCCCCCGCCGATACGCGCATCGCCGCGACGATCACGACGGCCGCCGGCGCTCCCCCACCCGTTCCCGGCCAGCGGCGTGTCGCCCGGCTCCCCGCCGACTCGCTGGTCGAGGTCGCCGACGACGGCTGACGCGCCGCGCCGGACGCAGGCCGCCAGTGCAGGCGCCGGTCGACGATCGACGCTTCAGTCGACGAGGACGTTGGGGCGGGGGAGGCCCTGGGCCTCGCACAGCGCGTAGTAGGCCGCCAGCGCAGAGGTGCCGTCGGCGATCGATTCGACGTTGCCGTCGGCGTCGAGGTTCAGGTTCACGCCGTACATGTGGAACCACACCCGGGTGTCGTCCTCGATGCAGGTGAGCGTGTGGACCGACCCCGCCGGCTCGTAGAGGAACGAACCGGCCCGGTTCACATACTCGGATTCCTTGTACTTCCAGGCACCCGTGGTCGTGTAGCCCCAGACCGGTCCGGTGTGACGATGGGTCTGCACGGCGAAGCCGGCCTGGAAGACGTTCTCGACGATCCAGAGGCCCTCGCCCTCTTTCACCTGGAGCACCTTGAGCTTGTTCCCGCCCCCGATGTCGACGAACGGCATCTCGTCGGCGCCGCGGTGGATGGCCGACGGGGCGGATTCGATCATGGTCATGGGGGGCTCCTCGGCCGGGTGATCGGGATGATCCGTTGAATGAACAAGCGACTTCGATGGAATCAGCGAGATAGGCGGACGGGGAGCACCTTCAAGGCGTTGTTGAGGTTCGACCGGACCCGTTTCGGATCGCCGATCAGCTCGACGGTCGGGAACGCGGCGAGCAGCTCCTCGAAGAACACCCGTCCCTCGAGGCGGGCCAGGTGCACGCCCAGGCAGAAGTGGGTCGCGATCCCGAACGACAGGTGGGGATTGGGGCTCCGGCGGATGTCGAAGCGGTGCGGATCGGCGAACACCTCCTCGTCGCGGTTCGCCGACGTGTAATACATCGCGACCTTGTCGCCCGCCGCGATGGGCACGCCTCGCAGCACGGTGTCGACCAGGGCCGTGCGGCGGAAGTAGTGCAACGGGTTGGCCCAGCGGAGGATCTCCTCGACGGCACCGTCGATCAGCGACCGGTCGGCGCGCAGCTCGGCCATCTGCTCGGGATGCTGGAGCAGCGCCAGGAGCCCGCCCGCGAGCATGGTCTTGGTCGTGTCGTTCCCCGCGGTGACGAGCTGCACGAAGAACGAGCCGAACTCGAGGTCGGTCATCTGGCGACCGTTGAACTCGCCGTCGAGCAGCAACGTGGAGAGGTCTTCCCGGGGCGGCTCCGACCGGCGCCGCGCCGCCCACGCCATGCCGTACATGACCATCTGCATCGAGCCGTCACCGCTGGTGTAGTTGTCGCCCTCGGGATTGATGTCGGCGTCCTGGCTCGACGTGTTCATCTCGGCCATGCGGTGGATCGCTGCCCAATCCTCCCTCGGGAGGCCCATGAGCTCACCGATCACCTGCGATGGCAGGCTCGAGGTGACATCGTGCACGAACTCGACATCGCCCATCTCAGCGGCCCGGGCGAAGATCTCACGGCAGATCGTGCGGATGCGATCTTCCATCTGCCCGATGACCCTAACCTTGAAGCTCGGCGCGAGCGGCCGCCGGAAACCCGTGTGTCGGGGCGGGTCCATGGCCAGGAGCATGTTGCGCATGCCCTCGAGCTGCTCGGGGCCGAGGTTCTCGAGCACCACCCCGGCCTCGTTCGCCGAGAAGATCTCCGAGTGCTTGGCCACGTGCACCACGTCGGCGTGCTTGAGCACCGCCCAGTAGCCGGGCTCGTGCGGCATGTCCTGCCAGAACACCGGTTGCTCACGTCGGAGCCGCTCGAAGAGCGCATGGGGCGGCTCGTCGATGTAGATGTCGGGCTCGTAGATTCCCGTCGGAACCGCGGTGGTGCTCATGCCGACCTCCTGTGGTCACTTGCTAGCACGCCACAGCTCCAACTGTCAGCGTGGCACCCCGTATCCGGGGTGCCACGCTGACAGTTGCGGTGATCGTCGACATCAACGGGTGAGCTCCACAGCGATGACGCCCAGGCACACCACGGTGGTGAACCAGGCCATCGCCCGCAGCACCCCGCCCCGCACCCTGACGGGTTCATCGGCTCTGATCGCGGCCATGGTGCGCCGGTACTCGGAAGTCCCCCCGGCCCAGCTCAGCGCGCCCACCATCAGCATCGCGAAGCCGATGGCGGTGCTGGGCCGGAGGAAGCCGTCGTCGGCGAAGTACCTCACCGTCGCCGCCCCCGCTCCACCCCACGACAGCGCCGTGCGGTTCCACGCCAGGTGCACCCGCTCCGCAGCCAGGCTCCCGAGCACGTCGGGATGGTGCCCAGCCCAGCCACTCGCGGCGCCGTCCATGGGGTCGTACACCGTCACACCAGGCTGTAGACGACGGCGGCCACGGCGACCACCGCGGTGACGACCGACACGAGCATCGGCAGCCGCGAGTGACGGATCGGCTCCTGCAGGCGCATGGCCCGCTCGTTGCTCTCCCATGTGGAATAGCTGAAGAACGCCAGGAGCGCACCGAGCGCCATGAGCGACACGCCGACGACCTTGGGTCCGGTCTGGCTCCCGTCGGGCTTGAGGACGTGCGTGACGGCGAGGCCGGCGACGATGCACCCGAGGGCCGTGCGGTTCCACGCGAGGAAGGTCCGCTCATTGGCAAAGCTGAAGCGGGCGTCGGGCGCCTCACCCACCTCGTCGAAGCGAGGACGTCGAGCGAGCCGTCCACGGCTTGCACCGGCCGACCCGGGGGGCTCGGAGCGACCGTCGACCGTCGCCACCGCCTACAGGTCCCGGTAGATGTCGTCGACCGGAATGCTGATCCCGGCGCAGGGGACGAGCACCACCTCGCCCGAGCCGAGGATCGACGAGACCCATCGCTCGCCCATCCGCTCGTGCACCTCGAGGCGCGGGTGGTCGGGATCGACGATGACGTACATGCCCAGCGTTGGTATCGAGAGGTAAGCCCCGAGCTTCTCGCGACGATCGACCGTCTCCGTCGACGGCGAGAGCACTTCGACGAGCAGACACGGTCCTGTCTCGTAGCGCTCGTCGACGAGCGGCGCACACACCACCATCACGTCGGGGTAGTAGAACGCCCACGAGCCCGCAGTTGCGCCAACGCGGAGCTTGGCTCCCTCCACGTACGGACGACAACCCGACGCGAGCGCGGAGCCCCGAACCGCGCTGTAGATGGCACCAGCCACGAGATTGTGCCGAAGCGTTGCTCCGGTCATCGCACACAGCACGCCGCCCACGAGCTCATGCCGGACCGCGCTCTCGGCCTCGAGCCTCAGGTACTCGTCAGCCGTGACGTGAAGGGGAGCGGCGAGGCTCATCCCCCCAAGCGTACCGCCCGTCTGCGGGCGTGACGGTGCCCTGGCCAGACGACGAGCTCAGCCGGCATCGGCCAAGAGGTGCTTGGGGAACAGCTCGTCGAGCTCCTCGAGGGTGTAGGGCGGACGGGTCCGGTGGCCGCCCCCGTGGTAGTTCGTAGCGTCGACGTAGGAGGTCCACAGGCCCAGCTCGGTGCCCGCCGAGTGCACGACCTGACCGTTCACGGCCGCGGCAGCGTCGGTGCACAGCCAGGCCACGACCGGGCCGATGTACTCAGGCGGCGGGGTGTTGATGTAGGCGTCCCAGCCGGCGTCGTCGATGACACCGTCGGCCCGCATCTGCTCGAAGGTGGCCCTGCTCACCGCGTGCAGGCGGGTGGCAGCGCCGGGTGCGAGGCAGTTGGCGGTGACGCCCGAGGGACCGTGCTCGTGCGCCAGGGCCTTGGTGAGGGAGATGACCCCGCCCATGGCCGCGGCGAAGATGGGCTGGCCGAGCAGGCCGGTGGCCCCGAACGACGTGGTGGCGATGAACCGGCCCCAGCCTCGCTCGACCATGGCGGGAACGGCCGCCCGGGCCAACCAGAACTTCTGCGAGAGGAACAGGTCGAGAAACCGTTGGTACGACTGGTCATCGGCGTTCAGTGAGCCGTCGATGATCGCCCCGGCACAGCCCACGACGATGTCGAGTTGGCCGTACGTGTCGACAGCCGTCTGTACGGCCCGCTCGCAGCCCGCCGAGCTGGCGACCGAGTCGTAGTTCGCGCTCGCCGTTCCCCCGGCGCCACGGATGTCGGCCACGGTGGCGTCGGCCGCTGCGCTCGTCGCTCCGGTCGCGAACTCGTCGGTGCCCAGGTCGTTGACCACCACCGACGCGCCGGCGGCTCCGATGGCGAGCGCGCAGGCCCGGCCGATCCCGTTCCCGGCACCGGTGACGAGCGCCACCCGTCCGGCCAGCCGTCCAGCATCTCGCTCAGCCACGCCACACCCCGTCGGTCGAATCCCGTCGAATGTCTCGGCCCCAACACGGCGCCGGCCGCAGCGTAGGCCGGCTCAGGAAGGGACGGCCCGGAGCCCAGCCAGCTCGGCCAGCATCTCATAGGAACGGACCCGGTCGGCGTGCGACGGCGTGATGGTGGTGACCATCAGCTCGTCGACACGAGTCCGGAGCACAAGCTCGTCGAGCATGCGCTGCACGGTCGTCGGGCTGCCAACGACGCTGTTCGACGCCCGCGACTCGATGATCCGGAGGTCGTGCGCGGTGTACGGGTAGGCCGCCGCCTCCTCGGGCGTGGGGAACGGGCCCGGTCGGCCCTGGGCCAGCCGCAGGAAGGCCAGCCCTCCGGGTGCCGCCAGCCAGCGGGCGTGCTCGTCGGTTTCGGCGCAGAGCACCGAGACCCCGATCATCGCGTAGGGTTGATCGAGCACGTCGGACGGCCGGAACGCCTTGCGGTACAAGGCCAAAGCCGGCTCGGTGTTCTCGGACGCGAAGTGGTGCGCGAACGAGAACGGCAGCCCCAGCATCCCGGCGACCTGGGCGCTGTAGCCGCTCGAGCCGAGCAGCCACAGCTCCGGCTGGTGGCCGAGACCGGGAACGGCGGTGATCGCCTGCATGGGGTTGCCCGCCGGGAACACCCCCGAGAAGAAGCTCATGAGATCGCCGAGCTGCTCGGGGAAGTCGTCGGCGCTCATCGCGTCTGCCGTCCGCCGCAGGGCCCGGGCCGTGACCTGGTCGGTGCCGGGCGCCCGTCCGATGCCGAGGTCGATCCGGCCGGGGTGCAGCGCCTCCAACATCCCGAACTGCTCGGCGATCACGAGCGGGGCATGGTTGGGGAGCATGACCCCGCCGGCCCCGATGCGCATCCGCTCGGTCACCGACGCCAGGTGGCCGATCAGCACGGCCGGCGCCGAGCTGGCGATGCCCGGCATGTTGTGGTGCTCGGCCACCCAGTAGCGGTGATATCCCAGCCGCTCGGTGCGCCGGGCCAGGTCGAGCGAGTTGCGCAGGGCCTGGCCCACTGTCGTGCCCGAGGTGACCGGAGCCAGATCGAGCACCGAGAGCACGACGGCGGACAGGGAGGCGGGGGAGGGTATCGAGGGCATCCGGGCGAGGCTACCGACCGCGCATCACGAGACCGGCTACAGGATCACGCCGGCTTCCTTGAGCTCCGAGATGCGGTCCCAGTCGTAGCCCCGTTCGAGCAGCACCTCCTCGGTGTGCTGACCGTGCTCGGGGCTGGCGAGCCGCGGGACCGACGGACGGCCGTGGAAGTCGATCGGCGTCGTGAGCGTTCTCGCCGGGCCCTCGGCGTGCGGCGCCTCGACGAAGGCGCCGGCGGCGATGGCCTGCGGATCGTCGACCACGTCGAACGGGCTGAGCACCGACTCCCACCACACGCCTTCCCGGTCGAAGACCTCGGCCCACTCCTCACGCGACGCTCTGGAGAAGATCTCGTCGAGCGCGCCGATCAGCCCGGCGGCGTTGCTGCGTCGCGACGCCAGCGACGAGTAGCGCTCGTCGTCGATCCACTCGGGACGGCCGACGGCGCGGGCCAGCGCCGGCCAGTGCCGGTCGGGCTGGAGACCCAACAGCCAGAACCATCTTCCGTCGCCGGCCCGGTAGCAGTTCATCACCGGGTTGGTCGTCGACCGCCGGCCCTGACCCATCGGGAAGGACGTACCCGTTCGTGCGATCGTGTTGAGGTCCTGGCCGATCGTGTACATCCCGGTGCGGAGCAGCGAGGTGGTGACGAGCTGGCCCCGGCCGGTCTGCGAGCGTTCGTAGAGCGCTGCGGCGATCCCCGCGGCCAGCATGGCGCCGGTGATGTGGTCGCCGAACGCGCCGCGCAGCACGGGCGGTTCACCACCCTCGAGCGTGTGGGCGGCGGCGACGCCCGATCGGGAGTAGAACGCGCCGATGTCGTAGCCCGGTCGATCACGTTCGTCGCCGTCGAGCCCGTAACCGGTCATGAGCCCGTACACCAGCCGGGGATGGGCGGCCAGCAGCGTCGGGTGATCGAATCCCCACCGTTCGAGCACCGGCCCGCGAACGTTCGTGACGAGCACGTCGGCGTCGGCCAGGAACTCGGCGACGATCGCCCGTCCGGCCTCACCGTCGAGGTCGACGGCCACGCTGCGCTTGCCCCGGTTGTCGAGCTCGAAGGCCGCGTTGACCGGCATGATCCCGCCCGTGAGGATCCAACGGAACGGATCCCCGTCGAGCGACTCGATCTTGATGACGTCGGCGCCCCAGTCGGCGAGCATCATCGACGCCGAAGGCCCGGCGATCCAGGCCCCGATCTCGAGAACCCCGACGCCGGCCATGGGCCCGGGCCGCGGTGCCGGCCCCGGCTCCGACCCCGGCTGGGTGACGGCCATCAGGCGATCGGCTCGAGCAGCTCGAACAGCGGGCCGAGGCGCAGGGGTCATGGCCGCAACGTACCCGCTGACGCGAGCGCCCATCTCAACTGTCAGTGTCACGGGCCGGATACGGACCCCCACGCTGACAGTTGGAGGAATCGCACGCTGACAGTTGGAGGAATCGCGCGTGCATCGGTAGCGTCCAGCCAAGCGTTGGCGAGTTCGGGAGACGATGAACGTGAGCCGTACGTTGGTCCTGGGGGATCCCGTGATCGCGCTCGACACTGCGTCGACGATTCCCGACGGCGCGGTCATCGTCGAGGGCTCCGAGATCGTCGAGGTCGGTCCCCGGGTCGAGCTCGAAGGGCACGGACCGTTCGACGCCGTGCTCGGTGGCCCGACCAGCATCGTCATGCCCGGCTTCGTGAACGGGCACTACCACACCGAGTGCTTCACCGGGCCGGGCCTGATCGGCACGATCTTCGAGCTCTCGAACCTGTTCCTCGGCACAGCACCGCGCGAGGCCGACGAGGAGATCTTCGGGCTCCTCGCCATGCACGGCCTGATCCAGGCGGCCAAGGGTGGGCAGACCTCCACGGTCGACGTGTTCTACGGCAAGCCCAGCCTCCCCCGCTTCGGCGCCGACGGGGTCTTGCGGGCCTACGAGCAGATCGGGCTGCGGACGGCGCTGGCCATGAGCCTGCGCGACCAGAACATCTACGCCCACGAGGACGATGCTCGTTTCCTCGCCCGGGTTCCCGCCAGCACCGCAGAGGAGATCCGACGGTCGCCGCTCGGCTACGCCTGGCCCGTCGACGACGTGTTCAGCGCCTACGACGGTCTCGTGAGCGACTGGGACGGGCGAGGCGACCGCTTCCGGCTGCTCCTGGCGCCCGATTGGACGCCCGCGGTGTCCGACGACCTGTTCCGGCGGGTACGCCGGGCCGCCACCGAGTACGCGACGGGCATCACCACCCACGTGCTCGAGACCCGCTCGGAGCTCCTGTGGAACCTCGAGACCTACGGAAAGCCTGCGGTGCAGCGGCTCCACGATCTCGGTGTGCTGGGCGACGACGTGAGCTTCAGCCACTTCGTCTGGGCCACCGACACCGATCTCGACATCTTCGTCGACTCCGGCGTGGTGGCCGTGAGCAACGTGGGGTCGAACCTGCGCTTGTCGTCGGGGATCGCCCGGGTCCGTGACATGCTCGCCCGGGGCGGCCGCGTGGCCTTCGGCACCGACGGGATCTCGGTCGGCGATCGCGAGGACTTCTTCACCGAGCTGCGCACCGCGCTGTTGCTCCAGCGCCAGCCCGACGTCGTCGACGACCACCGTCTCGACTCCGAGCAGGTGCTCCGCGCCGCCGGCACGAACGGGTCTCGGGCCCTGGGCATTCCGGGACGAGTCGGCCGTCTCGCTGCTGGCACCCACGCCGATCTGCTGGTGCTCGACACGAAGCGCCTGTTCTTCCCGCCCGGCCGGTACGCGGCAACGCCCGTCCTCGACGTGATCGTCGATCGGGCCCACGCCGACGACATCACCACCGTGATGGTTCACGGGCAGGTCGTCGTCGACCGGGGCCGGGTGCTCACCGTCGACGAGGACACGGTCGTCGACCGCATCAACGAGCTCTCGGAGCGGCTGTACGCGGTGACGCCCGAGAGCACCCGCTGGTTGGAGCTGGCGATCGAGCTGTGGCCGCACGCCCGGTCGATCTACGAGCGCTGGTACGGAATGCCCGTCGAGCAGCCCGCGTCGATCTACAACACGCGCACGCCGCCCCGGATCGGCTGATGGCCGACGTCGCGGCGAGCCCGGCCCGGTCGCAGGGCCCGGGGACGGAGGCATCGGCCCTCATACCCGGGCGCGCCACGGAGATGCCCGTCGAGCAGCGTTACCCGCTCGATCTCGTGAGCCGACTCGGAGACGTGAGGCAGCTCTACCTCGACGCCTCGGCCGATCGCTGGGATCCCGAGACCGACATCGACCTGTCGGGTCTCGGCTCTGAGGCAACCGAGGTTCAACGCGCAGCGGGGGCCCTGGTCTGGAGCCACAGGGCCTGGCTCGAGTACCGGGGGATCGGCGAGAGCGAAGCGGCGCTGGTGAGGATGTGCCTGGAACGCGATCGCGAGGTCGACATCAAGTACCTCCTCACCGCGAGAGGTACCGCCAAGGCCTTGGCTACCGAGGCCTGTTGGATGGTCGCCGAGCACCTCGGGGGCTACCTCGAGACGCCTGGTTCGCCCGTGCTGGCTGGGCTGCTGCGCGATCGTGTCGCGCGGCGGGGCCTGCACGCCGACGTCGATCCCGACGCGTTCGTCGTGGCGCACTTCGTGCTGGGCGACACGATCGACCTGGCGCTGTGGCGCGCCGCGCTCGACGCTGCGGGCACGGGCCGACACGATGGCGTGCGGGGCCTGATCGCACGGTTGGTCACGGCCAAGACCCGCCACGCGGCGTTCGGCTGGGCCTACGCCGAGGCTCGCCTCCCCCGGCTCGACCTCGACCAGCGAGCGGCCGTCGAGGCCAACCTCACGGCCGCGCTGGCACGGGAGCGAGGTGGCCTGAGGGTCGTGGCCGGCCTGGCCGATCGGGGGCGAGATCGGTTCACCGATGATCTGGTGGCTGCGGTCGACAGCACGGCCGCCGCCGGGCTGGGCGGCGCCGACAACACCCGGATGGCTGGCGCGCTCGACGAGGCGGTCGACGAGGTACGGTCGGGCTTGGCCCGGCTCGGGATCTCGCTCATCGAGCCGGCAACGCCGTCACCGACAAGACCGGGTATGGATCCGATTCAGGGGCCCTCGTGAGCAGCATCCTCGATCGAGACGACCGTGCGTTCCCCCTTCGGCTGGGGCCGACCCTGCCCGCGGTGCGCACGCTCTACCGTCGGGCCAAGCGCCTGGCGTGGGACCCGATGCTCTCGATCCCGTGGGACCAGTTCGACCCGACCCGCTACTCGGCCGAGGTCCGCGAAGCCGGGCGGCTCTACTACTCGGGAAGGGCCTGGGGCGAGTACGGCGCGATCTCCGAGAGCCCGGCCATGCAGTTGCGCTACGACCTCGACGACCTCGAGCCCGATCTGAGCCTGTTCTGGGCGTTGCGCACCCAGGAGGAGGCGCGCCATGCCGAGGTGAGCGCCCACATGGCCGACCTGCTCGGCGGCTATCTCCCCGAGCCCCCGCCGCCCCCCGCGCCGCCGGCCCCGGCGGCGACCGCTCCCGTCTCTCCGGCTGCGACGCCGGCCCCGGTCGTCGCCGCGACCGCCCTCGACGAAGCCCCGCCGGCCACCGGGCCGTACCTGGGAACGCGGGCCCGGGCGCTGGCGGCCGACATCCCCGTCGAGGCCACCATCGCCGGCCTCGTGTGCGTGGCCGAGACGGTCGTCTACGACGTCTTCGTGGCGCTCATCCGTGAGCTGCGCGACCCGGTGGCCAAGGAGATCTTCCGCCACATCCTGCGCGACGAGATTCGCCACTGCGAGTTCGGCTGGGAGTACCTCACGCATCGCCGCGCCCACCTCACGCCCGAGGTGATCGACGCCTGCCGAACGGCGATGATCTCGATGATCCGCGACGTCGAGCTCGGCGGCTATCGCAGCCCGTGGTTGCGGGCCGATCCCGACGAGGAAGCCGTCCGACTCGAGCGCATCGTCTTCGAGGCCGGCCTCGGCGGCGTCACCCCCGAGTGGGAGGGCCCGGTGCTCATGGCATCGATCGCCGGGGTGCGCGAACGAGCGTCCGGCCTCGGCATCGACATCCCGATCTTCCACCATCACCTGCTCGGGACGGTGTGAGGGCCCAACTGCCAGCGTGGGTACCGGTATCCCGGTAGCCACGGTGACAGTTGCGGGGGTCAGGCCACATCAGCCGGTGGCGAGCTCGCGGAGCATGCGACGGTAGGCCAGGCTGGCCTTGTCAGCGGGGACGTGCGCACCGGCGTCGGGCGACAGATCGAGCGAGGGATCGTCGATGCGCTCGAGCATCCACAGGTCTTCGTCGAGCACGACGTCGGTGAACGCGACCTCGCGTTCGAGGGCGAGCGGATCGTCGCCGGCATTGGTGGCGATCAGTTGGTACACGCGGCTCGATCCGTTGCGCTCGGGTTGGATCGTCTGGAACCAGGCGAGGATCCGGCCGTCGGGCATGTCGACGCGCAGCCACGCCGTGAACGGCGCCGCGCAGATCGAGTGGTGTGGCGCAACGCTGCCCGGGGCGTCGGAGACCGCCGCCTCGAAGCGGATGTCGACGATGTGGGCCTGCCGATCGACCGAGATCGCCTCGGGTCGCGGCTGGCCGTAGCTGTACCCGAACGACTTGGCGTGTACGAACGGCAGATGCGAGAAGTCGAAGTTGTTCTCCATGAGCTGCGGTGCGCCGATGTGGGCTTCCCGCACTCGCAGTGCAGCCCCCTGGAAGCCCTCGGCCGTCCATTCGGGAAAGTCGAGCACGGGGGTGCGGGGCGCCTCGGGGGCGATCCACACGATGCCGTGGGCCTCGCACACGTGCGGCGTGGAAGCGGTCGAGCGGATCCCGGCCGCCGGTGCTGCACCGACCGACGGCGCGAGCACACACGCCCCGGTCGCGTCGTAACACCAGCCGTGGTAGCCGCACTGCAGCACGGGTCCCCCGTCGTCGGGAAGCTCGATCACCGAACCGACGGACAAGCGCGCGCCCCGATGGGGGCACCGATCGTGGTACGCCGCCACCTGATCACCCAGCCGGACCACCGCATAGGCGTGCCCGAGCAGCATCACCCTCGTCGGCGTGTCGCCGATCTCGACGGACAGCGCAACCGGATGCCAGAACGATCGGAGCCACGGGCTCTCGTTGTCGACGTGTGCCATGGATGCGAATGTATTTCGTCAGGGCGAGCGATGCATCCGTACGAGCACGTTCGCCACCAATTTCTCGAATTCCGACAGGGCCACGATCGGCGGGTCGACGTACGAGTGGACGGTGACCACACCAGCGAAATCGCCCACGTGCACGACGCTGATCATCGTCGAACGGACGTCGCCATCGCGGCTGCGCTCCACGAAGCTGACCACGGCTGGGCTGTCGTTGACGGTCGTCAGACGCTGCATCCGATCGTCGGGCTGGCGTGAGCCGGTGAACGTCGCGACGCCGTCGAGGAGCGTGACCCGCTCGGCGAAATCGGCGACCGCCGCGCTCTCGTCGGCCCACTCATGGATCTGGCACTGCAGGTAGGCGGTCCCGTCGGCACGGAGGAAGCCGGACTGCGCGTTGGCCCAGCGAGCGCGCGTGAAGCCGGGAAGGTCACCCGACCCACAACCTCTCGAGAGGGTGACATCGAAGCCGACGTCGTCGGGCACGGTGGAAGGGCGCGAGACGAGGAGCGTGGCAACGACCTCTTCCGGCTCACCCTGATTGAGGAGCCAGAAGGCACCCGTCGTGGCGAGCACGACACTGGCGATGCTCGCCCCCACGGAGATCACCCGTCGAAACCGCGATGCCTGAGCCGGCGGCATGTGCGTAGTCTACGAACGGCACGGGGCCCGGGTCTCTCTGAACCTCAGGTGCACGCCATGGGAGGAACCATGATCCCGTCTGAACTCCTCGAACGCATCGGGCGCCCCGAGGTCGAGCGATGGCGGCAGCACCCGTTCGTCAACGGTCTGACCGACGGGACGCTGCCGGTCGAGGCGTTTCGGTGGTATCTCCAGCAGGATTGGCTGTACCTGAAGAACTACGTGCGGGTCTACGCGCGCCTGGCCGGCATCGCTCCCGACGGTGCCATGGAGCATCTGGTGCACCTCGCCCACGAGCTCGTCACCACCGAGCTCGGGCTGATCAGGACCATGATGGAGCCCTTCGCCGTCGACCTCGTGAGCATCGAGCCCACGCCGGTGAACCGTGCGTACCAGGAGTTCCTCCTCGATACCGCGTCGCGCGATTTCGCCGAGGGGGTCGCGGCGACCATGCCGTGCCTGTGGGGGTATTCGGTGCTGGGCCGGTCCATGCCCGAGCCCCCGGTCGACGGTTCGCACCCGTACGAGTCGTGGGTCGCGGTGTATCGGGCCGACTCGATGCGTGCCAACACCGACCTGCTCCTCGGGCTCCTCGACGATGCAGCCCGCGTCGCACCGGGCACCGATCCCGCTGCGATCGAGAAGGCGTTCAGGCGGGCCTTCGAGCTCGAGTGGCTCTTCTGGGACAACCCGCATCTGCGTGCGTCGGCCACGCGCTTGGCGTGCAGCGAGGAAGCAGACAGGACAAGTTCATCCCCCCGAAATAAGATCTGATGCACAATGTCTGGTGTCTCGACTCTGAGAGTGGGAGGACGAGGGATGCAGCCCCAACCTGACGGTGCCGGCAACCAAACCCTCAAGGCGCGCCACGCGAGGGTGATCCCGCACTGGGTCGACCAGATGTACGCCGAGCCGCTGGAGCTCGTCTCGGGGCAGGGCGTCATGGTGACCGACGCCAACGGCGTCGAGTACCTCGACTTCTTCGCCGGGCTGGCGACCACGGCGACGGGCCACAACCTCCCCGAGCTCGTCGAAGCGGTGACCGCGCAGTTGGGCAAGATCATCCACTCGTCGACGCTGTACCTCATACGCCCCATGGTCGAGCTGGCCGAGCTCCTGGTGTCGCTCACGCCGCCCATGCAGGAGAAGGCGTTCTTCGTGAACTCCGGCACCGAGGCCGTCGATGCGGCGCTGCTCGTGGCCACCAGCTTCCGCCGCTCGCACCAGATCATCGCCATGCGTCACAGCTACCACGGACGGTCGTTCAGCGCGGTGGCGGTCACCGGCAACCGCGGCTACTCCGCGACGAACCTCACGCCGTTCAACGTGCAGTACGCCCCGTACGCCTACTGCTACCGCTGCCCGTTCCATCTCACGTACCCGAGCTGCGATGTCGCCTGTGCCCGCGATCTCGACACGGTCATCAAGACCCAGACGGCGGGCGACATCGCCGCACTCATCATCGAGCCCATCCAGGGCGTCAACGGGTTCGTCACACCGCCGCCGGAGTTCTTCCCGATCATCCGCGAGATCTGCGATCGCCACGGCATCCTGCTGATCTCGGACGAGATCCAGACCGGGTTCGGCCGCACTGGCGAGGCGCTGTGGGGCATCGAGGCCGACGGCGTCGATGCCGACCTGATGGTCATGGCCAAGGGACTCGGCAACGGCATACCCATCGCCGCCGTGCTCGGCCGGGCCGACGTGATGGACTCGCTCACGGCCGGCTCGATCAGCACCTTCGGTGGCAACCACCTGGCCTCGACGGCGGCCCTGGCCAACGTGAACTACATCGCGGGGCACGACCTCGTCGGCAACGCCGCCAAGCAGGGAGCCACGATCCGCGAGGCCCTCCTCGGGCTGCAGCGCCGGTACCCCGATGCCATCGGCGACGTTCGGGGCAAGGGCCTCATGCAGGCGATCGAGCTGGCCGACGCCGACGTTCACCGCACCCCCCGGGCCGATCTCGCCGCCCAGATCCAGGAGGCGTGCCGCGAGCGCGGACTGCTCGTGGGCAAGGGCGGTATCGACTGGAACGTCATCCGGTTGGCCCCGCCGCTCGTCGTCGACGACAGCCACGTCGGCGAGGCCCTCCGCATCCTCAGTGAGGCGTGCACGCATGTGTTGGCGGGGCCATGACCGGGCAGCGCCAGGACCGGGTGGGGGCCGTGACCAGGTGGGGCCCGTGACCGGGGCCCGTCGTTCCGCCAGCCGCCTGTCCGCCGTCGGCAACGTGCTCGATCGGTGTCTCGCCGTGCGCCACGGCGAGGAGGTCGTGCTCCTCACCGACGACGGAACCGATCCCCTCGTCGTCGACGGCCTGATCGAGGCCCTGATCGAACGCCGTGCCGTGCCGGTCGTGGCCCGGATTCCGCGACCTGTGCTCCCGGGAGAGGAGCCGCCCCGCTCGGTCGCCGCGCTGATGTGCGACGCCGCCGCGGTGATCGAGCTCACCTCGTTGTTCATCGGCTCGAACCAGGCTCGCCGACGGGCCAACGCTGCTGGCGTGCGCTATCTGGCCATGCCGGGCGTTCGCGCCTCCACGTTCCGGGCCGAGGGGCCGCTGGCCGTCGACTTCGACGCCATCCGAGTCACGGCCGAGCGGGTCGGTGCCGCCTGGACGGCCGCGACGACCTTCCGCCTCACCACCCCGGCCGGTACCGATCTCGTCGGCTCGGTGTCGGGACGGCCCGGTCGCGTGTTGCACGGCGTGTGCCGAGGCGCCGGTGACTACATGGCGCCGCCCGACATCGAGGCCGGCACCGCGCCGGTCGAGGGAACGGGCTCGGGCACCGTGGTGGTCGATGCCGACCTGCTGTTCATGGGCGTCGGCCCGCTGCCCGAGCCGGTGGTGCTCGAGTTCCGCGACGGGCTGCTCGTTGCGGCCGAGGGCGCCGAAGCCGGCCGACTCACCGACATGATCGAGCGGTGTGCCGACGATCGCATGCACAACCTGGCCGAGGTGTCGCTGGGGTTGAACCCGGCGGGCCGGGTGTGCGACGTGGCCATGGAGACCGAGTCATCGCTCGGCAGCGCGCACATCGCGCTGGGGAATTCGATCGCCTATGGGGGCATCGTCGACGCCCGGGCCCATCTCGACGCTGTGATGCGAGATGCGACCCTGGTGCTCGACGGGCGCCCGGTGCTCGAATGCGGAAGGCTGTTGGTATGAACCCCAAGGGGAAAAGAGAGAGGGAACAGACATGACACGAACATTCCGAGGAAGGTGGTTCGTCGGACTCCTGGCAGCCCTGGCGCTCGTCGCCGCGGCTTGTGGGGACGATGACGACGACACCGTTGCCAGTTCCGACACGACCGCAGCACCGGCCGCGGGGGGCGACACCACGGCGCCCGCAGCCGCTGGAGGCGAGACCACGGCGCCCGCAGCCGCTGGAGGCGGGATCGCCGCCGGACCGTGCGCCGACACGCCGGCGGCGACCGAGCTGACCACCGTCAAGCTCCAGCTCGACTGGACGCCCAACACCAACCACACCGGGTTCTTCGTGGCCGATGCGCTCGGGTGCTACGCCCAAGCGGGGATCGAGCTCGAGATCCTGCCGTACAGCGGTGGGAACGCCGATGAGATCGTGGCCTCGGGCCAGGCCGACTTCGGCGTCTCGTTCCACAACTCGATCAGCCTGGCCGGACCGGCCGGGGTGCCGATCGTGGGCGTGGCGGCGATCCTCCAGAAGACCGCCGAGGCCATCGCGGTCAAGGCCGATCGTGACGAGATCGCGTCGCCCAAGGACCTCGACGGGCTCACCTACGCCGGCTTCGGCGGCCCGCAGGAGGTCCCGGTGCTGACCGCGATCATCCAAGCCGACGGGGGTGAAGGCGAATTCGAGGTGGTCACATTGAACACCTCGGCCTACGAGGCCGTCTACAACGGCGACGCCGACTTCACAATCCCCTTCACCCTGTGGGAAGGGATCGAGGCCACGCTGAACAACGAGCCGGTCAAGTACTTCGAGTACTCCGACTACGGCCTGCCCAACCAGTACTCCGTGATGCTCGTCACGTCACAGGACAACATCGCGGGCAAGGCCGACCTGGTCAAGAGCTTCCTGGCTGCCAGCCAGAAGGGTTGGGACTACGCAGCCGCCAACCCGCAGGAGGCCGGCCAGATCCTCCTCGACGCCAACCCCAGCGAGCTGACCAACACCGAGCTGGTGCTGCAGAGCGCCCAGGCCATGGCCGATGGCGGGTACCTCCTCGGCCCAGGAGGCCACTGGGGCGAGATCGACCCGGCCATCTTCTCTGGCTACTCCCAGTTCCTGTTCGAGGCCGGGATCATCAGTGACGCCGACGGCAACCCGCTCGACGCCGCACCCGACTGGACCCAGTACATCAACACCACGTTGCTCCCAGCCTGACCGACCGGGGTGGAGCCGGGTCGCTGATGCGGCCCGGCTCCACCGCCCACCCGTTCCCACCAACTCCGCCCGGAGCCTGAACCCATGAGTGTCGACCACGCCGACCGGACGACAGCTCCGCCAGCGCCTCCATCATCGATACCCGATGCCGCGAGCGGGCAGTCTCGCCAGCTCGGACGAGCGGTGGCGCGAGCGGTGGGGCGAGCCATCCTCCAGGTCCTGCCCCCACTCGTGCTCTTCGCGACCCTCATCGCCGTCTGGCAGATCTACGTCGACACGCAGAACGTCCGCCCGACAACGCTCCCGTCGCCCAGCCGCGTCGTCGAGCAGGGCTGGCGTTTTCACGACATCATCTGGGGGCACACCAAGGTCACCATGAAGGAAGTGGCGATCGGCTTCTCGCTGTCGGTGTTGTTCGCCACCATCGTGGCCATCGCCATCGACTTCTCCGGACTTGTCCGGCGCTCGCTGCTCCCGCTACTCGTCGCATCGCAGACCCTGCCGATCATCGCCATCGCGCCGCTCATGATCATCTGGTTCGGCTTCGGGATCGCGCCCAAGATCTACGTGGTGATCCTGGTCACGTTCTTCCCGATCACCGTGGGCTGGGTCGAGGGCTTCCGCGGCACCGAGGCCGAGGCCATGAGCCTGCTCCGGTCCATGGGCGCCAATCGTTGGAAGGTGTTCCGGTACGTGCGCTTCCCGAGCGCGCTGCCGTCGTTCTTCCTCGGGTTTCGGATCGCCATCACGTACTCGGTCGTCGGCGCGATCTTCGCGGAGTACGTCGGCGCCAAGGACGGCCTCGGTATCTTCATGCAGACGTCGAAGAACTCCTTCCGCACAGACCTGGTCCTCGCGGCCGTCGTGGTAACCGCCGTCGTGAGCATTGCGCTGTTCATGCTGAGCTTTCTCGCTCAGCGGGCGCTCATCCCGTGGTGGGCGGCATCACGAAAGCAGCAATCCGCTCAGGGCTCTCCCAACGCTCCCACCCTCTCTGGCGTCATGAGCCAGTGGTGGGGCTCCCGCACCCGCATCGGAGGCTGAACCATGAGCAGGATCGTCATCGACAACGGGGCTGTCGTCACGATGAACGACGCGCTCGACGTTCACTTCGGGGGCACGGTCATCATCGAAGGCGACCGCATCGTCGACGTGGGCCCGTCGGCCGAGGTGGCCAAGCGAAACCCCGACGCCCGCACGGGTGCGACGGTCATCGACGCCGGCGGCAAGGCCGTGATGCCCGGGCTCGTCGACCTCCACTACCACACCGCGCTGGGCAAGGGCTGGAGCGACCATCTCCCGCTGTGGGAGTACCTCCAGACGTGTTGGTACCCGATGATCCGAGCGCTCGATCACGAGGACGCGTACTACGCCGCGCTGGCCAGCTACAGCGAGTCGCTGCGGACGGGCACGACGACCGTCAACGACATGTACCGCCAATTGGGAGCGCTGGCCCAGGCGGCCGACACCATCGGCATCCGGGCCGTGCTCTCCAACGACGTCGCCGACGACGAGCACAACCTCGACACCCTGGCCGACAACGAGAAGGCGTTCCGCGACCTGCACGGCTCGGCCGACGGGCGCGTCGAGGTCCTCATCGGCATCGAATGGCTCCCGCTCGCCTCGGGCGCACTGCTTCGCGACGCCCGGACTCTCGCCAACGAGCTCGGCATCGGTATCCACATCCATCTCAACGAGTCGCTCTCGGAGGTCGAGATCTCCAAGGAGAAGTTCGGGCGTCGGCCCACCGAGTTCGCCTACGACTGCGGCATCCTCGGGCCTGACACCATCGCCGCGCACTGCGTGTGGCTGTCTGATCTCGAGATCGCGCTCATGCGAGAGACGGGTACCCAGATCTCGCACAATCCCACCTCGAACGCCAAGCTGGGCAACGGGATCGCCCGGCTCCCCGAGATGCTCGCCGCGGGCTTGAACGTGGGCCTGGGCCACGACGCCGCCGAGTGCAACAACAGCCGCGACATCTTCGAGGTCATGAAGTGGGCCTCGCTCATCCACCGGGCCAACCGGGTCGACGCGTCGCTGCAGCAGGCGCCCGACGTGTTGCGCATGGCCACGCGCAACGGCGCCAAGGCGCTGGGTCATGACACCGGCGAGCTCGCAGTGGGGAAGAAGGCCGACGTGATCATCGTCGACCTGAAGAGCCAGCAGTTCACACCGCTCATGCCCGACAACCCGGCGCACCTCTACTCGCACCTGGTCTTCGCGGCCAACGGCAGCTGTGTCGACACCACGATCGTCAACGGGCAGATCGTGATGCGCGACCGCCAGCTCACCACGATCGACGAGCAGGAGGTGCTCGCCAAGGCCAACGAGTGCTTCCGCCGGGTCATCGACCGGATGGTCGTCCCCACCGAATACTGAGACCCCCAACGTTCTTTGTGGCTGCCCCCGCGCCAGGAGCGACGTGGGACGCAAAGAACGCATGACACAGGAGCGAGGTTCCCGTGAGCACACGTCATGCGATCGTCAACATCCAGATCATCCCCAAGGCCGACGCGCCAGCCGACGTGTACCCCGCGGTCGACCGGGCCATCGAGGTGATCGTCCGCTCCGGCGTGCCGTATGAGGTGGGAGCCCTCGGCACGACGATGGAGGGCGATCTCGACCAGCTGTTCGAGATCGTCAAGGACATGCACCGGGCCGTGCTCGCCGCGGGCTGCCCCTCGGTCCTCGGCCAGATCCGCACGTTCTTCGGCCCAGCCGAGACGACGATGGGCGAGGTCACCAAGAACTACCGCTGAGCGCCTTCGCCGGTCGCCGCGTCTGACCTGAGAGCACACCCCGGCCGTTCTTTGTGTCCAGGGCCGCTCCATGCGCGGCGCGAGACGCAAAGAACGAGAAGGGCTAGACCTGCTCGCCTCGTTCGCGGTGTGCCCGTTGCGATTCCTCGCGCAGCGCGTCGAACAGCACGCCCTCGACGGCGACGAACTCAGACGAGGTGACGATCGACGACTGCCGGGGCCGGGGTAGCTCGATCCGTTGCTCCAGGCGCACCGAGGCCGGCCGGGCGGTGAGCACGTAGACGCGATCGGACAGAAATACCGCCTCCCGGATGTCGTGGGTGATGAGGACGACCGTCCAACGGAACTGCTCCCAGACCTGGGCCAGCCACTCCTGCATCTCGGTGCGGGTCAACGAGTCGAGCGCACCGAACGGCTCGTCGAGCAACAGCACCTCGCGGCCCTGGACGACCGTCCGAAGTAGCGCCGCCCGCTGTCGCATGCCCCCCGAGAGCTGCCATGGGTACGAACGCTCGAAGCCGGCCAGCCCGAAGCGCTCGAACAACGGCTGGGCCCGGGCCCGGGCCTCCTTGCGTGACACGCCCTGCACCTCGAGACCGAGCGTCGTGTTGTCGATGACCCGCCGCCAGGGGAACAGCAGGTCCTTCTGGGGCATGTAGGCGAACTTCTCGGTCCGCCCCGTCGCCGGACGCCCGTCGACGAGGATCTCCCCGCCCGATGGCACGTCGAGCCCGGCGATGATGTTGAACATCGTGCTCTTGCCGCAGCCCGACGGCCCGATGATGCTCACGAACTCGCCGGCGTGGGCCTCGAGATCGATGCCCTCGAGCACCGCGAGTTGCGCGCGCTCGCCCGCGAAGGCCTTGGTCACGCCACGGAGTGCGATCCGCGGCACGGTCGGGGTGAGCTCCAGTGCGCTCATGCTGGCATCCGCAGTACCGGCTTGATCGCCAGACCCGCCTCGGCGTCGTGGGCCGCGGCGTCGATGTCGGCGAAGTCGTAGAAGCGGATCAGACGGTCGAAGGGGAAGCGGCCCTGACGCCAGAGCTCGATGAGCTTGGGGATGAAGAGCTGAGCGATGGCGTCACCACCGATGATCCCCCGCACGAAACGGCCGAAGAGCACGCTGTGGAACTCGACGGTGAGCTCCGTGCCGGTGGGCGGAACACCGACCAGCCCGCATGTTCCCAACAGTGCCAAGCACTCGATTGCCTGACGGGCCACCGCCGGGACGGCAGTCGTGTCGATGCTGTAGTCGCAACCGAGACCCGCGATGTCGCGGATCGCCGCGACCGAGTCGGTCGTGCGCCCGTCGATCGTGTGCGTGGCCCCGAGGTCGCGAGCGAGTGCGAGCCGCTCGGGGACGATGTCGACCGCGATGATCGTCGTGCAGCCGCAGACCACTGCGGCCATCACGGCGCTGAGGCCCACGGCACCGGCGCCGAACACGGCGATGCTGGTGCCGGGTCGGGCCTGGAGCGAGTTGATGACCGCGCCGGCTCCGGTCTGGACGCCGCAGCCCATGGGCCCGAAGAGCTCGAGCGGGAGGTCGGGAGCGATCTTGACGACGTTGTGCTCGGAGGCCAAGGCGTGGGTGGCGAACGAAGACTGGCTGAAGAAGTGTCCGTTCACCGGTCCGGACGGACCGGAGAGCGTTGCGCTCCCGTCGGGGCGCCTCCCCCCGAAGTTGATGTCGTAGTGCGACACGCAATACCCGGGGGGCCCCGTGCGGCAATAGGAACAGGTGCGACACGACGCCATGCTCATCACCACGTGATCGCCCGGCGCCACCTTGGTCACGGCCGAGCCCACGCGCTCGACCACGCCCGAGCCCTCGTGCCCCAGCACGACGGGCAGCGGCACGGGAAACCACTGGTCGCGCACGACCAGATCGGTGTGGCAGATACCGGCGGCGGCCACCTTGACCACGATCTCGTCAGGACGGGGCTCGTCGAGCTCGAGATCCTCGATCAGGAACGCTCCACCGGGTTCCCTGACCACGGCGGCCCGCATCAACATCCCTGTCCTCCGCTCCTGGTTCGTGGTGATCCGAGGCGTCGGTTCGGCCGCCAGACGTCGACGCTGGACGGGCGAGAACGCATTTGAGATATGATATCTCGCATCGGATGTTGCTGCTAGGGCTCCCAATCGTTGCCTACCGAGCGGCCCGATGGCAATGCCGACATCCGCTCCCAGGAGGCAGGTGTGGACTCCGACAGCATCGCAGCAGCGGTCCTCGCCACTGTCGATCTCGACCGTGCCGTCGAGCTCACCCGCGAGGTGTGCCGCATCCCCAGCATCCTCGGCGCCGAGGGCCCCCTCGCCGGTCTGCTCACCTCGACCATGCGGGAGTCCGGCTTCGAGGCCGTCGAGCTCCAGCCCGTGCTTGCCGACCGACCGAACGCGATCGGCGAGCTGGGATTCGGGCCCGGGCGGCGGGTGGTGCTGACCGGGCACATGGACACCAAGCCGGTGTCGCGGGGCTGGACCGTCACCGATCCGTTCTCGGGCGACCTGATCGACGGCCGGGTCTACGGCCACGGGATCATGGACATGAAGGCCGCTCTGGCGTGTCAGATCGTGGCGATGGAGGCCGTGCGCGCTAGCGGGCTCCCCCTGAGCGGGACTCTGGCCATGGCGGCGGTGAGCGACCACATGGGCGATCAGCGCGGCAGCATCGCCTACTTCGACCGACACCACGCCGACCTGTGCGTGCTCGGCGAGCTGTCCGACAACGAGATCTTCGTCGGTCATCGCGGTCGCTACTACTTCGACATCACCACCCACGGCGTGTCGGCGCACACCTGTCACAAGTACGACGCCGTCAATGCCAACCTCCTGGCTGCCCACGCCGTGATCGAGCTCGACGCCTCGGCTCTCAAACCCCCGTTGGAGAGCTGGGTGCGCGACCTCTTCGGCGACGAGACCATGATGGCGCCGGGGCGCATCTATGGGGGTCTGCCCCCGGGAGGCCCGTCGATGGTCCCCGACGAATGCGTCATCCGGGTCGACTGCCGGCCTCAGCCCGGCGTGTCGGTCGAGACGGTCAGAGCCGAGATCGACCGGTGCCTCAGCGCAGCCAAGCTTCGCGATCCGCGCTTCGAGGCCAGCGTCGAGCTCGCCGACGTGAAGGCCGGCCATCTCATCGACCCCGAGCACGAAGTGGTGCAGCTCATGATCGACGCCGTCCGCCGGGTCAAGGGAGTCGAACCCGAACTGAAGGCCGCCGGCTGGCTGGGCGACACGGCGAGCTTCGGTCCCCAGGTTCCCACGGTCATCTTCGGGCCCGGCGGTGAGCCGGTGTACTGCGCCAACGAGAACCTGTCGGTCCACGACATCCACGTGGCCACCAAGGTGTACGCGCTGTGGGCGGCCATGGCCCTGTCGGCGTGAGACCGTGAGACCGTGAGACCGTGAGATGACCGGCCCGAGTGATCCCCACCCCGCGGCTCCCCTCAAGGTGCTCCTGGCGAAGCCGGGGCTCGACGGTCACGATCGGGGCCTCAAGGTCATCGCCATGGCTTTGCGCGCTGCCGGCGCCGAGGTCGTGTATCTGGGGATGCGCAAGACCGTCGAGCAGATCCTCACCGCAGCGGCCGACGAGGATGTCGACGTGATCGGTCTCTCGATCCTCTCGGGGGCCCACCTCGCACTCGGGCGCAGTCTGCTCGCCGAGCGGTCCGAGCACGGTCTCGACGCCACGCCGGTCGTGATCGGGGGGACCATCCCCGCCGCCGATGCTCGCACCCTCGTGACCCTGGGAGCACACGTCTTCCCGGCGGGAAGCAACCTCGACGAGGTTGTCGCCGGCGTGTTCGCAGCCGCCGGTCGCCGGCAGTGTGGGAGCGGGTCAGGTGCCTGACCGGCGAGCGTTCGACACGGCGGTCGAGCATCTCGCTCCGGTCGTGACCGACTCGGGGATCCCCGTGGCGCCGCTGTACACGGCGGCCGATGTGACCGGCGACCTCGAAGCGCGGCTCGGCCTGCCCGGTCAGCCGCCGTTCACGCGAGGCCCCTATCCCACGATGTACCGCGACCAGCCCTGGACGATGCGGCAGTTCGCCGGGTTCGGATCGTCCGAGGACGCCAACGCCCGCTTCCGCTATCTGCTGGCACAGGGCCAGACTGCGCTGTCGGTGGCCTTCGACCTCCCCACCCAGCTCGGGTACGGCTCGGCCCATCCGCTGGCGCAGGCCGAGGTGGGCCGGGTCGGCGTGGCCATCGACACGGCCGACGACATGGCCGAGCTCTTCGACGGGCTGCCCCTCGACCACCTCTCGGTCAACTTCACCATCAACGCCACGGCCCCGGTGATCCTGGCGTTCTATCTCGTCGCCGCCGAGCGCCAAGGGGTGGCGCCGACCCGACTCGCCGGCACCCTGCAGAACGAGATCCTCAAGGAGTTCCTGGCTCGCAAGACCTACGTGTTCCCGCCCGCACCATCGATGCGCCTCGTGGCCGATGTCGTCGAGTATGCATCGGAGCACCTCCCACGCTTCAACCCCATCTCGGTGACGGGATATCACGCCCGCGAGGCGGGGTGCGACGCCGTGCAGGAGTTGGCGTTCACGATGGCTTCGGCGATCGCCTACTCCGAGGAGCTCATCGGCCGGGGCCTGTCGTTCGACACGTTCGCGCCGCGGCTCTCGTTCCACTTCGCCACCACGCTCGACCTGTTCGAGGAAGCGGCCAAGCTCCGAGCTGCGCGCCGGCTCTGGCACGAGATCGCCACCGGCCGCTTCGGCGCGACGCGACCGGAGTCGGCGCGCCTCCGGTTCTTCTCGGGGTGCTCGGGGGCCACGCTCACCGCGCAGCAGCCACTCAACAACATCGTCCGCTCCACGATCCAGTGCCTCGGCGCCGTGCTCGGAGGCGCCCAGTCGATCCACGTCATGGGCTACGACGAAGCCCACGAGCTGCCATCGGAGGAGGCGGTCACGATCGCCTTGCGGACACAGCAGATCGTGGCCGAGGAGTCGGGCGTCACCCGCACCATCGATCCTCTCGCCGGCTCGTACTACGTCGAGTGGCTCACCGACGAGCTCCACCGTCGAGCCCGGGACCTGATCGACGAGATCGATCAGCTCGGAGGAGCGGTCGCGGCGATCGGCGCCGGCGTGCCCCAGCGCTGGATCGCCGAGGCGGCCTACCGCATCGAGCGCGACATCACCGACGGGCGACGGGTCAAGGTCGGCGTCAACCGGTACGTCGATGACACCGCGACCGAGACCCAACTCCGGCTCTTCGAGGTGAGCGACGATGTGCGGGAGCGGCAGTGCGAGCGCACGGCCCGGCGCGTCGCGGCCCGCGATGCATCAGCCCACGAGAGCGCGATGCGCAACCTCGACGTCGTTGCCCGGCACGGCTCCAACGTCATGCCGGCGCTCGTCGAGTGCGCCCGCGCCGGATCGACGCTGGGTGAGATCGGGGCGTTGCTGCGTTCGGTCTTCGGCGAGCACGAGGAGCCGTCACCGTGGTGAACGCCGTTTCCCGGGAGGAAACAGCTGCGACGCCGAGTCGGGGGCCGCTGTCGGGCACCCGGGTCGTCGACCTGACCCGCTTCGTCTCGGGCTCCTACACGACGATGCTCCTCGGCTCGCTCGGGGCCGAGGTCGTCAAGATCGAGGTACCGCCCGACGGCGATCCGTACCGGGCCCAGGGCACCGAGACCATCGGCGACGAGTCGGCACTGTTCTTGTGCCTCAACAACGCCAAGCGCAGCCTGGCCATCGACTTCCGGTCACCCGAGGGCCGCGACGTGCTCGAGCGGCTCCTCGCCGGGAGCGACTTCTTCGTGCACAACGCCCGTCCCGGCAGCCTCGCCGAGCACGGCCTCGACGGGCCGTCGATGCGGTCCCGTCATCCTCATCTCGTGTACGCCTCGATCTCGGGGTACGGCGATGTCGGGCCCGATGCCGAACGCGGCGGCTTCGACCTCATCCTCCAAGCCGAGGGCGGGATGATGAGCGTCACCGGGAGCGCCGGGGCCGGTCCCGTCAAGGTGGGGGCTCCGCTGCTCGACATCGGCGCGTCGCTGTCGGTGACGATCGGCATCCTCGCGGCGTACCTCGAGCGGCTCCGGACGGGACGGGGCAGCGAGGTCGCCTCGTCATTGCTCGAGTTCTCGTTGGCCGGCATGACCACGCTCGCCGCCGCGCTCTTCGTCTCGGGCCAGGCCCCCGAGCTGCTCGGGAGCCACTCACCCACGTTCTCGCCGTACGGGGCGTTCAGGGCCCGTGACGACTGGCTGGTCCTCACCGGCGCCGGCAACGAGCGCTTCTGGCACCTCCTGTGCGAGGTGCTCGACCTCGGCGTGCTCGTCACCGATCCCCGATTCGCCAACAACGCCTTGCGAGTCGCGTATCGCGACGAGCTCACAGAGATCATCGAGGCCGCGCTGGCCCACGACGATGCCCACGCCTGGGTCACCCGTCTCGAAGCCGCCGGTATCCCGTCGGGACTCGTGCGAGATCTCCGGCAGGTGATCGACTCGCCCCAGGTCGATGCGCTCGAGGCTGTCCAGACCGTCGAGCACCCGAGCGCCGGCAGCTATCGGACCATCGGGCCTCCGTTCCGGATCGACGGGCTGCGGCCCCTGCTGGGTACCGCACCGGTGTTGGGCGCTGACACCCGCAGCATCCTGGCCGAGTTGGGCCTCGAGGCCGACGAGGTGACGGCCTTGGTGGCCCGAGGTCTGGCGGTGACGCCATGACGCTCACGGCCACGCCGGCCCTCGTAGAACGTGTGGTGGCCCGGACGGTGGAGATCGCCGCCATCGCCGCGCCCCCACTCGACGAGGCCGACCGCACGAGCCTCGTGCAGCGCTGGTGGACGGCCGACGGTCTCGAGGAGGTCGCTGTCGACCGCGTCGGGAACGTGTGGGCCCGCATCCGTCCCGGGGCCCGGGTCGTTGCGCGTGCCGAACCCGCCGCTGCCTCTGCTGCTGCCGTCGCCGCCGAACCCGCCGCCGGTACCGGTGCCGGTGCCGGTGCCGCGGCCCCGGCCCGGCCGGCCGTCGTGATCGCCGCGCATCTCGACACCGTGTTCGGGCGCGACGTCGCGCACGGCGCCGTCGGTGACGGGCGCTACCTGCGAGGGCCCTCGGTGGGCGACGACTCGATCGCCCTGGCCTCGTTGAGCGCCCTGGCCGAGCTGCTCCCCGCCGACATGGCCGTCCCCGTCTGGATCCTGGCGACGGTCGGCGAGGAGGGGCTGGGCAACCTCATCGGCATCACGACCGCGCTCGCCGAGCCGCGGACCCCGGTGGCCACGCTCGTCGCGCTCGAGGGCAACTGGCTGGGACGGGTCTGTCACACGGCGGTGGGCTCGGTGCGTTGGCGGGTCACCATCACCGGGCCGGGTGGGCATGCCTGGGAGCGGGCCGATGCGCCCAGTGCCGTGCACACCGCGGCTCGGGCCATCGATGCGCTCGTGGGAATCACCCGACCGACGGGCGCCCGGACGGCGATCAACGTGGGCCGAATGGGCGGCGGGGAATCGATCAACTCCCGCGCCATCAGCGCCTGGTTCGAGGTCGACCTGCGCGCCGACTCGCAGGCGGCTCTCGACGCCCTCGACGCCACGGTGCGCCAAGCGATCTCCGGCGCCATCGCCACGGACAACACGGACAACACGGGCACCGCAGACACCGCAGACACCGCAGACACCCCGGGTGGCACGGGTGGCACGGGTGGCACCGGCACTACGAGCACGGGCACCACCGACACCGACGCTGCGGGCAGAGCGCAGGTGACGGCGACCTTCGACGAGATCGGTCGGCGCCCGGCCGGACACCTCGCCGTCGACCATCCGATCGTGGCTGCCGCGGCCGATGCCCTGCGCGCCGCCGGACGCACGGTGACGTACACGGCGGCGAGCACCGACGCCAACGCGGCCCATCGCATCGGGATCCCGGCCGTGGCCATCGGGGTCACCATCGGCGAAGGCGAGCACACCGAGGCCGAGTGGATCGACCTCGAACCGGTCGCCGAGGGCCTGTGCGTGCTCGCCGACACCGTCATCCGCATCGCCGCCACCTTGGGAGCGAACCCATGACCAGACCGACCACCGTGCGCGCCACCAGTCCCACGAGCGGCGTCGTGTTGCAGGGCGTCGACCCGCCAGCCGCGTTCCTCGACCTCGTCGAGAGCATCGACCGGGCCGGCTACCACAACCTCTGGCTCACCGACTCGTCGCTGCACGCTCGCAATCCCTTCGTGTACCTGAGCCTGGCGGCGCAACGAGCGCCCCGACTGGTGATGGGCACCGCAGTCACCAATCCCGTCACACGACATCCGGGAATCGTCGCCGCCTCGTTCGCGACGCTCGACGAGATCACTGGCGGGCGGGCCATCCTCGGGATCGGTGCCGGCGATCGCCCGCTCCGGGCCCTGGGACAGCAGCCGGCCCGACTCGGCGCACTGCGTGACTCGATCGCCGTGATCCGCAGGCTCCTCGCCGGTGAGCACGTGAGCTTCGAGAGCGACGCGTTCAGCCTGGTCGACGCCCACCTCCGGTTCCCCGGCCGGGGCGACGCCCCCGTCTACATCTCGGCCAGCGGACCAAAGACCCTCGAGCTCGCCGGCGAGGTCGCCCAGGGCGTGATCCTCTTGTGCGGCTTGGCTCCTGAGGGGCTGCGCTACGCGCTCGACCACATCGAGCATGGGGCACGGAAGGCCCAGAGGCCGCGGCCCCACGTGGCCGTCTTCGCGTACGGCGCCATCGACGAGGACGAGGACCGGGCCCTCGTCCCGGCCCGGTCGATCGCCGCATGGTTCCCCCAGACCGTCCCCGTCTACTGCGAGCTGGCCGGTCTCGATCCGGCGATCGCCGAAGCCGTTCGCACGAGCTACACCGGCGGCGAGTTCCAGGAGGCGGCGACCGCGGCCGAGGCCCTTCCGGCCGAGTTCGTTCGCAAGATGGCCCTGGCCGGCAACCGTCAGCGGACCTCGGAGCAGCTCTCGACGATCCTCGATCTCGGGGTCGACTCGGTGAACGTGTTCCCGCTCGGAGACCGACGGGCCGAGACCATCGAGGCCTTCGCCCAGTGTTGGAAGGACGTGACCGGCTCGTGAGCACGCTGCCCGCCACCACGCTCCTGACCCGCCCCGAACGCAGTCAGCTCAAGGATCTCGTGTACCACGAGCTCAAGCAGGCGATCGTCGACCTGCGCCTGGCACCCGGTCAGCCGCTGCGCGAAGCAGCACTGTCAGCCGATCTGGGCGTCAGCAAGACGCCGGTGCGCGAGGCCCTGGTGAAGCTGCAGGACGACGGTCTGGTGATCATCGAGCCGTACCGGGGCGCCAGCGTCACCTCGTACTCAGCCGTCGACCTCGTCGAGCTGTACGAGCTGCGCGAGATCCTCGAAGGAGCCTGCGCCCACCGGGCCGCGACCACGATGACAGCGGCCGACCTGGCCGAGCTGGGCGAGGTGAACCGGCTCAGCCGGGCTGCCCTGCGCACCCGCAAGGCCCTTCGCCAGGAGACGTTGACGAAGCTGTTCGACACGTTCGACGAGTGCCTGTTCCGGCAGATGACCAACCAACGGGTGCAAGGGCTGCTCGACAACCTGCGCTGCCACATCGTCCGCATCGGTCGGCTCACCGTGGGCATCCCGGGCCGCCTCGAGAGCTCGGTCCGACAACACGCCGAGATCAGCGACGCCCTGGCGGCCCGGCAGCCCGTCGCAGCCGAGGCGGCGACCCGCAGCCACATCCGCAGCGTGATGGCCGACCAGCTCGCGTCGCTCGAAACCACCTGACCCCTCGAAGGGAGCGTGCCATGACCTTGGTGATCGATGCCCACACGCACATCCTGAGCCTGGCGGCCGACGCCGAGTTCACTGCCGAGTACGGCCGTGAGGGGTCGCTGTGCATCTATCGCAGCATGGGGCTGCTGCCGTCGCACCGCGAGCCCACCGAGCACGAGTGGGACGATTGTGGCTTCTCCCGCAAGGGTTTCCCTGTGATCGGCCCCGAGGAGTCGCTGCGCGATCACCCGGGTTTCGACAAGATCGTGATCCTGGCCGTGTCGCCGCAGTTCCTCGACGGCGAGCTCATCGGGACGGTCGACAGTTTCGGGATCACCGGCGTCGAGGGCGAGAGCCATCCCGAGCGCTGCAACGAGTACATCGGGGCCATCGCCCGGGCCCAGCCCGAGCGGTTCATCGGGTTCGCATCGGTCAATCCCTTGTACCGGGGCGTGCGCAAGGCTGTCGAGGAGCTGGAGCTGGCGGTCACGCGCTACGGCTGCACGGGGGTGAAGCTCTACCCGATGTACCAGCATTGGCGGCCCGATGATCGCGAGCTGGCGTTCCCGATCTATGACGCGGCCCGATCGATGGGAATACCGGTCATGATCCACCAGGCCGGATCGACCCGCATCGACGCCCGCATGGAATACGGCCGTCCCGCGCTGCTCGACGATGTCGGTCGGGAGTTCCGCGACCTCCGCGTGATCATCGCCCACTGCGGTATCCCCTGGATCGAGGAGGCGATGTTCATGCTCACCAAGCACCCGAACTTCTACGCCGACCTCTCGTACCACATCGCAACGATCAGCCGCGAAGACCTCTACAGGTATCTGTTGCGAGCCGAGCCGTTCTTCGTGCCCCTGGAGAAACTGTTCTTCGGGACTGACTATCCGGGGTTCCTCTACGACCCCGTGGCGCTGCGCACGAAGCTGATGACGGTGAACGAGGACGCCGAACGCCTCGGAACGCCACCGATCGCACAGGCGAAGCTCGACGGCATCATGGGTGGGAACTTCGCGGCGGTGCTCGGTCTGGAGTGACGATTCGACACTGGAGCATCGTCGAGCGAGCGGCGATCGGCGATCGGCGGCGGACGAGACCGGAGCAGGGGTCAGGCCCCGGCCCCGGTTTCGTCATGTACGTCAGGCGCCAGGCGACGGCCGCCACGCGACGTGCGTCAGGCGCCGAAGGCCTCCTCGAACGCCGCCGTGAGCTCGGGGGTGGCCGGGCCGCTGTAACCACAGGCGTTCACGGTTCCCTCTGCTGCGGTGATCAGGTATCGGCCGCCGACCTCGAAGTCGACGCCACCGATCAACGCGACCGAGCCCGGCGAGGAACGCAACACGACGGTCGCTGCGTCACCACCGGTATACCAACGCTCGACCGACAACGTCACGGTCTCGCCGTCAACGGCCGTGGCCGTAGCGGCGAATGCCGGTGACATCTCGGCCAGGAAGGCCACGTCGAAGATCATGCAGCTCGCCAGGGCACCGCTCGCGCCGACCGACAGCTCCAGCGGAGGGCCGGCGACCTCTCCGCTGTCGTCGTCATCGCCGCCGGCGGCTGAGACGACGAGAACGGCTGCCACCACCACCGCTGCGGAGGCCGCGGCGGCCACGGTCCAGAACCGACGACCTCGGACGGCACTGCCGCGCGGGTTGCTCGGCGTCGCGGGAGTGGGACGGTCTTCGAGTGATGTGTTCATGATGTGCTCCAGTCGGGCTCGGGCCGACATCGAGGTCGGCGCTTCGACAGACGTCTCGGGAGGCATCGGGTCGATCCTTTGGAGTCGTGCTTTCAGCTCGTCGGTCACGATGGGTGCCTTCCCGGGTCTGCACCCCTTGTATGTCCACCATGGGTGCGATCGTGTCGCTCCAAGCTCTGGCGCAGGCGCCGCTTGGCCCGCGACAGCCTCAGGCTCACGGCGTTCGGCGCCATGTCGAGCACCGTGGCGATCTCCCGTGGTGCGAGCTCCTCCCATGCCCAGAGGCGCATGATCTCACGATCGCGCTCGGGCAACTCTGCCAATGCCCGGATCAGGTCCGGGTCGCCCGGGCCCTCGTCGGCTCCGGTGGAGGCGTCGACCTCGGTCGGAGCGACATACGAGATCGAGAGCTTTCGGAGCAGGCGACTCCGGCGATCGTCACCGCGGCGATGATTCGCCACGCAGCGGCGGGCGACCCCGTAGCACCACGGGAGCGGATCGGTGACCGGCACGTCGTCGAGACGTCGCCACAGCACGAGGAGCACGTCGCCCAGGACCTCGTCGCCGTCCGACGGGGAGACCCGGCGCCCGAGGTACCGCTGGAGCGGTTCGAAGACGACATCGACGACCTCCTCGAAGCGCCGGTGGCGCGCGGTCGACACCGATCCGCCGGTCGTCATGTCCATCTCCCACGTTCTCCTCGCACCGCGCGTGTGACGACGGCCAACGCCCCCCGGTTCCCGGACGGCGCGAATTGCCTCGGTCGCCACTGAACGCCAGGCCAGCTCGGAATGCTCCGAGCAGCTCAGCCGCCGCACGGAGCCGACGACATCGAGCCGAGGCGACGAAGCTCGCCGGATGCGGCGCTCCGTTCCGGCGAGCACGCGTCAGACCTTGTAGCCACCGTCGACGCTGATGACCTGACCGGTGACACCGCCGCCTTCGTCGCAGCAGAGCAGGACGGCCATGCCGGTGAGCTCCTCGGGTTCGAGGATGCGACCCTGGAGGCTCTCAGCGCGGGCCGCGGCTTGGGCCTCGGGGACCGAGACGCCTCGGCCTCTGGCGATGCGGTCCCAGTCGACGAGCGACGTGTTGGTCCAGCCCGGGCACAGGCAGTTGACCGTGATGCCGTGCGGCGCCGCGTGAGCTGCGAGCTGACGGGTCATGCCCACCAGGCCGTGCTTGGCCGTGACGTAAGGCAGCGCTCCGCCCGTGGCCTTCGACGCCCCTGATCCGATGCTGACGATCCGACCGTATCCCTGCTCGCGCATGTGGGGTAGGGCTTCCCGGGTCGTCCACCACGCCGAGATGAGCGAGAGGACGAGCGTCGACTCGAAGGCGTCGTCGTCGATCGTGAACGGATCGTTGGCACGGCCCACCGACCCGCCGACATTGTTGACGAGGATGTCGACGCGGCCGAACCGGTCGTGGGCCTCGGCCACGGGACGACGCGCGTCGAGACGGTCCATGGCGTCGGCGACCACGGCCAGACCGGCGGCACCCACCGCCTCGGCCTCGGCCACGACCTCGTCGAGCTCGGCTCGCGTCCGTGACGACACCACGACCGTCGCACCCTCGCGAGCGAAGCGCGACGCGATGGCCCGGCCGATCCCCCGTCCCCCACCGGTGATCACTGCGACCCGGCCATCGAGCTTGCCCACGTGCGACTCCTCTGCGTCTCGGAACGGCATCGCCGAGCATCCTGGCCGCTCCGGCGGACACCATCTAAGTTCGCCCACGAGAACCCGTGCACCGTCGAGGGAGAAGCGGAGCCAGACCATGCTCGATGACAGCGGCTTCGGTCCCGACGAGCGGCGCATCGTCGAATGGATGACCACGCACCTGGGAGCGACCGTCACCGGGCTCCGGCGCCAGCCCCGCTGGCGGCCGGTGTGGTTCGTCGACGTCGACCGCGACGGCGAACGGCTGGAGTTGGTGGTGCGAGGCGATCGCTTCGATGTGCCCGGCGTGTTCCCCCTCGAGCACGAGATGCTCGTGCAGCGCCTGCTCGACGAGCGCGGCATCCCCGTTCCGCACGTGTACGGATGGTGCGACGCGCCTCGAGCGTTCGTCACCAGCCGGGTGCCCGGTGAGCCCGACTTCGCGCACGCCACCGACAGCGAGCGGGAGTCGGTGATGGACGACTACCTCGCCATCCTGGCTCGCATGCACGCCCTCGACGTGGAGCCGTTCGCCCGGGCCGGCGTGTGGAGGGCGGCGACACCCAGTGAGTCGGGCACCTTCGGTCTGGCCTTGTACGAGATGGGCTACCGCCGTATGAAGAAGAGGCCCGACCCGTTCCTCGAGTGGGTTCTGGCCTGGCTCCGCCGCCACCCCCTCGACCATCACGGGCGCGAGTCGGTGGTGGTATGGGACTCGGGCCAGTTCCACCACGAGCGCGGGAAGATCACCGGGGTGCTCGACATCGAGCTCGGCCACATCGGCGATCCGCTCATGGACCTGGCGGCGTTCCGGATGCGCGACACCATCGTCGGCTACGGCGACTTCAAGGACCTCTACGCCCGCTACGAACGGCTCTCGGGCCACCCGGTCGACGTCGGCGCGATCCAGTGGCACCACCTGGCCTTCACGTTGTCGAACCAGCTCGCCTACCACGCCGCCCTGGCCGAGCCCGTCGCCGGGTCCGACTACATGACCAACGCCCAGTGGTGCTGCGAGACCAACATCTTCGCCGTCGAGGCCGTCGCCGAGATCCTCGGGATCGAGCTCGGCGAGGTGGAGCTCCCCGAGATCGACCGGTCGCCCGTGGGCCAGGCCCACGAGCACCTCGTGCGGGCGCTGCGCAGCATCGACGGTGCCGACGACTTCGCCCGGCACGAGATCCGCATCGCCTTCCGCCTGGCCCGCCATCTCCAACGCTTCGACGAGATCGGCCGGCAGGTCATCGACGCCGACCTCGACGACCTGGCCGAGCTGATCGGCCGGCGCCCGTCGAGCTGGCAGGAGGGCCACGCCGCTCTCGAGGACTACGTGCTGGCCGACGACGGTCGCCACGACGAGCAGCTCGTCACGCTGTTCCACCGCCGAACGACCAGGGCCCAGAAGCTCCTCGGCCCCGCCGGCTCGGCCATGACCACCCACCTGCCCATCCAGATGTTCGGCTGACACTGTTCGGCTGACACTGTTCGGCTGACACTGTTCGGCTGACACTGTCCGGCTGACACTGTTCGGCTGACACTGTTCGGCTGAGACCGAGCACCCGAGAGAGACGGAGAACCCGCATGGACGTGCAACGACTGCTCGACCCCGATGTGGCCTCAGCGTTGGCCCTGTTTCCCTTCGACCTGGGCTCGCTCAGCGTCGACGTGCTCCCCGCCTACCGCAGCGGCATGGGCTCGGCGCCGCCGCCGGAGCTCTCGGGCGCCGTGGAGTGCCGAGTCGTGGAGGTGGCCGGGCCCGCCGGGGCGCCCGACGTGGCACTGCGGATCCATCGTCCCAAGGCGTTGACGGGCGCCCTGCCGTGCGTGTTCTGGATGCACGGCGGCGGCTACGTGCTCGGTTCAGCAGCCATGGACGATCTCCGTTTCGACGAGTGGTGCCAGCAGTTCGGGTGCGTCGGCGTGTCGGTGGAGTACCGGTTGGCCCCCGAGACGCCGTACCCCGGGCCTCTCGACGACTGCTACGCCGGTCTGCGCTGGGTGCACGCCAACGCATCCGAGCTCGGCATCGACGCCGGCCGCATCGGCATCGGGGGCGCCAGCGCCGGCGCCGGCCTGGCCTCGGGCCTGGCATTGCTCGCCCGCGACCGGGCCGAGGTGCCGCTGGCGTTCCAGCTCCTCGTCTACCCGATGCTCGACGATCGGTTGACCACCGCCTCGAGCGGCTGGGAGGTGCCGGTCTGGCCGCCTGCAGCCAACCGCTTCGGGTGGGAGGCCTATCTCGGCGCTCTCGCCGCCGATCGCGATGCGGTGCCTCCCTACGCGGCCGCGGCCCGGGCCACCGACGTGTCGGGCCTGCCGCCGACGCTGGTGCAGGTGGGCGCGCTCGACGGGTTCCTCGACGAAGACGTCGACTACGCCATGCGGCTCATCAGGGCCGGTGTGCCCACCGAGCTCCATGTGTATCCCGGCGCCCCGCACGGATTCGACGCCATGGCGCTGGGAACGGCCGTCGCTCAACAGGCCCGCCGCGACACCGAGGCCTGGCTGGGCAAGATCCTGACCGCCCGGTAGCCGGTCTGCCGTTGCCGTGGACCGGCGCATGCCTCCTGCTCGACCGGTGACGACGGCGGTCGTGCCGATGCACGAGGTCAGGTGCCTGCACCGTCCCGGTCATCGGTCCGGGGGCTGACGGCGGCGTCGCGGCCGGCGACGTACCCGAACGCGATGGCCGGACCCAACGTGCCCCCGGCGCCGCCGTAGGCCATGGCCGTGGCGGCGGCCATGGTGTTGCCCGCTGCGTAGAGCCCGGGGATCACACCGCCGCCCTGGCGCAGCACCCGGGCCCGGGCATCGGTGCGCGGGCCACCATTGGTGCCGAGCGAACCGCACTCGATCCGTAGGGCGTGATAGGGCCCTGCGTCGAGCGGGCCCAGCGTCGTGAACGGCGGCTCGAGCGTGCGGTCGCCGTTGAAGTGATCGAAGGCGCTGCGGCCGCGTCCATGATCGGGATCGTCACCCCGCCGAGCGTGCTCGTTGAAACGGGCGACGGTGGCCTCCAGTGCGTCGGGGGGAACACCGATGCGCACGGCCAACTCGGACACGGTCTCGCCGGTGACGATCCAGTCGGGCACGGCGTCGCCGGCTCGTACCGTGAAGACGTTGTAGCGCTGCTGATGCCCGTGATCGAACACCATCCAGGCCGGTTGGTTCGGGTAGGTGAACGTCGCCGGGTCGAAGGTGTGGAACACCCCGCCCATGGCGTTGTAGTTCCCGGCCTCGTTGCAAAAGCGCCGGCCGTGGGCGTTCACGAGGATCGAGCGGGGCCGGGTGCGCTCCGAGAGCACCAGCCGCACCCGGGGCTCACCCCACTCGGTCTCGCCCGGGATACGGGCAACCGGCACCCACCACGCGTGCGGCATGTTGCCCAGGCGGGCACCGACGGCCATGGCCATGACGAGTCCGTCGCCCGTGTTGGTCGGGGTGCTCGCCGGCGCGGTCATGGGGCCCCGCAGGAACGTCTTCACCAGCTCGGGGTTCCACTCGAAGCCGCCAGTTGCGAGGATCACACCGTTGCGGGCCTCGACCTCGACGACACTCCCGCCGCCTCCGGTTCCAGCGCAGTCGCCGTCGGGAAGCGCGAAGCGGACGCCCGTCACCCTCCCGTCGTCGGTCACGAGCTCCACGGCCCGGTGCGACAGGTTGGGTTCGATGCCCCGGTCGAGGCACGCTCGCAGGAGGGCACCGACCAACGCCAGGCCCAGACCGTTGGCGTGCTTGGCGATCCGATCGGCGATGAGCGCCTTGTCCGGAGGCCCGGTGGCTCCCCCCAAGGCCGTGTCGGAGAGGGTCATCGGCATCGGCCCCCCCGGGTTGCGGATGCGATCGGCCCAGTCGCCGAGCTCGTCGAAGCTGAACACCTCGTTGTCGAGCGACCGTCCGCCGCCAGGTTTCCCACCGGGATGCTCGGGGTGGTAGTCGGGATACCCGTCGATCACGAAGAAGCGGCAGGCGGTGTTGTCTTCCAGCCATCGCAACGCTTCCGGGCCGTTGTCGACGAAGCTGGCAGCGAGGTCGGAATCGAGCAACCCGGACGAGAGCGCGTGCAGATACGCGAGGGCGTCGTCGCGCGAGTCGGCGAGGCCGGCTTCGAGCATGTGGTGGTTGTTGGGCATCCACACCACGCCACCACTCATCGACGTCGTGCCGCCGACCAGATCACTCTTCTCGAACAGGCCGACGCTGGCACCCGCCTCGGCAGCGACGACCGCGGCCACGAGACCGGCGGCGCCGGTCCCCAGCACCACGACATCGAACGATCGGTTGGACGATTCGGGAGTCGTCATCGGGCGCGGAGCTTACGGCTGACGGCACCGACCTCAGGCAGTGCGAAGGCCACGTTCGCCGATCCCGCGACCGCAGCGCTACCGTGCGTGCGTCAGCTCAGAGGCGAAGTCCGGTGAGATCCCGGCACTGTCCCGCAACGGTAGAGCTGCGCAGGTCACTGCGTAGCGAGTCCGGTCGAACTCTGTTCTGCACGAACCACAGACCCTCGAGGCCAGGGGTTGGTTCGTCCGGCAGGATCCCTGTCGTTCGAGCAGCCGTTCCTCGACGACAGGAGACATACCTTGCTCAGAGCCCGAAAGCTCGTCCCCGTCATCGTTGCCATCGCCATGCTCGGCGCGGCCTGCGGTGATGATGCCCCCGAGACGACACCCCAGACGACATCATCAGCGACCGTCCCGTCGGAAGTCCCGTCGACAGAGCCGACACAGACGACCGAGACGGTAGAGACCGCAGACGTGCCCCAGCGCATCGTCTCGCTCTCGCCTTCGGCGACGGAGATGCTGTTCGCCATCGGAGCCGGCGACCAGGTGCTCGCCGTCGACGCGTTCTCGTACTTCCCGCCCGAGGCCCCCGTCACCGAGCTCAGCGGGTTCCAGCCCAATGTGGAGGCGATCGTCGGCTACGACCCTGATCTGGTGGTGCTCTCCGACGACATCGACGACGTCGTGAGCGGTCTCCAGGCCGCGGGAATCACGACGATGCTCATGAACGCACCGGTGGACATCCCCGGCACGTACGCGCAGATCGAGCAGCTCGGCGAGGCCACCGGCCATACCGCCGAGGCCACCGACCTGGTCGAGCAGATGCAAACGACGATCGACAGGCTCATCGCATCGATCCCCGAGCGCGAGACGCCGCTCACCTACTACCACGAGCTCGACGACCAGCTGTACTCGGTCACGTCGAAGACGTTCATCGGTGAGATCTATGCCTTGGCCGGACTCACCAACGTGGCCGATGCCGCCGATCCCGACGGTGCGGCCGGCGGTTACCCCCAGTTGTCAGCCGAGTACCTCGTCGATGCCGATCCCGATCTGATCTTCCTCGCCGACACGGTGTGCTGTGCCCAGAGTGCAGCTTCGCTGGCCGCGCGCCCGGGTTTCGATCAGCTCAGCGCAGTCAAGGCCGGCAACGTCATCGAGCTCGACGACGACATCGCGTCGCGCTGGGGCCCACGGATCGTCGACTTCCTTGAAACTGTGGTGGCCGCGACGAACGCCGCCTCGGCCGCCGATACCGGAACGAGCTGAGCCGATCGTGGGCGCCGTCGCCGTCGACGAGCAGGGTCTCCGGGTGGCATTGCCCCGGGGTACCCGGCTCGAGACCGGGTGGTTGGTGGGAGGCATCGCTGCCGCCCTCGGGGCTGTGGTGCTCGGGCTCTGGCTCGGGCCGGTCTCGATCCCACCGGGGCGCGTCATGCTCGAGCTGCTCGACCGGCTGCCGGTGATCGACATCGATTCGGGCCTGTCGGTCTCCGATCGGGCGATCGTCTGGGACCTGCGTGCGCCTCGCGTCGTGCTCGGCCTGCTCGTCGGCGGCCTCCTCGCGGGCTCGGGAGCCGCCTACCAGGGCGTGTTCCGCAACCCGCTGGCCGACCCCTACCTCCTCGGGATCGCCGCCGGAGCCGGCCTCGGAGCGACCCTGGCCATCGTGAGCGGGGTTGGCGATGGGATCGGCGTGGTCGATCCCGTGCCGCTGGCCGCATTCGTCGGCGCACTGGTCGCCGTCGCCGCCGCGGGGATGCTGGGCACACGGCGGGGACGATCGGGAACGGCCAGCACCCTGATCCTGGCCGGCGTAGCCGTCGCCAGCTTCCTCACCGCGGTGCAAACCTATGTGCAGCAACGACATGCGGAGTCGCTGCGTCAGGTCTACTCCTGGTTGCTGGGCCGACTCTCGACGAGCGGGTGGGGCGAGGTCGGGCTGCTGGCACCGTACGCGGTGGCGTGTGTCGTCGTCCTCACGCTCTCGGTCGGGGCCCTCGACGTTCTGGCCGTCGGCGACGACGAAGCGGCGTCGCTCGGCATGCGACCCCGCCGAGTTCGATTGGTGGTGCTGGGCGCGGCATCGCTGGGCGCGGCAGCGGCGGTCGCCGTGAGCGGCCTCATCGGCTTCGTCGGCTTGATCGTTCCGCATGTCGTGCGCCGCTTGACCGGCGTGTCGCATCGCCAGGTCATTCCCCTGTCGTTCCTGTTCGGTGGCGCCTTCCTGGTTCTCACCGACATCGCGGCCCGGACGGTGCAGGCCCCGGCCGAGCTCCCCATCGGCGTGATCACGGCGTTCATCGGCGCGCCGTTCTTCCTGCTGATCCTGCGCCGGGGGTCTGAGGCATGACCGCCCGAGTCCCGAACGAGCCGGTCGCGCCCGGCCGAACGGCGGCCGTCGACGTCGCCTGGGCTGGTGCCGCGGTGCAGCGCGGCGGTCGACGGGTCGTCGACGGCGTCGACCTCAGTGTCAGCGGCGGATCGTGGGTCTCGCTGCTCGGACCCAACGGCGCCGGCAAGACCACGCTCGTGCGCACGCTGGCGGGGAGCGGCCTCGACGCCGGCAGCGTGAGCATCGGAGGCCGCTCACTGGGCGACCTGAGCGCGCGCGAACGAGCTCGGCTGATCGCCGTGGTTCCCCAGCATCCCGTGATACCACCGGGGATCGCCGTGTTCGACTACGTGCTGCTCGGCCGGGCGCCGCATCAGGGTCTGCGGTTCGCCGCTTCGGAGGAAGACCGCCGGCGGACCCACGCCGTCGCCCAGCGGCTCGATCTCGACGAGCTCTCGACCCGAACGCTCGAGAGCCTCTCGGGCGGCGAGCGGCAGCGGGTCGTGCTGGCGCGAGCCCTGGCCCAGGACACGCCGGTCCTGGTGCTCGACGAGCCGACCACGTTCCTCGACGTGGGCCATCAACTCGCCGTGCTCGAGCTCATCGCCGAGCTCCGCGCCGAGCGGAGCCTGACCGTCATCACGACCATGCACGACCTCTCGGTTGCCGGCCAGTTCGCCGACACCGTTGCCGTGATGAGCGCCGGCCGGCTGATCGCCCATGGCCGCCCAGCCCAGGTGCTCACCCCGGAGCTCATCGAGACGTGCTGGGGCGTCGCCGCCACCACGACGGTCGATGGGCACGGCGGCGTCACGGTCGCCGTGCAACGCCGCCGTGAGGTCCCGCTCTGGCCCGGGCGCGCTCGTGTGACCGAGCCTCCCGAGTCGAGCACCCCCACGACCTTGGAGCCCACGCGATGAGCGATCTCGACACGCCGCCGGCCGACCCGTCGTCGGCAGATCAGCCGCCCACCGACGATCCCCGTCCCGACGGGCTCCGACGGGCCGAGTCGCTCGTGCTCGTCAACACCGGTGACGGGAAGGGGAAGTCGAGCGCGGCGTTCGGGGTGCTCATGCGTTCGATCGCCCGGGGCTGGCCCGTAGCTGTCGTGCAGTTCCTGAAATCAGGTTCGTGGAATGTCGGCGAGGAGAAGATCGCCCGGGAGCTCGGCGCCGACTGGTGGGCACTCGGAGCCGGCTTCACCTGGGACAGCGCCGACCTCACCGAGGACCAAGCCGTCGCCCGCGCCGCCTGGGCTCACGCGGCGAGCCTTCTCGAGCAAGGTTCGCATCGACTGGTCGTGCTCGACGAGATCACGTATCCGATGAACTGGGGATGGATCGACGCCGACGCCGTGGTGCGGGCGATCGTCGACCGCTCGCCCAAGGTCAACGTGGTCGCGACCGGCCGAGACGCGCCGTCGGCACTCGTCGCCGTCGCCGACACCGCCACCGAGATGCGCAACATCAAGCACGCCTACGACTCGGGGATTCGCGCGATGAAGGGGATCGACTATTGAATCGCGCCGCGGCTCCGGCCCAGCTCCGACACCTCGCCGGCCCCGACACGCGGCCGGTGCTGGAGTGGCGCTTCACCAACCGGCCCATGGCCTTGTCGTCGGCCGCCGTCGGTGGGGGCTGGCGGCGGCTCGACTGGGCGCTGAACGTGGGTGTCGATCTCGCGTACAACCGCACCGATCTCGACGGGCACGGGCGTGAGGTCGCTGCTGCGCTCGGCCTCACCGGCGACGGGACCGTCCTGTTCACCGCCGCCGACGTGACGCGCTGCACCAAAGCCGACGACGGTGGGGTCCACGTCGACGCCACCGTCGGCATCACCAGCCCCACGTGGGCCGCTGCCACCGACGGAGCATCCACGGCGTGGCGTGCCGGCACGATCAACATCGTGGTTCAGCTCCCGGTCGCGCTGAGCCCGGCGGCGGCGGTCAACACCGTCATCACCATCACCGAGGCCAAGAGCCAGGCCCTGCTCGATGCCTCGGTACCCGGGACCGGCACGGCCAGCGACGCCGTGGTCGTGTGCTGGCCGGTCGAGGGCGATCCCGAGATCTTCGCCGGGCCCCGCTCGGCGTGCGGCGCCAGCGTGGCCCGCGCGGTCTACAGGGCGGTCACCTCGGGGATCGAGCGCTCCCGATGATCACCCTCGTGCTCGGAGGCACGCGTTCGGGGAAATCGTCCGTGGCCGAACGGCTCGCAGCCAACATCGCCGCCGCTGGCGGAGGCGGTGGCGCCGTGACCTATGTGGCGACGGCCAGCCCGGTCCCCGACGATCACGACCATCTCGCGCGAGTCGCCATGCACCAGGCTCGCCGCCCCGACACCTGGACGACGATCGAGTCCAGCCGGTCGGAGCTCGCTGCCGTCATCGCTGGTGCACCGGGCATCGTGCTGGTCGACTCGCTGGGCTCGTGGGTCGGACTGCATCTCGATCTCCGGGTCGAGCTCGAGCCCATCGTCGCCGCGCTCGCAGCGCGTCGCGACCCGACGATCGTGGTCTCGGAGGAAGTCGGCCTCTCGGTCCATCCCGTGTCGGAGCTCGGGCGTCGCTTCGTCGACGTGCTCGGCGAGCTCAACCAGAGGGTCAGCGCGATCGCCGAGCGGGTCCTGTTCGTCGTCGCCGGTCGAGCCATCGACCTCATCGCGACATCCGAGCTCGCCGGTCTGGCACCCGAGCCGTCCAGGCCCCTTCGACCCGTGGCCGACGATCCGCCGTCGTGCTGAGCGCCGTGGCTTTCCTCACGGTGCTGGGCCGGTCCCGCGCACCCGACCACACGACCATGCGCTGGTTCCCTTTCGTCGGCGCGGCCGTCGGGGCCGTGGTCGGCGGCTCGTGGTGGGGCGCGCAGCAACTCTGGTCGCCGGGCGTCGCTGCCGCCGTCGCCGTGGCCGTCGATCTCGCGATCACCGGCATGTTGCACCTCGACGGCCTGGCCGACACGGCCGACGGCCTGCTGCCACATCTCGACCGGGAACGGCGGCTGGCGGTGATGCGCCAGCCCGATGTCGGCGCGTTCGGCGTCGGCGTGATCGCGATCGTCGTGCTCCTGCGCTGGGCTGCGCTCTCCGGCGCCGGTGAGGCCGGCGGGGGTTCGTGGAACGGTGGCAGCGGGAGCGCCAGCTTCGCGCCCATCGCCCTGATCGCCGTGTGGTCGATGAGCCGGACGGTCGTAGCCGCCATCCCTGCCTTCGTTCCCTACGCCCGCGATCGCGGGATCACGACACCCTTCATCGCCGGCGCCAGCCGACTCCACCTGATGTGGGTGCTGCCTGCTGCGGCGCTGCTCGTCGTTTCCGTCGACCGGACGCGCCCGGGAGCCGTGCTCACGGCCGTGGTTGCCTCGGCCGCGCTGGTCGCCGTGGCGCTCGGGGTGACGGCACTCGCCCGACGCCGACTCGGCGGTTTCACCGGCGACGTGCTCGGCGCCGTCGTGCTGGTGGGCGAGACCGCGGCCCTGCTCGCGCTGGCGGCCACACCGTGAGCGGCCGGGCCGTGCGCGGCCACACCGTGAGCGGCCGGGCCGTGCGCGGCCGGGCCGTGAGCGGTCGTCTTGCCCGTCGGTCGGCCGCTACCGCGCTCGGGCTCCTCCTCGACCGGAGCTTCGGCGAGCCGCCGCCGCGTGTGCATCCCGTCGCCGTGTTCGGCCGGGCCATGACCCGCGTCGAGGGGTTGGTGTGGCGCGACCGGCGCCGCGATGGCGTGGCGTACACGGCGATCGGGGTCACCGTGGGTGCTCTGGGAGGGGCCGCGATCCGCTCGACCGCCGTGGCGGTGGCCATGGTCACGGCGGGACGCGAGCTGCGCCGGGTGGCCGCGAGCATCGGCGAGGCCTGCGCCCGAGACGACCTCGACGCCGCGCGGGCCGAGCTGCCGTCGCTCGTGGGACGTGATCCGCGCGGGCTCGACGCATCAGCGATCGCCGCTGCTGTCATCGAGTCGCTCGCCGAGAACAGCGTCGACGCGGTCGTGGCCCCGGTGTTCTGGGCCGTCGTCGCCGGAGCTCCCGGGGTGGCCGCCTACCGGGCGGTGAACACGATGGACGCCATGGTCGGCCACCACAGCCCCCGCTACGAGCAATTCGGCTGGGCCTCGGCCCGTCTCGACGATGTCGCCAACTACCTGCCGGCTCGCCTGTTCGCGCTGGCCGTCGCCGCCACGAACCCGAGCCGGGCGGGAGCCGTCTGGTCGGCGGTCCGCCACGATGCACCGGCGCACCCGTCGCCCAACGCCGGCGTCGCCGAGGCGGCCGTCGCCGCGGCCCTCGGCCGCCAACTCGGTGGCCCCCTGCGCTATGGCGACCGGCACGAGGACCGTCCCGCGCTGGGCTCGGGACCCCGGCCGCAGCCTGTCGACATCGCCGCGGCCATTCGTCTCGTCGACCGGACCGAGCTGGCGGTACTCGCCGTCCTGGGGACGCTCGGCGCTCTCGGCACGCTCGGCTCTCGCATCGGGGGGGCCCGCCGAGCCGTGCGCGATGCCGGAGCCCGTCCCGACAGGAGGCTCCGTTGATCGACGAGCGACGCCCGGGGCCGGTGCGGTTCCCACCGGGGCCCCATGGGGGCGACGGCGAACGCCTGGCGGCGCTGCTCGACGTCTCGCCCAGCGCCATCCTCGA
>VFJJ01000122.1 GCA_009886115.1 Actinomycetota bacterium
CCGTGTCGCCGCAGTTGAGGACGCCGTCGATGTCGACGAGATGGAACAGCGAGTCGTTCGTGTTGAGGTTCAGCGGGTCGCCGAGGCCGCCGGGCTGCGGAAGGGTGCCGTCGGCCCCACCTTCGAGCGATATGGCCCCATCCGGCGTGGACGCGTCGACGGTCAGCACCAGCTTGTCGAAGGGAACACCACTGTCGGGTGCGACCAGCCAACGGAAGTTGTCGCCGTCGGTGGAGTCGGGGCCGGAGTCGGAGTTGGCTCCGGTCGTAAGTAGGTCGGTCCCCATCACGACGCCGTCGAGGTACATCACGGCCTTGGCCGTGGCGCCCCCCTTGGCCTCGATGTCGAGCTCGGCGTAGTCGATCTCGTAGGTAGCGATGGAGCTGATGGGGCTGATGAGGTCGTTGAGATCGAGCACCAGGGCCTGGCTCGTGCCGTTGATCCGCCCGCACGGCGTTCCGGTTCCCTCACCCTTGACCCGCACGCCCAGCCCGTTGTCGAACAGGCCGACGGTGCCCTGGCTGGGAGCCGGCTGCGGCGTGAGGTTCACCAGCGTGGTGTCCGGGGTAACGGCACAGCCCGAAGGGACGGCGATCGACTGCGTCACAGCCGAACCGACGACCGGGTCGAAGCGGAAGTAGTCGGTGGCCCCGAGGTGCAGGCGCAACACGCCGACCTCGGGTGGGCTGAACGGCGGAGCCGACGGAACCAGGCCTGAAGCGCCGGTGCTCGTCCCGACGAGTGCCACCAGCGATGCCAGCACAGCAACCTTGGCGATGCTCCGAGTTGATCTACCCATGGTTCGCTCCACCCCTCGTGTCTGAGTTGCCGCCAGCATGCCCGAGTCGCCGCTCTGGCGCCACCATCGAGCACGCCTTAACTTAGCGATTTCCCGCGGCCGGCGTCGGCAAGCGCACCCTTTGTGGTAGATGAACAACTCGAGCGGTCCCGCTCCGTACGCTCGGTGTCGCTGGCGTCCTCGATGAGCGTGAGCGTCAGCGGGAGAGGATGTCGCCGTAGGTGTTGCACAGGCCGTAGGCGTTGATCGTCAGGAACGCCACGATGACGATGACCGCAGCCCGGCGGCGCCATCCCGGGCGGGGAGCCGTCCCGCCGGTCGCCGGCGGCATGTACCACAGCGGCAACGGCGATCGGCGGTCGATCCCGAGAGCGGTCCACACGCTCACGGCGTCGTCGCCGAGGTTCTCTGAGGGGTCGGCGGCCAGGGCCAGCGCCGCCAGCTCGTCGTCATTCACATCGTCGTTCATGGCGCCTTCTTTGTGTCCAGGGTCATCGTACAGGCGGTTGTAGACGCAAAGAACGCCGGTGTGTGGTGTGGGGGCAGCCGGCAGCCGGTCAGGTCCAGAGATCGGCGATGGGTAGCCCGACGAGGCGGTCGCCGAGGGTCACTCGCCGATCGCCGGTGTGGAAGACGATCCCGGCCACAAAATCGTGTCCGACCCGATCGAGTCTGTCTCGCAGCGTTGCCATGGGTGCCGCGTCGATGGGGCGGGCGATCGTGGAGGATTTGCCCTCGACCGCCACGACCCGGCCGTCGCTCGCCTCGACGATGGCGTCGACCTCCAGGCCATCGCGATCGCGCAGGTGGTGCAGTCGAGCGGAGACTCCCGACCAGGTGAGCTGCTTGGCGATCTCGGCGATCACGAACGACTCGACCAGCGCCCCGACCGACGGGTCGTTGAGGCGGCCCAGTGCATCGGGGCCCTTGCCCATGATCGCGGCCGCCAGCCCGGTGTCGCACACGTGGAGCTTCGGGCGACGGATGATCTTGGACGCGACCTTGCGGCCCCACGCTGGGAGGCGGTGGACCAGGAAGGTCGTCTCGATCCAGGGCTCGTAGGCCTCGGCAGTGACGCGATTGATACCGAGGTTGTCGGCGAGCTGCGCGAGCACCAGCTCCGAGCCGGTGTTCACCGTGAGCAATCTCGCCATGCCCAGCAGGGCGTCGAAGCGGCGGAGGTCGACCGCGGTCTCCACCTCCCGGCGGAGCACAGTCTCGAGGTACCGCTCGAACCAGCGGCGGCGGGCCCGGTCGGTGAACCGCTGCTGTTCCGGGAAGCCACCGCGGCAGATGAGCTCGAGGTACTCACGTCGACTCGGCGTACCTGCGCCATGACCGAGGAGCTCGGAGGCGCCGGTGAACGACCGGTCGACGAATCCGTCGGAGCCACCCATCAGCTCGCCCATCGACAGCGGCCACAAGGTGATCAGGTCGATGCGCCCGGCGAGGCTCTCCGAGATCGTCGGGGTGGTCAAGAAGTTGGTGGAGCCGGTCAGAACGTACTGGCCGGCAGCACGAGACTGGTCGAGTCGTTGCTTGAGGGCCAGGATCAGCTGATCGCCTCCCCGCTGCACCTCGTCGATGACGGCTGGTGTTCCGAGCGCATCGAGGAACAGTGCCGGGTCGTCACGGGCTGCGCTCAGGTCCTCTTCCCGATCGAGGGTGACCATCGGAGCCGCCAGCTCCCCGGCGACAATGTGGGCCAGGGTCGACTTGCCGACCTGACGGGCGCCCTGGATGACCACGGCCCGGAAGCTCGTGAGCGATTCGACGGCACTCCCGAGGGCCCGCCTCGCGATCAGTGTTGCGTCCATCGGGCAGACCGTAGCACTCCAACCAGACTTTTGTCGCCAATCAAATAATACTTTGGTCGAAGCTCTACCGTGAGTTTCGTCGAATACCCAACCATACTTTTGCCGCTACCCAGAGATGCAGTTCGTCGACAGGAGATCAGCGGTTCGTCGTCGGTCAGGCGGGGGATCGACCGGCGGCGTCGGCGAGCACGAAGGGGTGCACGGGCCCCGAGCCTTCGTCGAGCAGCTTCCAGGCGATCGCCGTGAGCGTCCACCGTGAGTCGACGGTGTCGTCGACGAGGAGGACAGGCCCCGAAGGGACGGGTCCGGCGACGGTGAACGCGCCCCGGACGTTGGCGTGCTGCTGCGCGCTGTTGTGCATGGCGGCCTGGGGATCGGTCTCGCGCACCTTGATGATGACGGGCTCGCACGCCAGCCCGAGCGCGGCAGCGATGCGCTGAGCGAGATCGGCGACGAGATCAGGTCGGCGCAGCGACGGGACGAACGTCACCCACGTCGGCGCCGGTCGAGGCAGCCATCGGCGTTCGAGCAGGGCGACGGCCGCGTCGACGAGCGGGTCGGCGAAACGACCGTCGACCTCTCGGCCGTGGCGCACCTGGTCGCCCCAGCCTCCGTCGGCCCACAGCGCGAGTGCCCGACCGGCCTGGAGACGATGGCTCAGCGCGATGGCCTTGCCGTTGGGGAGCTGCTTGCGCGGCTCGATCACCCGATCGGCGCCGCGCAGGTGGTCGGTGGCCAGCTGCTGCAACATCGGGTCGATCGGGAAGCCCGCTGGACCGGCCGAAGCCCGGCAGTTGTCGCAGATAGCGCAGGGCCCGGCTTCCGGGTCGTCGAGGTAGCTCCGCAGTTGTTCCATCCGACAGCGGTCGGTCGCGGCGTAGTCGTTCATCTGCTGCTGCTCGGTGCGCCGCAGCGCCATCACCGACGCGGCCCGGTCGGCGTCGAACGACCAGGGCTGGGGGGTACGCAACCACGTGTTGCCGCGACGCTCGACGGCACCGTCGACCTCGAGGGTCTTGAGCACCTGCTCCAGCAGGCTCTTGCGGAGGTTGACGTCGTCGAGCAACGCCGTGGTCGACATGGGCGCGGCCCGTTCCTCGAGGATCGTCACGATCCGCTCGGTCAGCTCGGCCGGGGGAAACGCCGTGCGGATGAAGTACTCCTGGATGTCGCGGTCTTCGGCCCCCCGCAGGAGAACACCCCTCGACTCGTCGAGCGCTCGCCCGGCCCGCCCGACCTGTTGGTAGTACGCGATCGGCGATCCGGGCGCCTGGTAGTGGATGACGAACGCCAGGTCGGGCTTGTCGAAGCCCATGCCCAGCGCCGAGGTGGCCACGACGACCTTCACCTCGTTGGCGAGCAGCGCCTGCTCGATGCCCGGCCGCTCGTTCGCGGCCGTCGCCCCGCTGTAGGCCACGGCGTCGATTCCCCGCGAACGCAGCCAGGCCGAGACCCGTTCGGTGTCGGCGATCGTGAGGCAATAGACGATGCCCGTCCCGGCCAGGCGCGGGATCGTATCGGCCAGCCACGCCATGCGGTCGGCGGGCCGAGGAAGGTCGAGCACCTGGAGGGCCAGCCCCTCGCGCCCCAGTGGGCCCCGCACGGGTGCCAACGCAGAGCCGAGCTGCGCCGTGACATCGGCGACGACCCGGTCGTTGGCCGTGGCCGTGCAACACAGCACGGGAACGCCGGGCGGCAGCAGGTCGAGCACCCGCACGAGGCGCCGGTAGTCGGGGCGGAAGTCGTGGCCCCAGTCGGAGATGCAGTGGGCCTCGTCGATCACCAGCAGGCCACTGCGCCGACCGACCTCAGGCAGCACGTCGGATCGGAACTGGCTGTTCGCGAGACGCTCGGGCGAGATCAGGAGGATGTCGATGGCTCCGGCCTCGAGCTGGTCTTCGATCTCCTGCCAGTCGGCGCGGTTGGCGCTGTTGACGGTGGCCGCGCGAACCCCCATCCGCTCGGCGGCTTCGATCTGGTTGCGCATCAGCGCCAGCAGCGGCGAGACGAGCAGCGTCGGGCCGGCGCCGCGCTCGCGGAGCATGCGGGTGGCGATGAAGTAGACCGCGCTCTTGCCCCAGCCGGTGCGCTGCACGAGGAGCACCCGTTGGCGGTCGCTCACCAGGCGGCGGATCACGTCGAGCTGGTCGTCACGGAACTCGGCTGCCGGGTTGCGGGTGAGCTGGCGGAGCAACCCGAGCGCCTCGCCATCGAGCGCTTCGGTGTCGATCTCGGCGTGGACGGACACGTGTTCGCTCCTTCCGGTCTCGAGCGATGTGCGAGAGCGTACGGGGCCGGTGAGACACTCCAGACTCGGTACCCCCGATCTCGTGAATCCGCACGGGTTCGACGGGGGGCGTTCGTAGACTCGGCCCATGTCCACGCAGACCGTCCTCGGTACCTGTCACCACGACTGCCCCGACTCGTGCGGATGGATCGCCACCGTCACCGATGGTGTGGCCGTGTCGCTGCGGGGCAATCCCGAGCACCCGTTCTCGCAGGGCGAGCTGTGCCCCAAGGTCAACCGGTTCCTCGAGCGCGTGTACCACCCCGACCGCATCCTCACGCCGCTGCGGAGGGTCGGAGCCAAGGGCGATGGCGCGTTCGAGCCCGTTTCGTGGGACGACGCGCTCGCCGAGGTCGCCGCGAGGTTGCACGAGATCCTCGACGAGCTCGGCGGCGAGTCCGTGCTGCCCTGGCGCGACGCCGGCACCCAGGGCCTGCTGCAGATGAAAAGTCTCGACCAACGGTTCTTCGCCCGCCTCGGGGCGAGCCGTCAGGTGGGCGAGCTGTGCGGTGCCACGGCGGCGGCGGGGACGGCCACCACGCTCGGGTCGGGACGCGCGTCCGATCCGAGCGACGTGCGCCACGCCGAGCTCGTGCTGTTGTGGGGCACGAACACCCGCCTCACGAACCGCCATCTGTGGCCGTTCGTCGAAGAGGCCCGGGCCAAAGGGGCCACGATCGTGGTGATCGACCCGTTGCGGACGGCGACGGCCGAGCAGGCCGATTGGTTCCTCCAGCCGCTGCCGGGCACCGACGTGGCGCTGATGCTCGGCGTGGTGCACGTCCTCGTGCGTGACGACCACCTCGACCACGACTACCTCGAGCGCCACACCACCGGGTTTGAAGCGCTCGCCGAGCAGGCGGCCGGGTGGACCCCGGCCCGGGCCGCTGCTGCGTGCGGACTCGATCCCGCCGACGTCGAACGTCTCGGAGCGCTCTACGGCAGCACCCGCAAGTCGTTCATCCGCACGCTCATCGGCGCCGAGCACCACGAGCACGGCGCCATGTTCTTCCGCACGCTCTCGTGCCTGCCCGCGCTCACGGGGGCCTGGCGCGAGCGCGGTGGCGGGTACGCGCGCAGCGTCGGCACCTGGTTCGACGGCGTGGTCGACGTCAACGCGTTCGCAGCACCACAGCTCTGGCCGGCAGGCGAGCCACGGGCCATCAGCATGAACCATCTGGGCCGGGCCCTCACCGACGAGTCGCTCGTCCCCCCGGTGCGGGCGCTGTTCGTGTGGAACGGCAACCCGGTGGTCACCGCGCCCCATGCCGGGCTCATCCGGCAGGGCCTGGTCCGCGACGACCTCCTGTGCGTGGTGAGCGAGCAGTTCCTCACCGACACCGCCCGTTTCGCCGACATCGTGTTTCCTGCGACGACGCAGCTCGAGCAACGCGATGTCGTGCCGGCGTGGGGGCACCTGTATCTCGGCTGGAACGAGCCGGCCATCGCCCCGCTCGGCGAAGCGGTGCCCAACACCGAGCTGTGGCGGCGACTGGCCCGGGCCATGGGGTTCACCGAGCCCGAGCTGTTCGCAACCGACGACGAGCTGCTCGCCATGGGGCTGGCGCCGACGGGCGGGGTCGACGTCGCCGCGTTGCGAACGCGGGGCTGGGCCCGGCTCGACCTGCCCGACGATCTGGGCCCGTACCGCGACGGGGGTTTCGCGACGCCGACGGGTCGAGCCGACCTGGGCGAGGTCAACCCGCCGGAGTACGTGGGGGCAACCGAGGGCCCAGATGGCGATCAGGAAGCACGGCGACGTTTCCCGCTCCAGCTCCTGACGCCCAAGCAGCACACCCGGTTCCTCAACTCGTCGTACGGCCACCTCCCGGCCCATGCGCCGATCGAGGGCCGTCCGTTCGTCGAGATCCACCCGGTCGATGCCGCCGCTCGGGGCATCGGCGACGGCGATCGCGTGCTGGTGCACAACGACCGGGCCACGCTCACGCTCCCGGCCCGCCTGGGCACCCGGGTGCGCCCCGGGCTGGTGTCGGTCCCGTTCGGGTGGGGTCAGGTCCAGCACGGTGAAGCGGCCACGGCCAACTCGCTCACCAACGACGCCCTCGCCGACTGGGGTGGCGGCGTCGCGTTCTCGAGCACGCTGGTCGAGGTCTCGCTGGCGGCCGTCGAGCAGTAGGCATGGCCCTCGCTGTGCACACGACGCCGCTCGGTCGTGCGATGCGTGCGATGTGTGCGATGTGTGCGATGCGTGCGATCCGATCCCATGACGGGCACCGGGGAGCGGCGTTAGGGTGCGGCCATGCGCGCTGCGGTTCTCGATGCTCCGGCCACATCCCTGGTGATCGACGACATCACGATCGCCGACCCTGGTCCGGGCCAGGTGCTCGTGCGGGTTCACCATTGCGGGATCTGCCACTCCGACCTCACGGTCATCGACTCGCCGTCGACCACGGCGGTCCCGGTCGTGCTCGGCCACGAAGCCACCGGTGTCGTGGAGGCCGTCGGCGCCGGCGTGACCCGGGTGGCGCCGGGGGATCCCGTCGTCATCAGCCCCATGCCCGCGTGCGGCCAGTGCTACTACTGCACCCGCAACCAGCCCACGCTGTGTGCAGCGGCCATCACGTTCTCGGGGCTCTTCCCCGACGGCACGTCGCCGCTCTCGCGTGGTGCGGCACTGGTCTATCGAGGCCTCGGCGTCGGCGGTTTCGCCGAGCACGCGTTGATCGACCAGAACGCCGCGGTACGCATCCCGCCCGACGTGCCGCTCGATGTGGCCAGCGTGATCGGCTGCGCGCTCCAGACCGGCGTGGGCGCCGTGCTCAACACGGCCCGGGTCGAGGCTGGCGCAACGGTCCTCGTGATGGGCCTGGGAGGCATCGGTATCTCGATCGTGCAGGGGGCCCGGGTGGCCGGGGCTTCACGGATCATCGTGTCCGACCCGGTGTCGAGCCGCCGCGACGCCGCTTCCGATTTCGGCGCCACCGACGTCCTCGACCCGACCGCCGACGACGTGGTCGCCCGCTCCTACGAGCTCACGGGCGGGATCGGCGTCGACTACGCGTTCGACGCCGCGGGCAGCGTCGCGCTCGTCAAGCAGGGCCTGTTCGCCACCCGCAACGGCGGCACCACGGTCATGGTGGGCGCGCCATCGGCCAGCGAGTCGTTGAGCATCGAGCCGGCCGTGTTCCTGCTCGCCACCGAGAAGCGTCTCATCGGCTGCCTCTTCGGCTCCTGCCACAGCCAGCGCGACGTTCCCAAGATCATCGGCCTCTGGCGCCAGGGCCGGATCGATCTCGAACGCATGATCACCGCCCGGCGCCCCCTGAGCGACATCAACCTCGGCCTCGACGACCTCCGCGCCAGCCGCGGCCTCCGCACCGTCCTCAGCTGCTGACGGGGCGCACGCCCGGAGGCGTCAGCTCGGCCCGGCCTTGCCGAGATGGAGCGCGGCGAACGTCGGGAAGTGGCTGAGGAGGCCCCCGTCGACGCTCACGATCTGACCGGTCACGAAACGGGCGTCGTCGGACGCCAGGAACGCCACCACCGCGGCGACGTCCTCGGGCGAGCCCAAGGTGGGGGTCAGGTGATGGTCTTCGTAGATCCCGAGCAGCACGGGGTCGAAGTGCTCCCGGGCGTTCGGCGTCACCACCACGCCCGGGGCAACGGCGTTGCAGCGCACACCCCGCTTGCCGTACATGGTCGCCACGTACCTGGTGAACGAGTTCAAGCCGCCCTTCGACGATCCGTACGCCGCGTACACGCCGTCGCCCGTCAACCCGGCGGTGGACGAGGTGTTGACGATCGAGCCCCGTCCCACCGCCAGCATGTGGGGAAGGGCGTGCTTCACCCCGAGCATCGGGCCCCGCAGATTCACCGCCATCATGTGGTCCCAGAGCTCGACGTCCATCGCTTGGATGTCGCCGTCTCGCCCGACGACGGCGGCGTCGGTCACGCCGGCGTTGTTGTGCAGGACGTCGAGCCGTCCCCAGGTGTCGACGGCCGCCTCGATCATGGCGACGACGTCGGCCTCACGTGACACGTCGGCCCCGACCGCTATCGCCTCGCCCCGCGGTCGATCGCTCGCCCTGCCAACGGCACCGCCGCCGGCTGTGATCTCGTCGGCCACGGCTGTGGCACCGAGCGCGTTGATGTCGGCCACGACGACCCGTGCCCCGTCAGCAGCCAACCGCAGGCACGTCGCCCGACCGATGCCCGACGCCCCGCCCGTCACCACCGCCACCCGCCCGTCCAATGCTCCCATGGTCGGCAACGTACCGCGCTGCTCGACGCGGCGCCGCGAGATCGCCAGGCTCGGACCCCACAGCGAGCCGGTCAGTGCACCGCGAGGTCGGGATAACGGTGTCGGGCCAGGGCGACGAGGCCGTCGCGCCACCCCACCGAGCAGCCGCCGATGAGGGCCTGGCGTCGGGTGTTGTCGAGCGCTCGCCCCGGGATACCGGCGGCGGTGTAGTCGATCGTGACCTTCCTGCCCACGAGCGCCGCCAGGTGCTCGAGGTACTCCTCGGAGCTGACCGCGTCGTCGCCGCCCCAGTTGACGATCGTCGCGGGGACGGTCGCCGCGTCGAGCAGCTTCGGGACCTGCGCGTTGATGTCGGCCTGCTCGATGGGGTTGAACCAGGCCCCGCCTGTCATCACCGGCACCGGCATGTCGTTGACGATCATGTCGAGCTGGTATGCAGGCAGACCGCCGGTGGTGCTGTACGACACGTTCATGCGGGCGATGGTGGTCGGCAGGCCCAGCGCACGGGCGAGTCCGCGGGCCACTCCCTCCTGAGCCACTTTGGTGATGCCGTACGCCGGCGAGTACGGCGCCCGGTTGTCGCCGAGTGGATCGGTCTCGACGAAACGGTGCGCCCCGTCGGCGACGTTGGCGTACACCACCGATGACGACACGATCAGGCACGACTCGGCGTTGGCGAACCTGCTCATGAGCAGCGCGGTGCCTTCGGCGTTCACCCGCATCGCCTGTTCGTAGTCGGGCTCTGCAGTCTGGAAGATCGCCAGGTGCAGCACGTGGTCGAAGCGGTCGGGGAGCCCGGTCCAGTCAGGCTCGGCCAGGTCGACCTGCGCGGTCGCGCAGCCGAGGTCGTCGACCCGTTGGCGCGTCGCAGGATCGCCGAAGCGGGCGATACCCCACACCTCGTTGTCGCGGGCCAGCTCGGCCACGAGAGGGAAGGCGATCTGACCCGCCGGTCCGGTGACGAGGATCCTCTTGTCCCGCATGGTCGTGCTCCCGTGTCGTCGTGGTGGTTAGGGTCGCAATCCGCGGCGTTGCCCAGACTCCTGCGTCATCATCGCAGGGGCGGTCACCAGCGTCACGCCAGGTAGGCAACGACGACGGGAGTCGGCAGGCATGGATCTTCAGCTTCAGGGAAAGCGTGCGCTGGTCACGGGGAGCAGCTCGGGAATCGGCGCGGGTATCGCCAAGATGCTGGCCGACGAAGGCGTATCGGTCGTCGTGCACGGGCGCAACGAAGAACGTCTGGCCCGGGTGGCTGCCGAGATCGCCGAGCGGGGAGCGACGGTCGCCTCGGCCATCGGCGACCTGGCCACCGACGAAGGGGCAGAGGCCGTGGCAACGGTCGCCCTGGAAGCCTTCGGCGGTATCGACATCCTCGTCAACAACGCCGGGGGCGCGTCGGAGGAGGAGAAGAAGTCCTGGTTCGATGTCGACGTGAGTGAATGGGTGGCGACGTACCAGAAGAACGTCATCGCGGCAGGCCGGCTCATCCACCGCCTCGCGCCGCCGATGCGAGAACGGGGTTGGGGCCGCATCATCCAAATCGGCAGTGCCGCCGGCACCATCCCCACCTCGGCCCAGCCCGACTACGGGCCGTCCAAGGCGGCCATGATCAACATGTCGTTGGGGCTCTCCAAGGCGTTGTCGTCAACGGGTGTCACGGTGAACACCGTGACACCAGGGATGATCATGACCGCCGGCCTCATGGACTTCCTGCTCGTGTTCGCGGCCAAGCGGGGCTGGGGCGACGACACCGCCCGAGCGGCGGAGTACATCCTGAAAGGCACCGGGCAGACCGTGAACCGGATCGGCCAGGTCGAAGACATCGCCTTCGCCGTCGCCTATCTCGCCAGCCCCCGCGCCAGTTTCGTCAATGGCGTCAACATGCACCTCGACGGCGGCGGCACGTCGAACATCTACTGACCGACCGGCGCCTCGGGCGGAACGGGCGGCATCGCGTGCTTATCGGGGGGTGGCCGCTGACCTGCTCGCGGTCAACCCAGGCCGCGGGAGTCCTGCTTCAGCGCAGTGTCGATCGACAGCGCCGAGGCCACCACGAGGGTCCGGAGAGGATCGACGAGCGGTTCATGGAACTGCACGACGTAGTTGTCGGCAGTCGTGAAAAGCGTCTTGGCCACACCCTCGAAGGTCTTGGTGACCCGGGCGACCTCGCGGCCTTCGTGGTTCTGCACCGAGAAGTTCCAGGCTCGCCAGTTCTCGGCATGGATCGATCCGTAGCTGTGGCCCCCCGACTCCAAGCCGAAATGGATCTTGCCGATCACGTTCTGTTGCACGATCCGACCGATCTCGGCTCCGTTGGCGTCGGTGACCACCACCGTCGACTTGAACACCTTGGCCGGACGGGTCAGCTGCACGAGCACGTTCCCGCCCATGTCGCAGACCTGCAGGGTGTGGGTCAGGAACTGGTCGAGCGACGAGACGACGCGGAGGATCTTCTTGGCCGTGCTCTGGCCGACCTGGGTGACGTAGCCGAGCTGGATGCCGTTGCGGTCGAAGACCGCGTACTGGTTCGTGATCTCGATGAGCTTGGCCTTCTGGTTCACGACCAGGATCGGCTCGGTGAAGATCGTGCCGCCCCCGCTCGCCGTCGCGTGAGGATCGATCCCCGCGCCTCGCGAGCCGCCGCCGCTGACTTGGTGCTGGATCTTCTCGGCCGTGCCCCCCACCGTGACGGGGGCCTGCGCCGGGACCGGAGCGATCGGGGCGTCGGAACCGGTCGTGCTATCGACCGTATGTGATCGATTGCACGACCAGTTCCCTGAACTGCAGTTCTTCAGTACACCCCCCCGGATTCGAACCGGGAACCCGCTGATTAAGAGTCAGCTGCTCTGCCAGTTGAGCTAGGGGTGCGAGCCCACGTGTCGCCGTCGTGGGGAGGGCGAGTGTACCGAAGCGGGTCGCGCTGGGCCATGCGAGATCGGGGTGACCGGGGGGCCCGGCGATGAGAGCGGGGGCAGCAGAAGGGCTCCGCCGTGGCGGAGCCCCGCTGAGAGGGTGGATGAGGGGACTTGAACCCCCGACTTCCAGGACCACAACCTGGCGCTCTAACCGCCTGAGCTACACCCACCAAGGTGTGGTTGGATGCTACCGCTCGCCTCGGTGGGCGACGAACCCGTTTCACGAACCCCCGCTGAAGCCTCCGCTGAAGTCGCTCGAACCCGAATCGGAGCCCGAGTTCGAGCCTGAGTCCGAGTTCGAGCCTGAGTTCGAGC
>VFJJ01000129.1 GCA_009886115.1 Actinomycetota bacterium
CCCTCATCGGCGGGCTGCTCGTGCTGATCCTGCTCATCGAGCCCGGAGCCGACGCCCTCTTCGGCGTGGTGCTCCTCGCCAACATCCTGATCGGCATCTTCCAGGAGGTGAGGGCCAAGAAGACCCTCGACCGACTGGCGATCCTCAACTCCCCCAAGGCTCGCGTGGTGCGCGAAGGCGCGATCTCCGAGATCGCCACCAACGCCGTCGTGCAGGACGATGTGCTCGAGCTGCGTCCTGGCGACCAGGTCGTCGTCGACGGGCTGGTCCTCGACGGCGTCGGGCTCGAGATCGACGAGTCGCTGCTCACGGGCGAGGCCGATCCGGTCGTGAAGGTGCCCGGCGACGAGGTGCTCTCGGGCAGCTTCGTCGCTGCCGGCTCGGGTCGGTACCGGGCGACGAACGTGGGCGCCGACGCCTACGCGGTCAGGCTGGCCGAGGAAGCCAGGCGGTTCACGCTCACCAACTCCGAGCTGCGCCAGGGCGTCAACTGGATCCTGCGCCTGGTGACGATCGGGATGGTGCCGGCCGCGGTGCTCCTCATCTGGAGCCAGGCCGCCACCGAGGACGACCTGGGCTTCACCGAGGCGGCCCGCGGCGCGGTGGCCGGGCTGGTCGCCATGGTGCCCGAGGGTCTCGTGCTGCTCACCTCGGTGGCGTTCGCGGTGGGTGTCGTTCGGCTCGGCCGGCGCCAGTGTCTCGTGCAGGAGCTCCCGGCGGTCGAGGTGCTGGCCCGGGTGAGCGTGATCTGCCTCGACAAGACCGGCACGATCACCGACGGCTCGATCGCCGTCGACACGATCGACGTGGTCGACGGTTGGCCCGCCGGGAGCCCCGATCCCGTGCGCGCCCTGGCGGCGATGGCCGTCGCCGAGGCCAACCCCAATGCCACCATGGCTGCCATCGGCCAGCACGTCGAGCCGTTGTCAGAGGCCGAGCGAGACGGTGGTTGGTCGTCGACGGCCACCGTCGCGTTCTCGTCGGCCCGGAAGTGGAGCGCGGCGAGCTTCGACGGGAACGGCACCTGGATCATCGGAGCGCCCGAGATCCTCCTCGCGGCGATGACCGATGCGACCGGTGGGTCCGGAGCGACCGAGGTCGACTCGTCCATCGGCTCGGAGATCCAGGAACACGCCTCCGCCGGTCGCCGGGTCGTGCTCCTGGCCCACGCCGCTTCCCAGCCCGAAGCCGAGGAGCTCCCCGCGGGGCTGCGCCCGGCGGCGGTGATCGTCCTGGCCGAGAAGGTGCGCGACGACGCGGCCGAGACGATCAGGTACTTCGGGCGTCAGGGCGTCGAGGTGCGGGTGATCTCGGGCGACAACCCCGTCACCGTGGGCGCGGTGGCACGCAGGGTCGGCGTCCCGGGAGCCGATCAGCCCTTCGACGCCCGGCAGCTCCCCGAGGACGATCCCGAGCTGATGGCCGACATCCTCAGCACCCACACGGTGTTCGGACGGGTCACGCCGCAGCAGAAGCGGGCCATGGTGAAGGCGCTCCAGTCGCGCGGGCATGTCGTGGCCATGACCGGTGACGGTGTGAACGACGTGCTGGCGCTCAAGGACGCCGACATGGGCATCGCCATGGGCAACGGCTCGGCGGCCACCCGGGCGGTGGCTCAGATCGTGCTGCTCGACGGTCGTTTCTCGACCATGCCGCATGTGGTCGCCGAAGGTCGCCGGGTCATCGCCAACATCGAGCGGGTCGCCAACCTGTTCGTGGTCAAGACCGTGTATGCGCTGCTGTTGGCGGTGGCCATCGGCATCGTGCACGCCCCGTACCCGTTCGTGCCCCGGCACCTCTCGCTCGTGTCGAGCCTGGCCATCGGGATCCCCGGGTTCTTCCTCGCCCTGGCCCCGGCCCGTCAGCGTGCCCGCACCGATTTCGCCAAGCGGGTGCTGCGTTTCACCATCCCGACCGGCCTCCTCGTCGGGACGGCCGTCCTCGTGGCCTACGCCATCGCCCGCCGTTCGGGCGAGGGCACGCTCGAGCAGCACCGCACCACGGCGATGATCGTGCTGATCGGCTCCAGCCTGATCGTGCTCGGGCTCGTGATCAGGCCGGTGAACCCGTTGCGCCTCGCCCTCCTGGGGTCGATGACCGCCCTGGCCTTCCTGGCCTTCGTGGTGGGCTGGAGCAAGAGGTTGTACGAGCTGCGCCGGCCCCCCGACGAGCTGTTGACGACGGCGTTCGTGATCGTGGCGGCGGTCCTGGTCGCCTCGGAGATCCTCTGGCGCGTCGGCGTCCTCAAGCTCGGCGGCCGAGTGGAGGTCATCGTCGACGCCGACGCCGACGACTGAAGATCACGTGCCGCTCTCAGCTCTCAGAAGGTGCTGAGGATCTGGTCTCGGGCCGCGTAGCACTTGATCTGGTAGCGGGGCTCGAGCAGATCGCACAGCTCGGTCGACTTCACCCCGTCACGACGATCGAGCGTGGCGTTGGCCGCCGCGCCCTCGAAGCACTCGGTACGGAACGCCTCCGAGCCCAGTGTGCACAGTGCCACCGATTCGACAGGGTCGAGCAGGGTGCCGCCGCTGATGTCGCGCCCCATCGACCGGTAGCACACGGCCACGTAGCCCTCCTCGACGGTGTCGCAGGTCTCGAAGGCGGCTGCGTAGTCGTACCCGTTGCGCCAGAGGATGGTCGACGTGACCATCTGGTAGCACTGGTACTTGTGCTCGTCACCCACGGCGTTGCAGGGGTACACGGGGTCGTCGGGATCGAGCGACGTGGTCGTGGAGCCGGCCTGGGCCTCGATGATGTTCTCCATGAACACGCCGCCGTCGCACGATGACCGGTCCCAGGGGTCGGCCAGGGCCTCGCAGTACGGCAGCGCCGCGAACACGTCGCCCCCGGTCCGGATCGTGACACCGTGGCCAAGGCCGTGGACGCAGTTGTACCGGTCGAACGAGTACGGGTCGGCCGGGTCGGCGGGGCAGATCGTCGACATGCGGGCCGTCAGGTCGTCGTCGGTGAACTGCTCGATGGTCTGCTCGACGACGCCGTGGTAGTAACCCGACCAGCACGTGGAGGTGCCGTAGGTGAACGCGGCGGCGATGTCGCCCCCAGCTTGAACCGCGGCGCTGTGGCCGATGTCGTGCGAGATCTGGTGGCACTGCGCCGTGACGTACTCGTCGGTGCTCATGAGCGCCGCCAGCTCGTCGAGCGCCGCCGTCGGCCCGCCCGGGCCCCGGACGACGCCGCCGAAGTAGGTCTCGTAGCACGCGGGACGGTTCACGGAGGGATCGGCGCAGGCTGCTGCGGTCGTGGGTGGCGGCGGCTCGGTGACCGCCCCTGCGGCGGCGGCGCCCTCCGAGCCGCCCTCTCCGGCGGCCTCCCCGCCGGGTGCGGCGGTCACGAACCCGGCGGCGGCGGCGGCGTCAGCGGGCGGGGTGCGAACCACGTTCTCGCTCGTCAACACGGAGGCCAGGCCGGCGATCGCTAACAACCCGGCGATCTCGAGGCGCAGTGTGCGCCCGAACGGTCGTGAGCTGACGAACGTCGCGCGCGCGGGTTCGGGCCGGTTGAGGTGCATCCGGTGCCAGAGGGCGAGGGGCACCACGACCAGCGCCGCGATCGCGGTCTTGAATGTGAGCAGCGTGCCGTAGTTGCCCTCGTCCCAGAAGCTCCAGCCGACCCGGTCGCGTGCGGTGATCACCCCGGTGAGCACGACGGTCACCAGGGCGCCGCCCCCGATCCGGCCGAAGGTCGCGAGGAAGGCCAGACGGGTGCTGCGGCGCTCGCCCTGATCGAGGGCCGACCATGCCGGACCGCCGAGCAGCACGAGGCCGAGCAACGGGCCCAGCCACACTCCCATGGCGATGAGATGCGCCGTCGTGACGACGACGGCCGCTCCGGCGCGTTCGCCGCTGCCCGAGTGCCCGGCCGCCACCTCGAAGACGCCGAGCACCACCAGGAGGCCGGCCAGCGGAGCGAGGTCGGTGGGACGGGATGCGCGGCGCATCATCGTGGTGGCCCACACCAGCGGGATGAGCACGGCCACGGACTTGAGCGCGAGATCACCCGTGCGCACATCGAGCGCAGCCGTCCAGGCGTCTCCGTCGATCGTGCCCGAACCGAACGCGGCGACGGTGAGCACGAGGCGGGCGACGGTGGCCGCGGCCAGGCCGATCACGCCGGGGACGAGCAGACGACGCGCCGCATCGACGAGGGCTCGGTGGGGTTGCCTTGCGGGTTCCGCGCTGGCGTCGGGCTCGGCCAAGACGTCGACCTCGGCCAGGACGTCGACCCCGGCCTGGACGTCGCCCCCGGCCTCGAGGATGTGGGTCTCGATGGTGCGGGCCTCGACGGCGTCGGTGGCAGCCGGTGCCGGGGCCGCCGAGCGGGCGAGGCCCCAGACCATGAGCACGAGCGCCCCGACCACCACGGCGAAG
>VFJJ01000099.1 GCA_009886115.1 Actinomycetota bacterium
CTTCCCCCTGCGGCCGATACGTGTGCGGCTCGCACTACCCGCCGCCCCGACCCGACCCGTCACCCGGGGCAATAGCACCCACTTTCGGTGCCTTTTATCAGCACCTAGTCTGGGAGATGTCGGTTCGGTCGACAACCGGGGGATCATGATGCGCAAGCTCGCCGTGCTCGTTGCCGTGATGGCACTCGTCGGCCTGTCGGTCTCGACAGCCTCGGCCGATCCCGGAGGCGACGGGCGGCGCCCCCCGCGTCCGCCGGTCACCATCCAGGTGCTCTCGGTCAGCGACTGGCACGCCCAGCTCGATCCGATCCTGGTCGGAACGGCTCAGGTCGGGGGCGCGGCCGTGTTGTCGAGCTACTTCAAGGCCGACAGGGCCGCCAACCCCAACACCATCACGCTCACCGCGGGCGATGCGTTCGGAGCATCGCCACCGCTGTCGAACTTCTTCGAGGAGACGCCCGCCGTCCTGGCCATGAACGCGATGGGCTTCTCGGCCGACGGGCTCGGCAATCACAACTGGGATCGAGGCAACGCTCACCTGCAGCAGATGATCGACCTGGCCGAGTTCCCGTACCTGTCGGCGAACCTCCGGCGACTGCGCGAGAACCTCGACGGCGTCGAGCCCTACGAGATCTTCCTGTTCGGCCGGGTGAAGGTCGCCGTCATCGGTCTCACCAACCCCGAGGCCCCGACGCTGGTCACGCCGGGAAACTTCGGCACCATCACGATCACCGACCCGGTCCGGGCGGCCAGGCGAGCCATTGACGAGGCCGAGGACGACGGCGCCGACGTCATCGTGGTCATCGCCCACATGGGTGTCACGCATTTCGAGGGCGGTGACCCGAACCAGCCGCGAGGCCCGATCGTCGATCTCGCCAACGGTCTGCGCGCCAAGGACGTCGACCTCATCCTCGGCGATCACACCGACGTGGCTTTCAACGGCGTCGTGAACGGCATCCGGGTGGTCGAGAACCTGAGTAAGGGCGCCACGTACTCCAAGACCCAGCTCACCCTCGACTCCGAGGGGGAACGCGTGCTCTCGGTCACGAGCCAGACGATCGTCCCGTTCGCCGCCAACGTCGCTCCCGATCAGGCGATCGTCGACCTGCTCGCCCCGTACCGGGCCCAGCTCGCGCCCATCCTGAACACGGTCATCGGCAACTCGTCCGTGGCGATCCCGAGGACCGATGCCTGCGGCAACGGCAATGGCCGAACCTGCGAGTCACTCGTCGGCAACGTCGTCGCCGACGCGCTGCGCTCCGCCTACGCCACCGAGTTCGCCCTCACCAACTCGGGCGGATTGCGGGCGAACCTCACATGCCCGACCACCGATCTCGCCACCGACTTCTGCCCGGCGTTCGTTTCTCCGCCCTCCCCGATCACCGCGGGACAGGTGCTCACCGTGCTCCCGTTCGGCAACGAGTCGGTGACGGTCACGATCAGCGGCGCCGAGCTCGACGCGTTCCTCGAGAACGGCGTGTCGGCGATGCCCGCTGTCAATGGGCGTTTCCCGCAGGTGTCGGGCCTGTGCTTCTCGTACGACATCTCGGCCGCGGCCGGATCTCGGGTCGCGGCGGCCGTTCGCCAGGCCGCTGACGGCACGTGCACCGGGGCAGCCATCGACCTCACCACCGCCTCGACCTACACCCTCACCACCAACGACTTCGTCGCCGCGGGAGGCGACGGGTACCCGAATGTGTTGGCCCGGGTGACCACGCGTGCGGTCATGGACCAGGATCTCAGCTCCTACGTCGCCGCCAACAGCCCCATCAGCCCGTCCATCCAGGGCCGCATCGTGTGCACCACGAGCGGGGCCACGGCCTGCCCCGTGGTTGTCCCGTGACGATGGCGAAGCGCTGACGGCTCCGAGCAGGGAGCGGCTGCGGGCGGGTCCTGGACCCCAGACAACCCCTTCCTGCTCGGGTCGTCTCGTGGCGTCTCGCGGCGTCGCATCCAGCCGTTTTGATCAGACCGGATGGCCGATCTTCGTGAGGTACTCGACGTAGAAGTCGGGGAGCTCAGAGGTCTCGACCGGCTCCCAGGCGTCGGGGAGGATCACCGAGTAAGCATCTTCGCCGTATGCCCGCGCCCGGTCGTCGAAGGTCCACAACACGGTGTTGCGCATGCGCAGCAGGTAGTGCCCCGACCCATCGGGCACCGTATAACCCCGGACCGTGGCGATCTTCCCGGAGGCGAGCGTCGTGAGCGTGCCCTCGTGGCACACGCTCATGTCGTCGACGATGATGCGCTCCTTGGGCGAGGAGATCACGGCGCCACCGCTGGCCACGAAGGCGGTGTAGTAGTCGCGGACGGCCTGCTGGCCCTTGGGCCCGCGGTCGGCGCCGAACGACCAGAAGTGATACTGCGGATCCTCGACCAGCGTGGCCATCAAGCCCTCGAGGTCGTACGCACACTCGGCCTTCGAGTGGGCGATGACGGTCTCGATGAGGCTCCGCTGACGCGGGCTCACGGTGGCCGCGAGTCGATCTTCGAGCGCCTTCCATCCCAACGACCTGTCGAACTCGATCATGGCCGGGCCTGCCCGGCCGCGGCCGGCAGCGGGTCGCCCATCCGGGCGTAGCACTCGTGCATGTTCGCGCCCATGAACGAGTCGCGTAGCTCGGCGTCGAGACCGTCGAGGCCCGGCCGGTACAGCTCGATCGGGTCGGCGTTGCCTTCCAGGTGCGGGAAGTCCGACGACCACACGCACATCTCGGGCAGCATCTGCAGCACGTCGAGCGCGTCGTCGTCGCCGAAGCCGGGCAGGGGCGTGACCCGCACGTTGCGTCGAAGCATCTCGGCCCCGGTGGTCTCGTAGGGCCACGCGCCGAGGACGGGCGACGACTCCGCCTGGCGCCCGAGCATGGCGATGAACGGCGGCACCCATCCGACGCGCATCTCCTCGAGGAGCACCGTCAGCTCGGGATGGCGGGCGAAGACCCCGCCGAAGAGCAGGCCCGACAACAGATCCTGGGCAGCGTGGACGCGCTTGGTGTTGGCCAAGCGGATCATCCCAGCCACGCCGGAGCTAGCCGGGTGGTTCCAGCCGATGTCGGCCCACCCTGAGAAGTCGGCCGAGGTGTTGCCCACGTGGATGACCGCGACCATGCCGAGCGCGGTTGCGGCCGACCAGACCCGGTCCCAGTCGGGATGGCCGGGCGAACGGTTGCCCGGCGGTTTCCCGTCGACCGTGTAGAGGAAGAACGAACGCGCACCGAGGGCCCGGGCCCGCTCGAGCTCGGCGACGGCAACGTCGAGGTCGCCGAAGTCGACGACGGCTGCGAAGTGGAGACGGTCGGCATGGTCGGAGAGTTGCTCGGCGAGATGGTCGTTGCATCGCCTGACCCCGGCCGGCCGGTCGTCGCCGATGAACTCGAGGAGCTGCCAGTAGCCGCCGGGGTTCACGAGCCCGTGATCGATGCCGATGCGGTCCATCCAGGCGACGCGCTCGGCCGAGGTCGAGTCGTGCAGGGGGTGGATGCCGACCGGCGCACCCCGGGTCTTGGCCATGTCGAGGAGACCGACGAGGAGCTCGCTGGGAGAGGGGCGCCGCTCTACGGCAAGCGCGTTGAGCAGATCGCCAGCTATGGCGTGCGCGAGCCGCTGCAGACCGCTCGGTACCCGATCGAGCCACGGCTCGAGCGGATGAGAGCCCGGCGCGAACTCGGTCGATTCCCAATGCGTGTCGACATCGATGATCATCGGCTCTTCCTCCGCCTGGTCCCGAGCAATCGGGCAACGCCATCTCGGACCGGTGCACTCCGGCACTCTGGCACTCCGGCACTCCGGCACTCGGGCACGGGACGGATCCCTGGACGGTAACCCGCTGCCGCCTGTACCGCACGAGCAAACGCTTGACTGAGTCAATACTTGCGGGGTAGATTGGCGTCATGGTCACAACTGCCCCCAAGTACACGATCATCTCGTCCGACTGTCACGCGGGCGGCAACCACGCCCAGTACCGCGAGTACCTCTCCGACAAGCACAAGGAAGACTTCGACGCCTGGCGGGGCAAGTACAAGAACCCCTTCCGCGACCTGCAGGACGACGGCCGCAGCCGCAACTGGGACAACGACCGCCGCAACGGCGACCTCGACCGCGAAGGCATCGCTGCCGAGGTCGTGTTCCCCAACACGGTGCCCCCGTTCTTCCCGACCGGCGTCGTCGTGGCCCCGGCACCCCGTCCCGAAGACCTCGAGATCAGGCTGGTGGGCATCCGAGCCCACAATCGCTGGCTGGCCGACTTCGTGGCCGCCTTCCCCGAACGGCGCTTCGGGTTGGGGCAGATCTTCCTCAACGATGTCGACGAGGCCATCGCCGACGTGCGCTGGTGCAAGGCCCACGGCATCAACGGTGTGCTGTTGCCCGGGGTCTCGCCCGACACGCCGTGGATCGACCCCCTCTTCTCGGCGAAGTACGACCCGCTCTGGGCGGTGTGCCAGGAGCTCGACATGCCCGTCACGCACCACTCGGGCGGCAGCGGCCTCCCCGACTATCCCAACACGCCCATCCGCAACCTCCTGTTCGTGATGGAGACGAGCTTCTTCTGCAACCGGGCGCTGTGGCACCTGCTGTGGTCGGGCGTGTTCGAGCGCTTCCCCGCGTTGAAGCTCATCCTCACCGAGCAGGGTGCGAGCTGGGTGCCGGGTGTGCTCAAGAACATGGACGGGCTCTACGCGCAGATGGTCGCCGGGCGTATCGGCGAGCTGGGCGTGCCCGCCGAAGCCGTGATGCCCCGCTCGCCCAGCGAATACTTCCGCACCAACGTGTGGATCGGCGCCAGCTTCCCGAGCCCCGCCGAGGCGGCGAGCTTCCGGGATATCGGGCTCGACAAGATCATGTGGGGAAGCGACTACCCGCACCACGAGTCGGTGTCGCCGTTCACCACCGAGTCGTTGCGGCGCAGCTTCGCCGATTGGCCCGAGGCCGATCTGCGCCGGATCTTCTCCGAGAATGCCGCTGCGGTGTACGGCTTCGACCTTGTTGCCCTGGGAGCGCTGGCCGAGAGGATCGGCCCCACCGTCGACGAGATCGCCACCCCGCTCGAGGCCATCCCCACCGGCGCGACCAGTCCCGCATTCTTCCGCGACTGAGAGCTGAGCTACCAGCCATGAAGCGGATCGAGTATGCGGGCAGCGTCCACGACGAGGAGGAGATCGCCGCCGTCGTGGCCGTGCTTCGGGGCGGGCCCACCGCATTGCGGATCGGCCGGAACGTCAGGGAGATGGAGCGCCTCGTCGCCGCCAGCTTTGGCAAGCGGCGCGGGGTGATGGTCAACTCGGGCTCGTCGGCGCTCTATCTGGCCGTCGAGCTGCTGGGGCTCTCGCCGGGCGACGAGATCGTCACGTCGGCCGTCACGTTCTCGACCGACATCGCGCCGATGGTCCGGGCCGGGCTGGTGCCGGTGTACGTCGACGTCGAGCCCGACACGTACCAGATCGACGTCGACCAGATCGAGAGCGCCATCGGCCCGCGCACCAAGGCCATCCTGGCCCCGAACCTCATCGGGAACTGCCCCGACTGGGATCGCATCCGGGCCATCGCCGACGCCCACGGGCTCCAGGTCGTCGAGGACTCGTGCGACTGCCTGGGCGCCACCTTGCGGGGCACGCCCACCGGTACCCGGGCCGACATCTCGCTCACCAGCTTCGCCCTGTCGCACATCATCACCGCAGCCGGCACCGGCGGGATGATCTGCGTCGACGACGACGAGCTGCTCGACCGGGCGTTGCTGCTGCGACGCTGGGGCCGACGGAGCGAGCCCAAGCTGTTCGGCTCGAAGAAGGGCGACAAGCGCTTCTTCTCGGAGATCGACGGCATCGAGTACGACGACCTGTTCATCTTCGACGAGGTGGGTTGGAACTTCGAGCCGTCGGAGATCTCGGCCGCGTTCGGTGTGGTGCAGATGCGCAAGCTGCCGATCAACCTGGCCCGGCGTCAGCGCAACTTCGCCTTGCTGAGCGCGTTCTTCTCGAGGTACCCCGAGACGTTCGTGCTGCCCCGCCTGACGGAAGGCATCGAGACCGGCTGGCACATGTTCCCGATCCTGATCCGCCCCGAGTCGGGCGTACGCCGGTCGGCCTTCCAGGAGCACATGGAGGCCCAGGGCATCGACACCCGCATGGTGTGGACGGGCAACGTGACGCGCCAGCCGGCGTTCGCTTCCGTGGCGCACCGGGTCGCCCCGGGCGGATTGCCCAACGCCGACACGGTGATGGAGACCGGGCTCATCCTCCCCTGCAACCACGCCATCGACGACGACGGCATCGAGTACCTCACCCACCACGCCCAGGCCTTTCTCGACGCGTAGCTCCCGCCCGAGGCTCGCTGGCCGCGGCCCGGGGTTGGGGCCGACCGGAGCCGCCGGGTCATGGAGCACCTGCGTCTGCCTTCCACGGCACCCACCAACCGTCCTCGATGACGTGCATCACCGCGGTCATCAGATCGGGCAGCACCACGTAGCGGACATGGCAGTCGTCGCCGATGCGGCCGACACGGTCGATGCCGTAGACACGCGCGATGCGGTCGATACGCTCGCCCGTCCAGCGATATGCGTGGCCGCCCGCGTCGAGGTTGAGGTACATGCGGGTGTGGATGTGCTTGTACAGGTGGAGCACGGGCCCGCCATCGCACGGCGTCAGGCGGGCCATGTACATGAAGTCGTCGGCATCCAGGAGCGACAGCTCAGCCCGGCTGGAGCAGAGCCGGGCGATACGTTCGAGCGGCTCCCAGTCGGGAAACGTTGCATGGTCAAAGTCATACATGGGCACGGCCCCTCCAGGGGTGCAGAGTCGCCAGCGACTGCTTGGAGGGGGAAGTTGGGTGGGGGAAGCTCTCGGTCGACCGAGGCCATACGGCTCGACTCGAACCAGAAGTTGGGCGACACGGCGGGGACCGCAGAGGCATCGGCGCCCGCAGAACCACCGGCGCCCGCAGAAGGACTGTCACCTCCGCCAGCCCCCGCAGCACCGGACCCAACCGCTCCCGCCAGCTCCCGCAGGCGTTGCACCGCCCGGGTCCGCAGCCCGTCGAGCTGCGCCTGACACAACCGCACCTCCCACAACTGGCGCTCGACCCCACGCTCGTCGAGCACCGACACATCGATCTCCGACGCCGCCCGCCCCGGCAGCACGGTCCCGGCAGACCGCTCATCGACATCGGGGAGATCGAGCAGCTACAGCACACTACCAGTGTATCGAACACCAGTTCGTATTGTAACTGTCGGATAACGAGCCGCAACAGATTTGCCAGGAATGCGCATGATGTCGCGATTGCCCGAAGCCCACGGCCACACCGCGCACCCTCTCGATCACTCACGATGACGGCGTCGTTGATGCCAACGCCTCGTCCGACTCGGCGCTGCCCGACCCGAATGTCCAGCGGCCCCGCCGCGGAGTTTGGCAGCCGCGTCGATCGCGGAGAGACTGCACGCCGACGATCCGGGTACCCGCAGGCCCTCAGCGCAGCCGGGGCCCCCACCCGACGCAAAGGACATCGACATGAGCAACCCGTTCAGCTATGCCGGCAAGCGAGTCGTCGTCACGGGAGCGGCCACCGGTGTGGGCGCCGGGCTCCTCGACGTGCTCGCCGAGATCGACGCGGCGCATGTGACCGTGCTCGACGTGAAGGCCCCCACCGGTCCCCACGACACGTTCCTCCAGACGAACCTGGGCGACGAGGCTGCCGTCGACGCGGCCATCGCGTCGATCGCAGCCGCCGGCCCCGTGCACGCCCTGTTCAACAACGCCGGCGTGGCCGACACCCAGGCCCCGGCGACGGTGATCGCTGTCAACTATCTGGCGTTGCGGCGGTTGTCGGAAGGCCTCCTCGACCACATGCCCCAAGGTGGCGCCATCGTCAACACCGCCAGCACGGCGGGCGGCCAGTGGGCGGCGCGCCTCGCGCAGATCACCGAACTGCTCGACATCGACGACTGGGCCAAGGCGCTGGCCTGGGTCGACGCCAGCATCGCCGACATCGGCACCATGCCCTACTTCTTCTCCAAGGAGCTCGTGCAGGTGTACACGATGCGCTCGTCACGGCCGACCATTCGTCGGGGCGTACGTACCAACAGCGTGTGCCCGTCGCCGATCGACACGCCGCTGCTCGTCGACTTCCGCCAGACCATGAGCGACAAGATGATCGACTGGAACGTCTCGGAGACCAACGGCCGCTTGGTGACCGCACGCGAGGTGGCCACCGTTCTGGCCTTCCTCGGCAGCGACGCCGCCGCCTACGTGAACGGCGTGAACCTGCTCTGCGACGCCGGCTTCACCGCAGCCATGACCACCGGCCAGGTCGACTTCTCCGGCCTCGCCTGACAAAGACGGGGAGCGCCGCCCGCCTCTCCCCGAAATTTGTGCAAGAAACGTCGCGGAGCGACGCTTTCTGCACAAATTTGGGAGTGATTCGGACAACGAGACAGGGGGCTGAGGATGGGACTCGGACGCGACGATCTGGTGCTGTGCACGGCGTGCGTGCAGCCGGCGCCCGTCCTCGATCGACTGCCACTCGCACGAGAGCACGGGTTCAGCGCGATCTCGCTCCAGCCGCCCGAGATCCACAGCGTGCTCGACGCTGGGATCAGCGCCGCGGAGTTCCGGAGCCGGCTGGCCGATCACGGCCTCGGCGTCTCGGAGGTCGACGCCGTCACCACGTGGTTCCCGGGCCAGGTGCCACCAGCCGAATGGGGCCCCGAGGTCGGAGCGTTCCTCCTGTCGAACACCGCCGATGCCTTGTGTCCCTTGGCCGAGTCGATCGGCGCCCGTTCGCTGACGGTCGTCGAGTTCTACGGGGTCGAGGTCGACGTCGACACCGCGACCGCCGGGTTCGCCGCGGTGTGCGACAAGGCGGCCGAGCACGGGCTGCTGGCGCACCTCGAGTTCCTCCCGTGGGCTGGCATCGCCGACCTGGCGACGGCGTGGCAGATCGTGCGCAACGCCGGCCGGGCCAACGGCGGGCTGCTGGTCGACTCCTGGCACTTCTTCCGCAGCGGATCGACCTTCGCCGAACTGCGCGAGATCCCCGGCGATCGCATCCTGTACATCCAGATCGACGATGCCCCGCTCGACCCCGAGCCCGACCTGTCGGACGAGACCCAGCACCGGCGGCTCCTGCCCGGAGAAGGCGATCTCGACCTGGTCGGGCTCATCCGCACGCTCGACGAGATCGGCTGCCAAGCACCCATCGGGTGCGAGATGTTCTCCGACGCCCTGGCGACGAAGCCGCTCGCCGAGCGCGTCCAACGCTGCGCCGAGACCACCCGCTCCGTCGTCAGCGCCGCCCGGGCCTGACCCGCCCCGGTGAGCCCCTCGGAGCAACCCCACGGAGCGGAGGGGCACACCGGGCAATCCTCGTACCGTTTCGGAACGACACCGGATTTCGGGCCCTCAGGCCCTGGGTGATCGGGGGTCCTGACGCCTAGCCTGGGAGGACCGTCGCCCGGGATCGACCGTCGGGCAGCACCACCGCCCGGCGCTTGGAATCATTGGGCTTTCTGTCAGGGGAGGTGGCTCGGCGATGCGTAGGCCCGCTCGATCACCGTCCCCATCTCCGTGGCGCATCGCCGCCTTGGCTGCCGTGTGCCTGGCCGCCACCGTCGGCGCCACCTGGCAGGGAAAGGCCGCCGAAGCGGTCGAGGTGCCGCCGAGCTCACCCATCAGCGACCAGGTGATCTTCAGCGGCCTCAACATCCCCACGAACATCGAGTTCGCGCCCGATGGTCGCATCTTCGTTCTGGAGAAGGCCGGCCGGCTCTGGACCTACGAGTCGATCACCGATACCAGCAGGACTCTGGTACTCGACATCAGCGATGAGGTCCACGACTACGTCGACCGGGGCGCCCTTGGTCTGGCGGTGCATCCCCAGTACCGCACGGTGCCGTGGGTCTACCTGAGCTACAGCATCGACCCGGGCGGCCCGACCGACCCCGACGGGGTGGGAAGTGACAACTGCGGCAACGACCCGTCGGGCGAGGACATCGGCTGCGTGGTCTACGGCCGGCTCACCCGCTTCGAGGTCGACCCGCTCACCGGAATAGCGATCGACCCCTATTCTCCTTCTCCCCAACCCCATCGGTCCGAGCTGATCGCCCAGGACTGGTGCATGCAGTACCTGAGCCATACCGTCGGCGACCTGGCCTTCGGGCCCGACGGCTACCTCTACGCCTCGGGCGGCGAGGGAGCCGGGTACCACACGTGGGACTGGGGCCAGCTCGGAGGTGGGGCTGTCGGCTTCAACCCCTGTGGCGACGCGCCAGGGGGACGGGGTGTCCGCCTCGCACCGCCCAACAGCGAGGGTGGGGTGTTCCGCTCCCTCGACGCCATGACGCTCAGCGATCCCACCGCCCTCGGCGGGACGATCATCCGCATCGACCCCATGACCGGCCTTGCCGCCCCCGGCAATCCACTCGGTGGGCAGCCCGACCCCAACGCCCAGCGCATCATCGCCATGGGCCTGCGCAACCCGTTCCGGTTCAACTTCCACCCGAGCACCGGCGACATCTGGTCGAGTGACATCGGCTGGCAGACCTTCGAGGAGATCAACCGGATCCCGGTGCGAACGGGTCCAGGATCGGTGCCCGCCAACATGGGCTGGCCCTGCTACGAGGGTCCGGACTCCGCGACCATCGGCTACAACCCGCTTCCGGCCACGTTCGGGCTGCCGAGCTTCTCCCTGTGCAACACGCTCACCGGCTACCCCCAGGGCGATCAGCGCCGGGCCATCCCTTCATACTTCCAGTACAGCCGTCAGGACCCTCTCAGAGGTCCAGGTTTCGAGACCGATCCCCGGCTGTTCCCACGGGACCCACAGGGCAACGTTCTCCCGGCGGGAAGGAACTGCGATCGCTACACGACCTCGACGAGCGGGGTCGCGTTCGCCGACCGACGGGCCTTCCCGGAGAAGTACCACGAAGCCCTGTTCTTCGCCGACTACGCCCAAGACTGCATCTGGGTCCTGCCCGTCGGCCCCGATCGCAACCCCAGCCCCGCTCGGCTCGAGTTCGTTGCCGCGCACGGAGCTGTCGAGCTCGAAACCGGTCCCGACGGAGCGATCTACTACGTCGCTTTCAATCCCGCAGACGGCAGCGAAGGCCGTATCGGGCGACTCCAGGCTGGCAGCACCGTGGCGATCGCCACTGCGAACCCGACCTCCGGGCCGGAGCCGCTCACCGTCACCTTCGATGCCGGCGGGTCGTTCGATGCGCCGGGTCGGGGGCTGCTGTACGCGTGGGACCTCGACGGCGACACCCAGTACGACGAGGCTTCCGGCCGCACCGCCGTGTGGACGTACGAATCGCCGGGGCAGGTAACTGTCCGGCTTCGCGTCACCGACACCAACGGAGTCCAGGCGTTCACCTCGGTCATCATCTCCCCCGGCGACGGTCCACCCGCGGTCCAGCTCACGATCGGCGGTCGCCAGCCCTGGCTGGTGGGTGACACCCTCAGCTTCAACGTGACCGCCAGCGACGTGCGCGACGGCCCCATCCCAGCGTCGTCGATCGTGGTCGACATCGGGATCCTGCACTGCGTGCAAAGCCCCACCGGTGAGACCGGCTGCCACCGTCATTTCCTGCACACCCTCACCGGCGTCACGACGGGCACGTTCGTGGCTCCGGCGCACGAATGGCCGGCCTCCATCGACGTGCAAGTGCGAGCCATCGATTCCAGCGACCTCCCCGGCACGGCCTCCGCACGCCTGGATCCGGCCGTCGGCACCATTCGCCTCGAGTCGATCCCCGCGGGTGCGGCGCTCACGGTTGAGACCGAGTCGAAGGCGGCGCCCTTCGACCACACGGCCATCGCCGGCGGCCGGATCACCGTCGGCGCCGCACCGACCACGACCGTGAACGGGCAATCGTGGAACTTCGCCGGCTGGTCCGACGGCGGCGCAGCCAGCCATCCGATCACCGTCAGCGCGGGCATCAACGCCACGCTCGTCGCTCGCTACCTGCCACCGGGCGGGGCATCCCCGCCGCCGCCCTCCGTGCCGCTCGCCGCGGCACGGGCCTGGGTCGTGCACGAGAACGGCAGCCTCACCGCGCTGCCCGAGGGCACCAACACCGCCGCCAGCCCGGCACCGCCCCGGCCGATCGTCTCCGGGACCAGCGGCCCCGCCGGGGAGCGGTGGACGGTCACCGGCGCCGGTGAGGTGACCGCATGGCCCGGCGCGCGGCGCTTCGGTGACCTCACGGGCACGCCGCTCAACCGACCCATCGTGGGGATGGCCGCCACCCCGAGCGGCCAGGGCTACTGGCTCGTCGCCAACGACGGCGGCATCTTCAGCTACGGCGACGCCGCGTTCTTCGGCAGCACCGGCGCCATGGTCCTCAACAGGCCCGTGGTGGGGATGGCCGCCGCGGCCGGCGGACGGGGCTACTGGCTCGTCGCGACCGACGGCGGGATCTTCGCGTTCGGCACGGCGCCCTTCCACGGCTCGACCGGGGCCCTGATCCTCAACCAGCCCATCGCCGGGATGGTTCCCACGGGCACCGGCGGCGGCTACTGGCTCGTCGCCAACGACGGCGGCGTGTTCAGCTTCGGCAACGCCCCGTTCCCCGGCTCGGCCGCCGGCGCGTCCACATCGAAAGTCGTCGCCTTCTTGCCCCGGTAGGTCGTGAACACCGCCAACTGTCAGCGTGGAGGGCCGGATACGGCCCGCGACGCTGACAGTTGAGCGGGGCCGACGACGAGCTCATGAGCGATGGGATCGCCGTTGACGACGACGAACCGCACCAGCGTCCCGGGCTCGACACGAATCACCGACCGCGAGAACGCACTGTGGTGGATGCCCATGCGGACGGTCACCAGCCCCGGACCGAGCCCGTCGACCGTCGGCGCTGTCTGCGGCGTCGTGGGCCCGGTACGGGGGGTGGCGGTCGTCGGCGGTTCGGCGGCTGCCACCGATGCGGCCTGAGCTTGCCGACCATCGCTCCCGTCGACGGCGTACCCGATACCCGTTGTGGCGCCCGCGAGCACCACGGCGACGCCGAGGCGGGTCAGCTTCCGCATGATCACACCTCTGCTTGGCGGTGCGAGCGGCTCGAGCGGCTCGAGCGGTGCGAGCGGTGCGAGCGCAGGCTCAGCGCGACGAGCGTCGCCGCACCCACACCAGCTCCCACAGCGAACGGCCACCACGGGTTCTCGTCACCCACCGACGGCCCGATCGCCAGGGCGCCGTTCCGCGCCGGGGCGCCGCCACCGTCACGGTCACGGTCACCGTTGGCGGGGGCCTGTCGCGGCTGGGGAGCCTGCACCGATCGGGCCCGGGGGATCTCGACGCCGGTGTCGACGATCGACGGGAAGGTCTCAGGGTCGGCGCTGACCGAGAGGTCGTAGTCCAGGTCGCCGGCTGCGACGCCGACGCGCAGGTACGTGAGCCACATGTCGTCGGGCACCCACTCCATGCCCACGTCGGAGCGCAGGTCGTCGAGGAGATCCCGTGAGGCTTGCTCGTCACGTTCCAGGGTGAGGCCCGGTCCGCCAGCCAGGAGCTGGGGCTCGGTGTCGGTGAGCAGGAACACATCGGCGTCGACCTGCTGGTCGGCGTCGAGGCCGAGGCCGAGGATGCGCAGCGGCACCCAGGGATCGTCGGTGGGGATCGTGAGCATGATCGGGGTGCCGTCGCCCGAGCCCTGACCCAGCGCCGCAGCCCGGCTGGCGTCGAAGCGGGCGGCCATGAAGATCGGGCTGCGCTCGGCGTAGAAGTCGAGGATCTCGGGGGCGTCGGGGGTGAGGAAGAACCCGTTCTCGGATGCCCAGCGACCCACCTCGTCGCCGCCGCCCCGGAGGATCGTGATGTCGAGCGCGTCGATCTTCGTTTCCAGGATCACCTCAGCCTCGTCCAACAGCGCGCGATCAGCGGCGGCGCTGGTCGCAGCTTCGAGAACGGGTGGTGCGACCTCCAGCGCCAGACGCTGCAAGGTCCAGTCGCCGGCCCGTTCCACCGACGTGGGCACGTCGGGCAGGGGGATGATCGAGCCCACCTCCTGTCCTTCGCCCACGAACTCGAAGCTCGTCACGTAGCGCTCGACACCGTCGTGGTACGCGGCGAGGGTCGACGTGCGCACGAGCTGGATGGTCCCGTTCTCACCAATCAGGCCGCCGCAGGCGTAAGCCCCGGAAGCGAACACCAGGCTGGACACGGCGGTGGCGGCACCGCCGAGGACGAGGAGACGACGAACGGTTCGCATCATGATGGACCCCCTGGACGTGCTGGACGTGCTGGATGTGCTCGATGTGCTGGACGTGTCTTTGGTGCTCTGACGTCGGCCGCGCCGGCGCGGTTCCCGGCACGGTGTCGACAACCGAGTGCGGCTCGACACGCGCTGCGTCAAGCCGTGGCAGGTAGCTTCACGCCACGACGTGGGCGAGACGATTCGGGAGGAACGGTCATGGATCTCGGGATAGCCGGCAAGGTGGTGTTCTTCACCGGTGCCAGCAAGGGCATGGGCCGCGACGCCGCGCACATGCTGGCGGCCGAGGGCGCCCAGGTGGCGGTGGTGGCTCGCACCAAGACCGACATCGACGACGCGGTCGAGTCGATCCGCAGCCAGGGCGGCACGGCCATCGGCATCGCAGCCGACATCACCGTCGAGGCCGACGTACAGCGGGCAGTGGCTGAGACCGGACGAACTCTCGGGACGCCGCTCATTGTGATCGGCCAGACCAAGCACAACATTCCCGGTGATTTCGCCGACGTCGAATCAGACAGTTACATTGAGTCGTTCCGCATTTACACGATGAGCCAGGTGTACCTCCTGCATGCGGTGCTGCCCGGCATGAAGGATGCCGGGTGGGGTCGCTACGTTCACATCGGCTCGGCCACGGCCAAGGAGCCCGAGGGCGCCATCCACCACGCGCTGGCCAACACCACCCGGCCCTCCACCGTCGGGCTCCTCAAGACCGTCGCCGACGAGTACGCCCAGTACGGCATCACGGTGAACACCGTGGCCCCGGGCTGGATCGCCACACAAAACGCGTTCGACTACCTCGAGCACAACGTGGGCCTCACCACCGAGGACCAGCGTCGCACCTGGATGCGCGAGCACGCGCGGGTACCAGCGGCACGCATGGGCCGTCCCGACGAGATCGCATCGCTCATCGTGTACCTGTGCTCTCACCAGGCCGGCTACATCACCGGAAACTGGATCGAGGTCGACGGCGGCCATCACCGCAGCGCTTTCTGAGCCCGCCGATCTCTTCTTTGTGCCCAGCGCCGCGCTGGGCGTGACCCGGGACGCAAAGAACGACGTGTGCCGCTCGTCGGCTCACACGAAATGGCTCTCGCACAGCCAGCGAATCGTGTCGTTGATGCCGTCGTCGATCGTCCGCGGATGCACGTCGAGCTCCGCGCCGGTGACGGTGGCATCGAAGAACGGCTCGACTGGCGCTTTCCGGGCCATCTCGATGAGGGTGGGCCCGAACCGGGCGTGCACCTCGGGGTCGTCGAGCCGGTCGAGGGGGACGTCGTCGACGCGGTGCGTGCTCCCGCCGAGCTCACAGGCCCGGTTCACGAACGCGCCGATGGTCATCACCGAGTCGGGGCCTCCGAGGGCCAGATAGCAGCGGCCTGTCAGCCCCCGCTCGAGGGCCGCAACCGTGGTGCGGGCGACGTCGCCGGTGTGCGACCACGGAGCCCGCATGGGTGGATAGCTCGCCGGCTCGCCCCGCAGCGCCTGCATGATCCGCTGGTTGCCGCCAGCGACATCGACCATCCGCCGCCCCATCGGCGACGGCCCGAACGTCGCACCCGGGAGCACGAAGACGATGTCCTGGCCGTCGTCCACCCGCTCCATGGCGCGCTGGTGAGCTTCGAGCTTGGTCAGTGTGTACGGGTCGGGAGCGGGGTGAGGGTCGAGCGGCGAGATCTCGGTGATGGTCTGTGCCCGGTCGAACGCCGCCGCGCTGCTGATGAGCACCAAGCGACCGAGCCCCATGTCGCGGGCCGCGTCCATGAGCGCCACGGTTGCGAGCACGTTGACAGCCCGACTCGACACCAGATCCTGCTGCGGGCCACCGGTGATCGCGGCACTGTGGACGGCGGTCTCGGCTCCCGCCAACGCTCCACGCAACGCGTCGGGCTCGGTGATGTCGCCCCGGACGACCGTCACCCCGAGCGCTTCGAGGGCCGAGGCGTCGGTGCCCGGCCGTACCAGCGCGACAACGTCATGGCCGGCTTCACGGAGCTGGAGCGCGATCACCGAGCCGATCAGCCCTGTGGCCCCCGTCACGAACACTGTCGACATCGAGACCCCTTTCGTGGGCACCACATGCCCAGCTTCGCTCCGGGCGTGCTGGGCCCACTCGGCCCACTCGGCCCGCTCGGGCTGTTCGGCCGGCTCGGGCGTCAGCCGATGTTGCTCATGACGTGCTTGATGCGCGTGTAGTCGTCGAGGGCGTACATCGAGAGGTCCTTGCCGTAGCCCGACTTCTTGAAACCGCCGTGGGGCATCTCGGCCACGAGCGGGATGTGGGTGTTGATCCACACGGTCCCGAAGTCGAGGGCCCGCGCCATGCGCATCGCCCGTCCGTGATTGGCCGTCCACACCGACGACGCCAGCCCGTAGTCGACGCCGTTGGCCCAGCGGATGGCCTCGTCCTCGTCGGTGAAGCGCTGCACGGTGATGACGGGGCCGAAGATCTCGTTCTGGATCATCTCGTCGTCCTGGCGCAGATCGGCGACGACCGTCGGCTGGTAGAAGAACCCCGCCCCGCCAACCGGGCCTCCGCCCGCGCGCACCGAGGCGTGCGCCGGCGCCCGTTCGACCAGTCCCGTGACCCGTGCGAGCTGTGACGGATTGTTCAGCGGGCCGAACAGCACGTCCTCGTCGTCGGGCGCCCCGGTGACCGTTCCCGCCGCCTGCTCGGCCAACGCGTCGACGAAATCGCCATACACCCCTGGGCCTGCGAGTACCCGGGTGGCGGCCGTGCAGTCCTGACCGGCGTTGAAATACCCGGCGACGGCGATCGCCTCAGCAGCGGCCGCAATGTCGGCATCATCGAAGACGATCACCGGGGCCTTGCCGCCGAGCTCGAGATGCACCCGCTTGAGCGAGTCGGCCGCAGCGCGAGCCACCTCGATCCCGGCCCGAACCGAGCCCGTGACCGACACCATCGCGGGCGTGGGATGCACGACCATGGCCCTGCCCGTGTCGCGATCACCGCAGATCACGTTCAGCACTCCGGGGGGGAGGAACTCGGCGCAGATCTCGGCGAGCAGCACGGTCGAGGCGGGAGTGGTGTCGGACGGCTTGAGCACCACCGTGTTGCCGGCGGCGATGGCCGGGGCGAACTTCCAGACCGCCATCATGAACGGGTAGTTCCACGGCGCGACCTGCGCGCACACGCCGACGGGCTCGCGGCGGATCATCGAGGTGTGGCCCCGCATGTACTCGCCCGCGGCCCGTCCTTCGAGCACCCGGGCGGCCGAGGCGAAGAAGCGGATCTGGTCGAGCGCGGGTGGCACCTCCTCGCTGCGGGTGAGCCCGATGGGCTTGCCCGTGTTCTCGACCTCGGTGGCGATGAGCTCCTCGGCCCGGGCCTCGATGGCGTCGGCGATGCGGAACAGCGCCAGCGACCGTTCGCTGGGCGTGGTCTCGCGCCACTCCTCGAAGGCAGCAGCGGCGGCCGACATCGCGGCGTCGACGTCGGCTTCTCCGGACAGTGCCGCCGCGGCATAGGCCGAGCCGGTGACGGGGTTCACCACCTCGCTCGTACGCCCGTCGATCGAGCCGACGTGCTCACCGTTGACGAAGTTGTTGATCGATCTCGATGTCTGCGCCATGGCGGGTCTCCCAGTTCGGTCGGCCCGGAGAGCCTTCCACACCGAGTCGCACCGGCGCGGGCTCACCGAGTCGCTCGCCCTTGCGTCACGGGAGTACCTCGGGAAGGCTGGCCGACGTGGCGAACCTGCTCCCCGATCCCGAACCCCGCACCCGGCACTACACGGTGATCTCGGTCGATGACCATCTCATCGAGCCCCGCGACCTGTTCGAGCGACGGATGCCTGCCGCGCTCGCCGAGCGGGCGCCCACGGTGATCACCGACGACAACGGTGACGAACGTTGGGTCTACGAGGACAGGAGCTACTCGCAGATGGGGCTCAACGCCGTGGCCGGACGGGCCAAGGATGAATGGTCGATGGAGCCCGCCCGCTTCGACGACATGCGCCGGGGCTGCTGGGACGTCGAGGCCCGCATCACCGACATGGACATCGACGGCGTGTGGGCGTCGCTGTGCTTCCCGTCGCTGATCGCCGGGTTCGCGGGCACGATGTTCTCGAAGTCGCACGATCCCGAGCTGGGCCTGGCCTGTGTCAAAGCATGGAACGACTGGCATCACGAGGAATGGGCCGGTCCGTACCCCGAACGGTTGATCCCCTTGCAGCTCACCTGGCTGGGCGATCCCCGCCTCGCTGCGGCCGAGATCTACCGCAACGCCGAGCGGGGCTTCAAGGCGGTGAGCTTCCCCGAGAATCCCGTCGACCTCGGCTTGCCCTCGGTGCACCTCGATCACTGGGACCGGTTCTTCGCGGCCTGCGAGGAGACCGAGACCGTCGTGTGCCTGCACAACGGCTCGTCGAGCTGGACGTCGATCCGCTGTCCCCGTCCACCGCTCGAGCTGATGACGACCCTGTTCTCGGTGAACGCGCTCGCCGCCGCTGCCGACTGGCTCTGGGGTGGAATCCCGACGCGCTTTCCGGCGATGAACATCGCGTTCTCAGAGGGCGGCGTGGGCTGGGTGCCGATGCTCATCGACCGCATCGACTACGTGATGACCCACTCGGCGACCGGAACCTCGGCCTGGCGCGACCCGCATCTGTCGCCCACCGACGCGCTGCGCCGCAACTTCTGGTTCTGCACGATCGACATCTCGTCGTCGATGGCGCTGCGCCACCACATCGGCATCGACCACATCATGATCGAGTCCGACTACCCGCACGCCGACTCGACCTGGCCCGACACCCAGGCCCAGCTGGCAGCCGGGTTCGCGGGCTACCCCGACGACGAGATCCGCAAGATCACCTGGGAGAACGCCGCCCGCCTGTTCCGTCACCCGGTACCGGCCGAGCTGCAACTGCCGTAGCTCGTCGGGCCTGAGGACCAAGGCGAGCAGGGCCAAGGCCGGAAAGCCAAGGACGCAAGACCAAGGGACGCAAGACCAAGGGGCGAAAGGCGGAGAACCATGACCGAGCTCGTGCTCCAGGGTGGGACGGTCGTCGACGGGACGGGCGGCCCGGCGTTCGTCGGCGACGTGGTCGTCACCGACGGGCGGATCGTCGCCGTCACCGGCGCCGGGCGGGGCACCGTCGAAGCCGCAGGCGCCACGATCGTCGATGTCGGCGGGCTCGTGGTGGCGCCGGGGTTCGTCGACATCCACACCCACTACGACGCGCAGCTCCTGTGGGACCCCACGGCCAGCCCGTCGCCCCTGCACGGCGTGACGACCGTCATCGGCGGCAACTGTGGCTTCGCACTCGCGCCCGCCGCTGCCGAGCACGCCGACTACCTCGCCCGGCTCATGGCCCGGGTCGAGGGGATCCCGCTCGCCGCGCTCGAAGCCGGCGTCCCGTGGGACTGGACGTCGTACGCCGACTACACGAACCGCTTCGACGGCCACATCGCTGTCAACGCAGGGTTCCTCGCCGGCCATTCGGCCATGCGGCGGATCGTCATGGGCGAGCGGGCGTCCACCGATTCTGCGACCGAATCGGAGCTCACCGCCATGGAGGGGTTGCTCCACGAGGCGCTCGACGCCGGGGCGCTCGGGTTCTCGACCTCCCGGGCCTCCACCCACAACGACGGCGACGGCGTCCCCGTGCCGTCGCGACACGCGACCGATGAGGAGCTCGTGCGCCTGGCCGGTGTCGTCGGCCGCTTTGAGTCAACCCAGCTCGAGCTGATCATCCAGGGCTGCCTCAACGGCTTCACCGACGACGAGATCGCGCTGATGGCCGCCCTGTCACGGGCCGCCAACAGCCCGGTGAACTGGAACGTCCTCGGTGTGCGTGCCGGCGGGAACCACCAGCACCAGCTCGAGGCCTCAACGAGGGTCGCCGAGCTCGGCGGCCGACTCGTGGCGCTCACACTGCCCGGCAATGGCGGTGGCACCCGCCTCTCGTTCCTCACCGGCTTCGCGCTCGACGGGTTGCCCGGATGGCGCGAGACGCTCGGGCTCCCCGTCCCGGAACGCATCGCCGCGCTCGGCGATCCGGCCGTCCGCCAACGTCTGGCCGCTGGGGCGGCATCGCCCGAGGCCGGTGTGCTGCGGGCGCTCGCCGCGTGGGAGCGCATGGTGATCTTGGAGACCGACGGCCCGCACACCGGACGGATGGTCGGCGATCTCGCTGTCGAGACGGGCGCTTCGCCCTTCGACACGCTGCTCGACATCGTCGTGACCGACGGGCTGCGGACCGGCTTCTCGCCCCTGTTCCCGCCCGAGCCCGACGAGGTCTGGAAGGAACGGGCTGCGGTCTGGCTCGATCCCCGAACCGTGGTCGGCGGATCAGACGCCGGCGCCCATCTGGACATGATGTGCGGCGCGGTCTACAGCACGTTCCTGCTCGCGGTCGGGGTACGCGAGCGAGCGCTCCTGTCGATCGAGGAGGCCGTGCATCAGCTGAGCGAGGTCCCGGCCCGTCTCTACGGGCTCCGAGGACGGGGACGCATCGCCGAGGGCTGGCAGGCCGATCTCGTGGTGTTCGACCCGACGACGGTGGCGTCGGGTCCCGTTCGCACCCGGGCCGATCTCCCCGGCGGCGCCAGCCGCTTGTACGCCGAGGCGCTCGGCGTGCACAGCGTCTACGTCAACGGCACCGAGATCGCACGGGACGGGGTCTTCACCGGGGCCGTTCCGGGCACGCTTCTCCGGCGCGGCATCGACACTCAGTAGCCGACACCCGAGGAGTCCGGTCGTTTCCCGACAGCGTCGAATGACGCTCATCTCGACCAGGGTCAGGGCTCGCAGCCACAGGTCACCGTCCGACAAGCGCGAGCATGGGCCATGCTCCATCTCCGTCTCGTCGTGCCAGCCGATCGTGTGGCTTCGCTGCTGATCATCCTCGAGGACGATCCCGCTGTCGCCCACTTGGCCCATCATCCCGCGGCATCCGTCCGCCCACTCGGCGATGTGGTCACGGCCGACGTCGCTCGCGAGGCAGGCGACCGCGTGATCGAGATCGTGCGGAGCTTCGACCTCCATCGCGATGGCGCCATCGTGTTCTCCGCCGCGGGGACGGTGATCTCCGACAGCGCCCAGCGAGCCGAGCTGGAGGCCCCGGGCGACCCTGGCGATGCCATCGTCTGGGAACAGCTCGAAGCCCGGGCCCGCAACGACGCCACCATGACCGTGTCGTACCTCGTGTTCATGGCCCTGGCCGCGATCGTCGCGGCCGCCGGAGTGCTCACCGACTCGCCCGTCCTCATCGTGGGAGCCATGGTGATCGGGCCCGACTTCGGTCCCGTGGCCGCCCTGTGCGTGGCGCTCACCAAGCCTCGATGGCCCCGAGTCCGGCGAGCCGTCACGACGCTGCTCGTCGGCCTGGCTGCTGGCACCGTTGCCGCCGCCGGGATCACGGCGCTCGTGAGAGCCATCGGCGCGGTCGAACCGGGTTACGAGGTGACCGACCGAGGCCTGACGTCGTTCATCTCCCATCCCGACACGTTCTCGCTCATCGTCGCTGTCGCCGCGGGGATCGCCGGGATGCTCTCGTTGGCCGCAGCCCGAGAGACGACGCTCGTCGGCGTCGTCATCTCGGTGACGACGATTCCCGCCGCGGCAAACCTCGGCGTCGCAGCGGCAGTCGGCAACGGAGACGAGGCGGCGGGCTCGGCGGCGCAACTCGGCGTCAACCTCGGCGCCATGATCGCCGCCGGCGTGGTCACGCTGATGGTCCAGAGGGCGATCTGGAAGCGCGTCAGCGCCCCGACGCGCACTGCGAGGTCTGGCCAGGTGACGTCGGGCGACTGACCCGACCCGTCAGAGAGATCTCGCCGACCCGGGTCACGATCGTTCCACCACCGGTCATCGGGGGGACGTCCGATCGGTCGTGGGTCTGCTGCTGTCACCGGCTATCAGGGGGCTTCCAGCGGTGACCGCCTTGCACGGAGAACATACGACGGTCGGCCCGCCAACGATCAGGGCCGGAAGTCCCGATCACCTCGGGACCCGTCCCGGTCGATCGCGAGGTGATCGTGAACCTCAGCGACCAGACCAGGTACGGTGCAACGGTGACCACACCCAGGGAGATCCGTCACCTGGAGCCGTCGCCACCAGGCTCGGGGGGCTGGATCCGCCGGATGGGCCCGTACCTGGCGGCGCACCGCTCCGACGCCACGATCTCGGTTGTCGGCGCGCTCCTAGGGATGGTCCTCACCGCGCTCCAGCCCGTGATCCAGCGCGACATCATCGACCACGGGATCATCAGCAACGACAAGGCGGTCGGCCCGCTGCTCGTGCTCCTGATGGCCACGGGAATCGCTCGCTTCGTACTCGGCTACGCCCGGCGCTTCTACGGCGGGCGGGTGAGCCTCGACGTGCAGTACGACATCCGCAACACGATCTTCGACCACCTGCAGCGCCTCGACTTCGCCACCCACGACGAGCTCGAGACCGGCCAGCTCGTCTCGCGAGCGAGCTCCGACGTGGGGCTGGTGCAGACCCTGCTCTCGTTGTTGCCCTTGACGACCGGCAACGCCATCCAACTGGTTGTGTCGACGGTCATCATGGCCTACCTCTCCGTACCCTTGACGCTCGTCACGCTCCTGGTCGTCCCGGCGCTGCTCGGCATCTCGTTGCTCATGCGCCGCTTGGTCTTCCCGTCGGCGTGGCACGCCCAGCAACAGGCAGCCGAGGTGGCAGGCGTCGTCGACGAGAACGTCAACGGCGTCAGGGTCGTCAAGGCGTTCGGGCAGGAATCCCACGAGGTCGGGCGGCTCGAGGCGCGTTCTCGTGATCTCTACGCCTCCAAGGTCAGGGCGGTGCGCATCCAGGCCCGGTACGCGCCGGCCCTGCAGATGGTCCCGCAGCTCGGCCAGGTCGCCGTGCTCGCCTACGGCGGCGCGCTGGTCATCAAGGGCGACATGACGATCGGGACGTTCAGCGTCTTCTTGACGTATCTCGTCCAGTTCGTGGCACCGGTCAGGATGCTGTCGATCACGGTGGCGCTCGCGCAGCAGACCAGGGCCTCGGTCGAGCGCATCCTCGAGCTGCTCGACTCCAACCCCAAGGTCGTCGACGCACCCGACGCTCTCGACATCGGTGACCTCCGGGGCGAGATCGTGTTCGATGCCGTGAGCTTCGGCTACCTCCGGAGCCAGCCGGTGCTCGTCGACTTCTCCCTCACCGTGGCCCCGGGCGAGACCCTGGCCCTCGTGGGCGCGAGCGGATCGGGGAAGTCGACCGCGGCGTTGATCGTCCCGCGCTTTTACGACGTCACGAGCGGACGGGTGCTCGTCGACGGCATCGACGTTCGGGAGCTCACGCTGGAGTCGTTGCGGCGACAGGTCGGTGTGGTCTTCGAGGAGAGCTTCCTGTTCTCCGATTCGATCGCCGAGAACCTCGCCTACGGCCATCCCGACGCCACCAGGGACGAGATCGTCGAGGCCGCCCGAGGCGCCGAGGCCCACACGTTCATCACCGCGCTCCCCCAGGGCTACGACACCGTCGTCGGCGAGCGTGGGCTCACACTCTCGGGCGGGCAACGCCAGCGCATCGCCCTGGCCCGGGCGCTGCTCACCGATCCCCGCATCCTGATCCTCGACGACGCCACGTCGTCGGTCGACGCCCGGGTCGAAGAGGAGATCCACGACACCCTGCGCCGCCTGATGCAAGGGCGCACGACCATCCTCATCGCCCACCGTCGCTCGACCCTCCGACTCGCCGACCGTATCGCGGTGCTCGATCAGGGCCGCCTGCTCGACGTCGGCACCCACGACGAGCTCATCGCCCGTTGCTCGCTGTACCGGCAACTCCTTGCTGGGCCTGGCGATTCGGTTGAGGAACCTGAGCCGCTCGTCGACACGGCCGACCCACTCGACGACGGCATCACCCCCGAGGCATGGAACCGGGACGCCAGCGAGGTGAGGGCCACGTTCCGGTCGAACGACCCGGGGAAGATGCCCGTGTTCATGGGCGGCGGTGGCGGGATGATGAGTGGCGCCATGTCGATGGCCGGGGGGATGCCGCTCACACCCGAGCTCCTCGCGCGTATCGAAGCGCTCCCACCGGCCGACGACGACCCTGAGGTCGACGCCGCGTACCACGTCGCAGACCGCTCCCCCTTCTCCTTGCTCGGGTTCGTGCAGCCGTGGCGGGCAGCGCTGGCGTTCGGCATGGTGTTCGTGCTCCTCGACGCGCTGGCCGGTCTGGCCGGTCCGCTCCTGGTGCGCTACGGCATCGACCACGGCGTCCGCGAGGGCACGCGGAGCACGCTGTTCGCGATCTGCGTCGGTTATCTCGGGATCGTGCTGGTCAACTGGTGGGCGCAGTGGGTCCAGGCCCGGGTGACCGGCCGCACGGCCGAGCGGATGCTGTTCGCCTTGCGGGTCCGGATCTTCGGTCAGCTCCAGCGGCTCTCGCTCGACTTCTACGAGCGCGAGATGGCCGGGCGGATCATGACCCGCATGACCGCCGACGTGGAGTCTCTGTCGAACCTGCTCCAGCAGGGGCTCGTCGCCGCTGTGGTCAACGGGGTCACGTTCGTCGGCGTGATCGGGGCGCTGTTCTTCATGAACTGGAAGCTGGCCTTGGCGGCGGCCGCCGTCCTCCCCGTGCTCGTGCTCTCGACCTTGCGGTTCAAGAGCTTCAGCGACCAGGCCTATGAGACGGCGCGGGAACGGATCGCCGCCGTCAACGCCAACCTCCAAGAGAGCCTCTCGGGGGTGCGGGTCGCCCAGGCCTTCACCCGCGAAGGCCGCAACATGAGCCAGTTCCGAGACGTCGCCGCGCTGCACCTCGACGCGCGGCTCAACGCCCAGCGCGCGCAGTCGTGGTACTTCCCGTTCGTCGAGTTCCTGTCGGTCGTTGCGGTGGTCCTGGTCTTGTGGGTCGCCGACGGTCTGGTGGCCGACGACGCGCTCGAGGTCGGCGCCCTGCTCGCCTTCTTGCTCTACCTGAACCAGCTCTTCACGCCCATCCAGCAGCTCTCGCAGGTGTTCGACACCTACCAGCAGGCCGACGCCGCCATGGACAAGATCCGCGAGTTGCTGACCACGCCCTCGGGCACTCCCGAAGCCGACCCGGAAACCATGGTCGCCGTCGCATCTGCGACAGGCCCTGACGAGACCGACGGGCACGACCCCGGGTATGGCCTGTCAGGGCGGATCACCTTCGAGCACGTCACGTTCTCCTACGCCACCACGCTCCATCCGGTGCTCGTCGACGTCTCCTTCGAGATCCCGCCCGGTCAGATCGTCGCTCTGGTCGGCGAGACCGGCGCCGGGAAGTCGACCATCGTCAAGCTCGTGGCTCGCTTCTACGATGCCGTCGCCGGACGGGTGCTCGTCGACGGCATCCCGATCACGTCGTTCGATCTCGCGGCCTATCGTCGCCGGCTCGGCTACGTGCCTCAGGAGGCCTTCCTGTTCGCCGGAACGATCCGGCACAACATCGCGTACGGGCGCCCCGACGCCACCGATGCCGAGGTTGAGGCTGCCGCGCGTGCCGTGGGCGCTCACGAGTTCATCGTCGGTCTCGGCGACGGGTATCTCCATGCGGTGAGCGAGCGGGGCCGATCACTCTCGTCGGGTCAGCGCCAGCTCATCGCGCTGGCCCGGGCCCAGCTCGTCGACCCGGCGATCCTGCTGCTCGACGAGGCCACGTCGAACCTCGACCTGGCCACCGAGGCCCGGGTCAACCGGGCCATGGGCGTGGTGGCCCGAGGGCGCACGACCATCCTCATCGCCCACCGGCTCGAGACGGCCCGGCGAGCCGATCGGATTCTCGTCATCGGTGACGGGCAGATCATCGAGGACGGCGATCACGACACGCTCGTCGCTGCCGGCGGCTCCTACGCCGGCCTGTGGCGCTCGTTCTCGCCCGACGAGAACACGTCCCATGGATCGGCAGCCGCGGCCGATGCCCCAGAGTCCGCCGCCCCAGCGGACGCAGCGGAGCTCACACCCCTGAGCTGACGCCCGGATGCGCTTCAGCCTGCACGCTGCGGAACGCGCGGTGCAGGTGCGGAGCTGGGCCACGGCGTCCGTCCCGGCCGGCCTCGCGACACGGTGCCAGGGACGGGACGCGAATGCCGCGTTGACCTCCCTATGTCATTCCCATATCTCTGAACCCGCTCCTGTTCTTCATCCTCGCCGCGCTGTACCTGGGGGTGGCCGGGTCGACCATCTTCGAGCGGTACCTGCTCACCAAGACCGACGTGACTGATGCCGACATCGAGAACTACGCGCTCCCCATCCCGGTGAGCTACACCTGCGGAAAGGGCCTGGTGTACAGCCCGATGGCGGGATCGGCACGCTCCCGCTGAGCCGTACCATCTCGGGACGACTTCCCCGAGACGAGGCTCCGTGACCCATCAGCCGCCCGACCCGCAGCCGGCTTCGAGCCCGGCTCCCCCGCCCCCGACCTGGCCGGCGCCTCCGCCTCCGGCGCCTCCCGGGTCGGGGTTGCCGCCCCGCCCTCCGGACCCCCCGCCATCCTGGGGAACCCAGCCCCCGCTCGGCCCGGGGTGGGCTCCGCCGCCCACCCCGGGCACGGCCTGGCCGAGCACCCCCCAACCGCCACCCACCCCGGGTCCGGGCCCGGGGTGGCCGCAGACATGGCCGCAGACACATCCCGGGTCGTCGTCGCCGTACGGGCCACCACAGGCCTTCCCGCGCGGGGCCTTCCAATCGGTGAAGGGTGTGGCGACGGCCCTTCGGGTTCTGTTCTTCGTGCTCGCGGGGATCTACGTGATCAACGTGGTGCTGCTCCTCCAGGAGCGCCAGAGCTGGAAGGCCTTCGACCGGGGCGACGAGAGCATCCTCGATGTCCAGGACGCCCGAGACGCGGTCGGCGCGGTCGGCGCGTTCACGATCCTGGTCGGGATCGCCGTCGGCGTGTTGATCATCATCTGGGCCCACCGCTCCCGAAAGAACCTCGATGCCTTCGGTGTCAATGATCCGCCGCTGTCGCCAGGCATGGCCATCGGCCTGTGGTTCATCCCCCTCGCCAGCGTGGTGCTGGGGTACATCCTCCTGAACGGCGTCTGGAAGGGCTCCGATCCCGACGATCTCTCACCCGCATGGCGCGAGCGATCCAGCTCGGTGAGCTTCAACCTCTGGTGGTGGCTCTGGACGGTCGGCGGCCTGTTCATGTTCTTCGGTGGCTTCTACCTCAACGAGGAGGCCGGCCGGATCGACTCGGTCGCCGAGGGGCTGCGAAGGAACTCCGCGTCACTCACCGGCGCCGCCCTGCTCGCTGGCGCGTGTGTCTTCGCCGCCATCGCCGTCGGCCAGTTCGCCAAGCGCCAGCACACCAAGGCGGCCCGTCTCGCCCCGTCGAACCCCGGCTACGGGGGCGCCTCCAGCGCGCGCCCGCCGTCGTGGGGTTGAGCTGAGGGTTCGATCTACGCTCCGCGTGTGACCCAGTCTCCAGTGCCCGTTCCCTCCGACCCTCCTTCTCCGACGGGGCGCGATCGCGCCGCGCTCGTCGACCGGGCCGTGGCCACGTGGACGGCGCAGCTCATCGACCTCGGGGCCCGGAACTCGTTGCTCTACTACCGCGACCTCAGGGCCGGCACCCTCGAGCTGACCGGCGCCGATCGCGGGAGCCTCGAGCTTCTCCTCTCGGGCAAGGCGGTCCGGCTCTCGAAGCTGTTCCCCGAGCCCGAGGCGCTGGCCGCCGCGGTCCCGAGGGCTCGCCGGATCCGGTCGAAGACCAAGGAGCACGCCGAGGAACGGGGACTCGACACGCTGTACGTGGGTCAGGGCCTGGCCACCTGGACCGCCACGACATCGTCGGCGATCCCCGCCGCCCCGGTGCTGCTGCACCCCGTGCGCATCAAGGCTTCGGGGATGGCCGAGGACGACTTCGAGCTCGTCGTCGACGGCGATGCGACCGTCAACCCCGTGCTCGTGCACCTCTTCGCGACCGACTTCGGCCTGCAGCTCGACGCCGACGCCATGCTCGAACCGCCGCCCGTCGCGCCGCCGCCCGCCGAGAACGGATCCACAGCCGCGACCATCGGCAACGCCGTCCACGATGAGCTTGCCGGCGCGCCGGGCCCGGGCCCGGGCCCGGGCCCGGCTCCGGTGCTCGAGCCGCTGGCGCTCGAGCCGCCGGCGTTCGTGAACCTGCTCGATGCCTGCACGGCCACGATTCCCGGCTTCTCGCTCAGCACCCGGATCGTGCTGGGGAACTTCTCCTACGCCAAGCTGCCGATGGTCGTCGACCTCCAGCGCTCGATCGACGCGCTGCGCGCCCACGACATCGTGGCCGCCATCGCCGGGGCCGTCGACGCTCGCGACGCGCTACGCCAGCGAGCCTCGCGCGTCGACATTCCCGCCGATGCTCCCGACCGGTCGGCGCCGGCCGAGGAGTTCCTCGTGCTCGACGCCGATGCGAGCCAACACCAGGCGATCAACCGGGTCGTGGCCGGCAGCGACCTGATCGTCAAGGGACCACCGGGAACGGGCAAGAGCCAGACGATCTCCAACCTCATCGCCGCGCTGGTCGCGAACGGCAAGAGCGTGCTGTTCGTGGCCGAGAAGCGAGCCGCGATCGACGCCGTCGTCAAGCGGCTCGCCAAGGTGGGCCTGGGCGACGTCGTCCTCGATCTGCACGACGGGCTCGGTTCGCGCAAGCGCCTGGCTCGAGACCTGGCCCGGATGATCGAGGTCACCGAGTCGACCCCGATGCCCGACACCGGCGCGCTCGATTTCACGCTCAGCAGCCGGCGCGACGAGCTCCGGACCCGCGACACCGCGCTCCACGAACCACGAACCCCTTGGGGCGTCACGGTGTACGAGGCCCAGGCTCGGCTCATGGCCACGCCGGTACCTGCTCGGAGCGAGCTCCGCTTCCGCGGCGACGCGCTGGTGCGACTCGACGGGGCGACCGTCGCGGCCGCGGCCGACGATCTCCGAACCTGGGTCGGGCTCGGCGGCCCAGCAGCGCTCCAGGCAACGGCGGGTTGGGCCCCCGCGCTGGGAACGGTGCGAACCGCGGCCGATGCCCAGAGCGCGATCGCCGAGGCCGCCGAGGCGTCAACGGCCTTCGGAGCCTTCGATGCCATGCTCGATCTGGCGTGCGCGCAGACGGGACTCCCCGTTGCCGAGACCGTCGGCCAGGCGACGACGGTCGCGCAGTTGCTCGTTGCGGTGTGCGAAACGGAGCAACGCTTCGGCGCCAGCGTCTGGACCCACGACCTGGCAGCACTCGCGCGCGCCATGGCTCCCGCTCGGCGCGGCACCTTCCGGCGCCTCCTCGCCACCCTCCTCGACGGCACGTGGCGCACTGCCCGCAAGACCTTGAGGACGCTCGACACCGCGGGAGGCACCGACGACGCCCGTCGAGCGGCGGCCGAGATGGCCGCAATCGTCCAGGGCGCGTGGCGGTCGACGGCGAGCGACGGGGGCGCGCCACGGCGACCGTCCGACCCCGCCGCCTTCGTGGTGGCGGCCAGTCGCGACGGCGACGCCGGCGCAGCGCTCGTGCGCTGGTTCCCCGCGCTCGACCCCGGTTCGTCGACCCGAGCACAGCGCCGAGCCTGGGCGGCGGAGTTGGTCGGCGACCAAGCGAGCCTGGCCCGGCTCCCAGAGTTGCACCGGGCCCGAGAGGCGCTCGTGGGGCTGGGCCTGACGAGGCTGCTCGAAACCCTGAACCCCGGCGTCGATCCCGACCAGGCTCGCGCGATCCTCGATCACGCATGGCTGGCCTCGATCCTCGACCACGTGGTGCTGACCGACCCCCGGATCGGAGCGTTCGACGGGCCGCTGCAGAACCAGACCGTCGCCGAGTTCACCGCGGCCGACCGTCGCCATGTCGAAGCCTCGGCGGCACTCGTTCGTCGGCGCGTCGCCGAACACTCGGTCGAAGCCCGAGACCGCTACCGCGACCAGAACCAGCTCGTCGAACGGCAAGCCGCGTTGTCGCGTCGGCACCTCCCGATGCGCGACCTCTTCACAGCAGCGCCCGACGTGCTCACGAAGCTCAAGCCCTGCTGGGCCATGAGCCCCTTGGTCGTCTCACAGCTCCTCCCGGGCGATCGGCCGTACTTCGACGTCGTGGTCTTCGACGAGGCCAGCCAGATCATGCCCGCCGACGCCGTTCCCGCGATCCTCCGCGGCCGCCAGCTCATGGTCGCCGGCGACGATCGCCAGCTGCCCCCGACCGCGTTCTTCACGGTGCGCGCCGCCGACGACGAAGCCGTTGAGGGCGCTGGCGCCGGCGAACCGAGCGACGGGCCCGGTGGCGATCAGTCGCTCACCGAGGGCTTCGAGTCGATCCTCGACGCGCTGTGGCCGCTCCTCGCCCAGTCGCCCTTGCGGTGGCACTACCGGTCACGCGACGAGCGCCTCATCGCCTTCAGCAACGCCCACATCTACGAAGGCTCGCTGGTCACCTTTCCCGGCGTGACCGGGCCCGAGTGCCTCGCCCACGTGCTCGTCCCATTCGACCCTGCCGACGCGGCCCGCCCCGACGCCGACGCCGAACGGGGCCAGGGGACGACACGGGCCGAGGTCGACACGGTGGTGCGACTCGTCGTCGACCATGCGACGAACCGGCCGGGCGAGTCGCTCGGGGTGATCGCGTTCGGGATCACCCACGCGCAGCGCATCGAGGATGCCCTCCGAGAGGTCCTGCGGGGACGGCCCGATCTCGCCGACTTCTTCGACGAGGACGGTCCGGGCGCAACGGGCGAGCCGTTCTTCGTCAAGAACCTCGAGCGAGTCCAAGGCGACGAACGCGACGCCATCATCCTCTCGGTGGGCTACGGCAAGGGTGCCGACGGGCGGCTGCTCTACCGGTTCGGTCCGTTGCTCACCAAGGGGGGCGAGCGTCGCCTGAACGTCGCCGTGACCCGAGCGAAGCGGCGCATGACGGTCGTCTCGGCCTTCACCGGCGGCGAGCTCGACCCGGCGCGCAGCTCGGCGGAGGGAGTCCGTCTCCTGAAATCCTTCCTCGAGTACATGGAGCACAAGGGTGAAGGACTCGCCGCGCCCGCACCCTCGGTGCGCCGCTCGGGGGCGGACGACCGCTCGTATCGGCCCGACGGACTGGTGGTTGCACTGGCCGAGAGCCTGCGCGCCCATGGCGTTCCGGTCTCCGTGGGGTACGGGGTTTCGGGTCATCGGGTCGACGTGGCCGCGATGCATCCCACCGATCCGCAGCGAGCGGTGATGGCGATCGAGGTCGACGGTCCGAGCCACGCGGCGGTGGCGACCGTCCGGGATCGGCACCGTCTCCGCCAAGCGCAGATGGAGCGACTGGGATGGACGTTCCGTCGGGTCTGGTCGAGACAGTGGCAACGCCATCCTGAGACCGAGACCGCGGCGATCGTCGACGCCTGGCGAGCGGCCGTCGATCGAATCGACACCCCGAGCCCGCCCACCCCGCCCACCCCGCCCGTGCCC
>VFJJ01000157.1 GCA_009886115.1 Actinomycetota bacterium
CTCGAGGTGACAGCCGCGCCCTACTTCGTCGATGACGAGGAGGCTGAGGTGATCGTCACGATCGAGCCCGGCACGGCAACCGGGTTCATCGAGGTTCCCTACTGGGGTTTCGTCAATGACGATTTCCAGACGACCCTTTGGGCCAGCGGCAGCGACTACCCCGTCGGCAGTGGCGGATTCATCTTCGATGCCGGTTTCGGAGACGACACCCGCAATTTCGTCGTCCTCTACGACGACGCCGGGACCGTGCGTGCGCAAGGAGGCACCCCGAACGGATACCCCAAGATCGTGGCGCCCGAGACCCCGGGCCCGTCCGGCCAAGCGGGTGTGGGCCTCCTCGGATTCCCCGACGGCGGCGGGATCTTCCCCAACCCCTTCCTCCTCACCGACGGAGCCCCCGGGACGTGTCCCGACCAGCGCTCGGGCGTCTTCGTGAACGGCATCGACCTGGTCTTCGTCGAACCCGGTCCGGTCGAGCTCAACCTGTACCCCGACGATCGCACCGACGCCTGCCAGGGTCCCGCCCCGGCCGAACTGACGGGATCCCTCGAAGCCGGGCGGCTGTACGTGTTCATCATCACCGGCCCGAACGACTACTCCGACCTTCAGACGCTGCTGGTGCCCATCTCGTGAGCGGGGACCGTCGCTTGAGAACTCAGGCGACGGGGGTCGAGCGCGGGTGTTGGCCTCGGTTTCTACGGTACGGGTACCTGGGTCGCGAGTCCAGGAAGGTCGAACGCCTGTCAACGGGAACTGATGGCGCGTGTAGGCAGGAGGTGGCAACGCGTGTGCTCGGGATTAGTCGACGCGTGGCAGTAGGATTACCCAGACTGACGACGTGGTTTACCCGCAACGCGGGGACGGTACGCCTGGGTCGTGACCCTCGTGTTGCCGACCGGTGACAGCGGCGTGAACGAGGGCGCGTCCGAGGTGGCAGTGCTACGAGGCTCTGCTACGAGGCTCTGCTACGAGGCCCGGCTACGGCACGCAGGTGTCAGAGCCGTTCTCGAAGCCGTTCTGGAAGGCGGCCGTGCGTTCGAAGGCCGAGGTCTGGTTCTCGTCGAACATCTCGTCGGCTCCGGCGGTTCCCGAGGTGAACAGGAACGCGTAGACGGCCTCGTCGAGATCGCCGGCGGCCAGCGAGATCGGCTCCCCCTCGAACTCGACGCCGGTGCGACCGAACCACGCCGACCAGGCACCGGTAAGGCAATCGGCGACGAGCCCGAGCGCCCGGGGGTCGGCCTCGACGCCCAGACGGTCGAGGACCCCGGCGCTCCAGGCGTTGCCGATGACGGCCGAGACCGTGAAGTCGCCGCCTCGGTAGAGCTCCTCGAGGAGGGTCTGGTCCCAGAGCACGGTCTCGTCGGCCTCGCAGTAGATGACGTGGCCGGCGATCTGATCGAGCGTGAGACCGTCGCACGAGGGCACGGCGCGTGAGCCTCGGAAGGAGGTGGTCTCGAAGGACTCGTACCGGGGGCCGCCGAGTGCTTGTTGCTCGTCGACCCAGAACTGGTCGAGCGCCTCCAGCGTGAAGGGGATGAGCGTGGCGAACGGCAGATCGCCCGGAACGAAGACGTCGGTTCCCTCCACGATCGGAGATGAGCGGTGCAGCTCGACGCACGCGCCTGCGCCGTCCTCGAAGCCTTGGCGGAAGGCCTCGATGCGCTGGAAGGCCGATCCGTGGGCGCCTTCGAGTCGGGGGCTGAAGCCCGGAGGGTCGCGGAAACGCAGGAGCCCGGCGAGGGCCTCGTCGAGATCGCCGGGATCGAGGGTGAGGATCGGGTTGGTCCCGGCGTCGACATCGGCGGTCCAGGCCCCGGCGAAACAGTCGGCCTGCTGCTCGAGCCCGATCGTGGGCCCGGTGAACCCGGCCCGCTCGGCGATCGCGTGGCCCCACTCGTGGGCCAACACGACCAGGACCGCGGTGTCGCCGATCTCATCGAACAGCGTGGGGATCAGGCCCTCGGCGTCGTAGGCGATGTAGTCGCCGGCCGGGCAGTACAGGGCGTTCCCTTCGCCAGCGAGGAGGAGGTCGGTGACGACCTCGCCGTCGCACGTGAGCGTGTCGGTACGGCGGGTGACGCCGATGACGTCGGAGATCGTGGAGTACTCGCCGCCGATGGTTTCGGGGAACTCCCGTTGCCAGTAGTCGTCGATCGACAGCCGGGCGATCTCGGCCACGTCGTCGAGGGTGACCGGAACGCCGGTGGTGGGCGTCGTGGCCGGCTCGCCCGGCTCGAGGGGTGCGGTCGTCGATGGGGAGCCTGGCTCGGTGGTCGCGGTCGTGGTCGTTCCGGTCGATCCCGGGGTCGTGGGATCTTCGGGCCCACTCGTGGTCGTGCTCGTCGCCGACTCGTCGATCCCGGGCTTCAGGGTCGGTTCAGGTCCGACGGCCGACTGCGCCGACTGGGTGTCGGAACTACACGCGCTCGTGACCGAGAGCACGGCCACGATGATGGCCGCAACGCGCAGATGGGCGCAGGAGAATCGCCAACGGGTCCGTTGCATCGTCATCGAGGTTATCGGCCCTCCCGCCCCGGCGGATCACGGTCGTCACGCTCAACGACCGTCCGTGCGAGACGGGTTCCCGGGCCGTCACGGCCTCGTTGCCTCCCAGCGGTGAACGAGGTCAGCCCGACGGGCGCGGTGTGGGCCAGCGATGGGGCACCGATGGGGCACCGATGGGGCAGGATGGCATGGGCACGGGAACCTCGGGCGCCTCCTCGACGTTGGGCGAGCGCGAGTGTGACAGTGAGCTTCAGCCTCGGTCAGCGAATGGAGATGGTGAGTGATCGACGATTCGAGTACCCGAGCGCCGGCGTCGAGGGGGCCGGCCCTGACGGCCGGATCCCCGGAGGTCGCGAACCTGCTCGACCGGCTGCTGCTGGAGATGCGGCGGATCGTGGTGGGCCAGGACCGGGCGGTCGAACGTCTGCTCGTCGCCCTCCTGGCTCGGGGACATTGCCTGCTCGAAGGAGTGCCCGGGCTGGCCAAGACGCTGGCCGCGGAAACCCTGGCACGCGCCGCGGGCGGGAAGTTCGTCCGTCTGCAGTTCACACCCGACCTGATCCCATCCGACATCGTGGGGACCCGCATCTACCGTGCGTCGCGAGAGTCCTTCGACATCGAGTTGGGGCCGATCTTCGCCAACGTGGTCCTGGCCGACGAGATCAACCGGGCCCCGGCAAAGGTCCAGTCCGCGCTGCTCGAGGTGATGGCCGAGCGCCAGGTCTCGATCGGGGGGACGACGTTCGACGTCCCCGAGCCGTTCCTGGTGATGGCGACGCAGAACCCGATCGAGTCCGAGGGCGTGTACCCCCTGCCCGAAGCGCAACGTGACCGCTTCCTGCTCAAGCTGCTCGTCGACTATCCGAGCGCCATCGAGGAGATGGAGATCGTGCGCCGGATGGGCGTCAATCCCCCCGTGGCCCGGGCCGTCGTCGACGCCGAGACGGTCGTGCTGCTGCAGCAGGCAACCGACGCCGTCTACGTCGACCCCCGGGTCGCCGACTACGCCGTCCGCCTCGTGCTCACCTCCCGGCATCCGCACCAGCACGGCCTGCCCGACCTCACCAACGTGATCGCGTTCGGCGCCAGCCCCCGAGCGAGCCTGGGTCTCGTCGCCGCGGGCAAGGCCCTCGCCGTGTTGCGGGGCCGGGCCTATCTCGTGCCCCAGGACGTGTTCGAGGTCGCCCCCGAGGTCTTGCGGCATCGCATCCTGCTCACCTACGAAGCGCTGGCCGACGGGGTCGACGTGGAGCAGGTCGTGAGCCGGATCCTGGCCACCACGTTGGCACCGCGCATCGTCCCCATGCACGAGCAGGTGGCGGTCCCCGGGTGGCCGGCTCCGGCTCCGCTACCAGCCGAACAGCTGGCTCCGCCTCCCGCCGGGCAGGTGGCGGTCATGCCGGCACCTCGGGCCGGGGTGCCCCAGGTGGTCACGCCGTCCGAATGGCTCGAGCCCACACAGAGCCTCCATGCCGTCGCCGAGCCCACCCAGGCTGAACCAGGCCAGGCTGAACCAGGCCAGGCCGGTGCTGGCGTGGCTGAGCCCGGCGCTGCCCCGTCCGGCGACGACGAGCCCCGGACCGAAGATGGTGCTGCGTGAGCGACCGCGGGTCTCGTCCGACGAGCTCGGCGCCCGTGGCCACGGCCGTCCCCGTGCTGCATCGCGATGTGTTACGCCGGCTGGAGCTCACCGTGACCCGCCGCCTCGACGGGATCCTCCAAGGCGACTACCTCGGCCTCGTCCCCGGGCGAGGCAGCGAGTCGGGCGAGGCCCGCATGTACGAGCCGGGTGACGACGTGCGGCGAATCGACTGGAACGTGACCGCCCGCACGACCGTCGCCCATGTGCGCCAGACGATCGCCGACCGGGAGCTGGAGTCGTGGCTCGTCGCCGACCTGTCGCCCAGCTTGGCCTTCGGGACCGCCCGGTGCGAGAAGCGCGACCTCGTGCTCGCCGCATCGACGGCCCTCGCGCTCCTCACCGCGCGATTGGGGAATCGGCTCGGCGCCGTGCTCGTGGAGCCGGGAGGGAACCTCACGATCGTCCCGGCCCGCACCGGCCGGCACCACGCTCGCTCGGTGCTCCATCGCATCGCCGCCGAGCCTCGACGCGACGGAGGCGGCGCGACCGATCTCGTGAGCGCGCTCGGCGCGGCCCGCAACGCGGCCCGCCGTCGGGGGCTGGTGGTCGTCATGTCCGACTTCGTGGCGCCGGGGACCTGGGACCGTCCGCTCCGGGCGCTCACGGCCCGCCACGACGTGCTGGCCATCGAGGTGGTCGATCCCCGCGAGCTCGAGCTCCCGGCCATGGGCCTGCTGGCCTTGGTCGATCCCGAGACGGGAAGGCACGTCGAGGTCCAGACGGGTCGTAAGAAGGTGCGCGACGCCTACGCCGCCGCGGCAGTCACCCAGAAAGCCGACATCGCGCAGCGCATCCGGGTGAGCGGCGCCGATCACCTCGTGCTGCGAACCGACCGCGACTGGGTGCTCGATCTCGTGCGCTTCGTCGCGCTGCGCCGCCACCGGGCGCGCTACGCAACGGCGAGCACGCCCGGGGGTGCCCGATGACCGTCGCCACCTCGGCGGGGATCGCCGTCGAGTACCTGGCAGGCGGACGCCTGTGGTTGCTCGCTGTCGTCGGGGCGCTGGCTGTGGGGTACGTCGTGCTCCAGTTCCGAAGGCGGGCGTTCGCCGTGCGTTTCGCCAACGCCGAGCTCCTGGCGTCGGTGGTGCCACGCCATCCCGGCTGGCGCCGGCATCTCACGTCGGGCCTCCTGCTGATTGCGCTGGCGCTGTTCGTGGTGGCCTTCGCCCGTCCGGCCCGGCGCGAAGCGGTGGCCCAGGAGACCTCGATCATCATGTTGGCCATCGACGTCTCCTTGTCGATGCAGGCCGAGGACGTCGAGCCCTCACGTATCGACGCCGCCAAGGACGCCGCCGTGTCGTTCATCGACGGCCTGCCCGAGAACGTACTGGTTGGCCTGGTGAAGTTCTCGGGCGCGCCCACGGTGTTGGTGAGCCCCACCGACGACAAGCGCACGCTGATCCGGGCGATCGAGCGGCTCGACCTCGACGAGGGGACCGGGATCGGCAATGCGATCTTCGCGTCGCTCGATGCCCTCGACAGCGCCGGTGTCTTCGACAGCGCCGGTAACGGTGACGGTGACGGTCGTGGGTCAGGCCCGGGGAGTTCCGGCGGGGCAGCGGGCACGGGAGCCGGTGCCGGGGGGGCCGGGGAGGCCGGTCAGCCCCTGGCTCGCATCGTCGTGATGAGCGACGGCAAGACGACGGTCCCTGATCCTCCGAACGACGCCGAGGCCTCGGCAGCGGCCGAGGCTCTCGGGGTGCCCGTCTCGACGATCGCGTTCGGCACGAGCGACGGTGAGCTCGAGGATCCCCGCAGCGGCGACATCGTCGCCGTGCCCGTCGACACCGTGGCCCTCCAGGCCATCGCCGACGCCACCGGTGGTATCGCCTACGAGGCCGACTCACTGGAGTCGCTCGAGGAGGTCTACCGCGACATCGGCCAGACCGTCACCACCGAAACCCAGGTGCGCGAGATCGGCGAGCGCTTCGTCGGCTTGGGCCTCCTCGCGGCGGGCTTCGCCGTCGTGGGTTCCTTGTTCTGGTTCGGTCGTCTGGTCTGAGACGGCGTCGGGCCGCCGTGCCAAGATGGCGCCCCGTCGGCTGGCCAGGAGGAGCGCATGATTCCCGCGGTCGATCGCGCACTCGGCGAGCTCGTTCGCCGGAGTTGGGAACGAGTCGTTCGGCTCGGGGCGATCGGCCCCGACGACCGGCGTGGCCGTCGATTCCAAGCGTTCGGCCAGGGATCGTCGATCTCGTTTCCCGTCACCGCCCTGTATGGCGAGCGATGGATCCGGATCGGCTCGAACACCTTGCTCGGACCGCGATGCTCGCTCTCGGCCGGGTTGTCTCCCGACCAGGTGGTCGTCAACGATCCGGCCGTGGTCATCGGCGACCGGTGCATGATCGGCGCCAACAGCGGCATCGTCTCGCATCACGAGATCGTGATCGGCAACGACGTGTGGACCGGGCATCAGGTGTACATCACCGACGCGAACCACGGCTACGAAGACATCCACGAGGTGATCGGCCGTCAGCTCCAGCCCGCCCGGCCCGTCTCGATCGGCGACGGTTGCTGGCTCGGCCACGGCTCAACGATCCTGCCTGGCACCCGCCTGGGTCGCCACGTGGTGGTCGCGGCTGGTGCCGTGGTGAGCGGAGAGGTTCCCGACTACAGCGTGGTGGCCGGGGTGCCGGCCCGGGTCATCCGGCGCTACAGCGCTCACGCGGGATGGGAGTGGCTCAAGGACTCGACGAGTCGCGGCCTCACGGAGCCAGGGACCCCCGTCGTCGAGTAGTCGGTATCAGAGACGACGGCCCCGTCCGAGCGCGTCGGCCGCCATGGCGATGACTCGCTGCACGTGGAGCGCCCGGTGAACGTCACAGGGATGGGCGAGCGCACCCCGTCCATCGATCGTCGAGCGGGCGACAGCGGCGAACTCTGCTCGAAGCGTGGCCCACAGCAGCGAGCGATCGTCGGCCCGCCCGTCGACGTGCAGGGGAGCCCCCGCCCTCGAGTAGAGGGTGAGGTCGGTGATCGACGGGAGCACGGCCCTCGAACAGCTGATGGTGACCTCGGTGGACGTGCCCTGCTCGTGCTGGCACGACAGGCTGACCAGGTCGAACGGGCTACCGTGACCCTCAACCTCTACAACAGGTCCAGATGCGGCGTCGACCAGGTCGAGGATGTGCGGTCCCACGTCGATCAGGCAGCCGTGCTCACCGCGCCATCCGCGCTCGCCGCCCGGCGTCGCGGCGAGAAACGCCCCTGAGAGGAAGCTCCCGCGTGCCGCAGTCGTCGGAAATCGGGCAGTCTCGTCGAGGAATCGTCGAACCGTCGGTGAGAACCGGTACGTGAAGTTCACGATGCAGCCCACGCCGGCATCGGCGATCGCCCCGGCAACCCTCGAGCTGTCATCGAGGTTGAGACCCAGGGGCTTCTCGAGCAGCATGGGCCGGCCGCGGCGAGCAGCGAGAACAGCGAGCTCGGCCTGCACCGAGGGCGGGACGGCGAAGGTGACGGCGTCGCACCGGTCGAGCAGATCGTCAAACGTGTCGAAAACGACCGCTCGATACTGGCCGGCGAGCTCGGCGGCGTGGGCCCTCGAGCGCGACCAGACCCCCGCCAGCGTGGTCTCGGGCCCTGCGGCCAGCAGGGGGGCATGTACCGCTCGGGCCCAGGGACCGGCACCGGCGATGCCCACGGTGATCGGTGTCGTCATCACCGGGAACCTACCCTGAGCCGATGACGCAGGCTGACCAGGCACGTACGTCCCGCTGGGTGATCGCCCTCCATGGGGGCGCCGGCAGCCCGTCTGACCAGCTCCTCCTTCCCGAGAGGCTGGCTCGCTGCGAGGCGGGCCTCAGCGCGGCGCTCGAAGCGGGAGCCAGCGTGCTCGACGCGGATGGCTCGGCGGTGGATGCCGTCACCGCAGCGGTCGTCGTGCTCGAGGACGATGAGGAGTTCAACGCCGGGCGGGGCGCGGTCTTGACCAGCGCCGGGACGGTCGAGACCGACGCCGCGGTGATGGACGGACGGGCCCGTCAGGTGGGCGCAGTGGGCTGCCTCACCGGCATTCGCAATCCGATCCTGGCGGCGCGTGCCGTGCTCGAACACCGCGCCCACGTGCTGCTCGTGGGCCCCGCGGCCGGGGCGTTCGCTCGATCGAATGGCTGCTCAGCGGCACCGCCGGAGTACTTCGTGACCGATCGCCGCCGGGCCGAGCGACAGCGCCGCTCGCCAGCCGGTTCGGGCGATGCCGGGGGAACGGTCGGGGCGGTCGCCCTCGACACCTCCGGCCATCTGGCCGCGGCCACCTCGACAGGCGGGATCTTCGCCAAGGCGCCCGGGCGTGTGGGTGACACGCCCATCCCCGGCGCAGGAACGTGGGCCGACGATGCCAGCTGTGCGCTCTCGGCCACGGGTTCAGGTGAAGCGATCATGCGGGCGGTGTTCGGTCACCGGGTCCACGGGCTGGTCACAGGCGGCGCGAGCCTCGAATCGGCCTGCCAGCTGGCGCTCGACGAGGTCGTCGCTCTGGGTGGCCGAGGTGGCTGTGTGGCCGTCGATCGCGACGGCCGGGTGGCCATGCCGTTCACGACCACGGTGATGTACCGAGGCCTGCTCGAGCAGGGATCGCCGCCGAGGGTCGCCATCCGGCGCTGATCTGCTGGCACGCCGAGCACTCGGCCGGCGAGGGCCGAGCCCGGCGCAAAGATGCTCTCAGCGCGAAGCAAGGCCGGGGATACGTCGGGGATACGTCCTGCGGCGTCTGTGCACTATCGACCGACAGATATGTGACGCATGGTCCACATTTGTCGCCTCATCGAGCCTGTGCGTTATGTCCTGCACAGGCAATTCCATCGAAACGCGAAGGTTTGGTTCCCGTCGAAGATTTGGCCGGAAATCGCCCAGTTGGCCACTTGTAATCACCTTGAGTGACGGGTTACACCACTCCTTGCGCATTGGTCGGGGCGGCAATCCCTAGACAACTGGAAGGACAACTCCATGTTTCATCGGCAGTTCTCTTGGAGCTCTGTAGAGCCCAATCGTCGTAATACAGACGAAACAGATACAGATCTCAGTCATGACACCTCCGCCAGAGGTACGAGGCGGAACCCGAGAAGGAGCCAAGCCCGGTCTCGCAACACGGCGCTCTTGACGGCGTTGGTGGTAGCGACCAGCACGGTCGTCTCCCTCGGAGGCGGAATCGCCACGGCGTCGCACCTGACACCGCCGCCGGCGCCCATCGCCCTCATCGAGTCGGATCTGAGGTTCATCCTGGACCAGATCCTGGTTGCTGAGGCCCACGCCGCCTACGCCGACCCCACGTTGTGCCCGGGCCCCGAGTTGGTCGGCAGCCCGCTGCTTCCGATCGGGCTCCGTACGGTCAGCGGTGACTGCAACAACCTGATCCCCGGTCAGCGGGCCTTCGGTGCCGCGGACACGATCTTCCCCCGGCTCACGGCCCCGGTGTTCCAGGCGGCCGATGACGTGCCCCTCGCCTTCGACGGTTTCGGCGGCCTCGTTGCAGGTGACCCGACCGACTACGCGCAGCTGACCGGCACGGTCGTCGACGCGGAGCCCCGGGTCATCAGCAACCTGATCGTCGACTCGAGCACCAACAACCTGGCTGCGGTCGACGTGGCAGCCAGGACCGCCGATTCGGTCTCGATCACCCCAGGACTCGACTCGGTGTCGACCGAGAACTTCTTCTTCATCCCCAACGTCGCCACTGACGAGGGCCTCTCGGCTCCGTACAACTCGTGGTTCACGCTGTTCGGGCAGTTCTTCGACCACGGCCTCGACCTCTTGAGCAAGGGTGGTAGCGGCACCGTGTTCGTCCCTCTCCAGGAGGACGACCCGCTCTTCAACCCAATGAGCCCCACGAACTTCATGGTGATGACCCGGGCGTCGAACCAGGGCGGGGTGCACGAGCACCTGAACACCACGTCGCCCTTCGTCGACCAGAACCAGACCTACACCTCGCACCCGTCACACCAGGTGTTCTTGCGGGAGTACGTGCTCGACGGCCTCGGAGCCCCGGTGGCGACGGGCCAGCTGCTCGAGACCAACGGTGGTCTGGGTACCTGGGAGTCGGTGAAGCTCCAGGCCGAGGACCTCCTCGGCATCCACCTGGAAGACGCCGACGTGCTGAACGTGCCGCTGCTGGCCACCGACCAGTACGGCCGATTCCTGCGAAGCGGAGCTGGCTTCGTCCAGCTCGTCACCGACAGCGGCTTGGTGCCAGGTGACCCAAGTGCCAATGGCGGAACCGGCGTCGCGATCCCGGCAAACACGTTCCGCACGGGTCACGCGTTCCTCGACGACATCGCCCATCACGCCGCTCCCGGCGGGGGCAAGGTCGCCGACGCCGACTCCCTCACCGTCGACGACGGTCTCGCCAACACCTACGACGATGAGCTGCTGAACAAGCACTTCGCCACCGGTGACGGGCGAGGCAACGAGAACATCGGTCTCTCGAGCGTCCACCACGTGTTCCACTCCGAGCACAACGGGCTGGTCGGGCAGATCCAGACGATGATCGACGCCAGCGCCGACCCGGTCTTCCAGGCCCAATGGCACCTCGGCGGTCCCGACTGGAACGGTGAGCGCCTCTTCCAGGCGGCGAAGTTCGTCACCGAGATGGAGTACCAGCACCTGGTCTTCGAGGAGTTCGGGCGCAAGGTGCAGCCGATGATCAACATCTTCTCCGGCTACGAGACCGACGTCGACCCGGCCATCGCGGCCGAGTTCGCCCACACGGTGTACCGGTTCGGCCACTCGATGCTCACCGAGACCGTCGACCGGGTCAACGCCGACGGCACCCGGAACGACATCGGATTGATCGATGCCTTCCTCGATCCTGAGGCCTTCTTCGCCAACGGCCTGAACCCCGACTACACGGCCGACGAGGCCGCCGGTGCGGTCGTGCGAGGCATGACCCAGCAGGTGGGCAACGAGATCGACGAGTTCGTCACCGACGCGCTGCGCAACAACCTCGTGGGCCTGCCCCTCGACCTCCCCACCATCAACATCACCCGAGGTCGAGACACCGGCATCCCGTCGCTCAACGCGGCCCGTCGCGAGTTCTACGCGGCGACCGGGAGCTCGATCCTGGCCCCCTATGACAGCTGGTACGACTTCGGTCAGGCCATCCAGAACCCCGAGTCGCTCGTCAACTTCGTCGCGGCTTACGGGACCCACCCGGACATCTTGGTGGAGACCACCCTGCTGGGGAAGCGGGTCGCGGCCGACGCCATCGTCAACTTCATGGCCCCCGGCGCCACCGCCTTCATGTTCAGCGACGGCGTCACGTGGGGCAGCACCCCCGGCGATGTGACCGTCACCGGTGTCGACGACATCGACTTCTGGGTCGGTGGCATGGCCGAGGCGACTCAGCCCTTCGGCGGCCTGCTGGGCTCGACGTTCAACTTCGTCTTCGAGACCCAGTTGGAGAAGCTGCAGAACGGCGACCGGTTCTACTACCTCAGCCGTCTGGCCGGCACCAACTTCCTCACCCAGCTCGAGAACAACTCGTTCGCCGAGCTGATCATGCGCAACACCGACGCGCGGCACCTGCCGCTCGACGTGTTCTCGACTCCCAACTACCGGTTCGAGATCGAGAACCTCGGAGCGGGCCCCGGCCCGATCGTCGACGACCCGAACACCGACTACGACGAGACGACACTGCTCGTACGTATGCCCGACGGCACCATCCGTTACCCCGGTGTCGACCACGTCCTCATGGGCGGCACCGAGGGCAACGACCGGATGCGGACCGGAGCTGGCGACGACACCCTCTGGGGTGACGGCGGCAACGACCGCCTGGAAGGTGGAGCCGGCAACGACAACCACTCCGGCGGCACCGGCGACGACATCATCACCGACACCTTCGGTGACGACAACCTCAAGGGCGGTGCCGGCAACGACGCCATCAACGCCGGCAGCGGCTTCGACCTGCTCCTCCCGGGCGAAGGCAACGACTTCACCGTCGGCGGTCAGGACCCGAAGGAGACCTTCGGCGGCACCGGCAACGACTTCATCATCGCCGGCGACGACTCAGACACAGTCTTCGGTGACGAGGGCGACGACTGGATCGAGGGTGGACCCCAAGCCGACCTGCTCCAGGGCGGCAACGGCAACCCCTTCCAGACCGACGTGGCCGACGGCAACGATGTCATCATCGGCGACGGCGGCAACGACGACTACGACTCCGAGGGCGGCGACGACGTCATGGTCTCCGGCCCCGGGATCGAGCGCAACGAGGGCATGCTCGGCTTCGACTGGCAGACCGCGGCTCGTGACCCGCAGCCGGTCAACGCCGACATGCGCTTCACCGGGCTGCTGCCTCCCGACATCGACGCCATCCGCGACCGGTTCGACCTGGTCGAGGGTCTGTCGGGCTGGGACTACGACGACATCCTCCGGGGCGACGACGGCGACGCGGTGACGATGGTCGGCAACGAGCTGATCAGCGCCAACGCTGCACTCGTCGATGGTCTCGAGGCGTTCCTCAACGGCGACACCACCTTCACCGGCGGCAACATCATCATGGGCGGTGACGGCAGCGACATCATCGAGGGCCGTGGCGGCGACGACTTCATCGACGGTGACACGTGGTTCAACGTGCGCATCATCGAGGTCGATGTCGACGAGGTTCCGATCCCCGGCCAGAGCTGGAACTCGATGCGGGACGTGCAGGCGGAGGTGTTCGGGGGCTTCATCAACCCGGGCAGCCTGCGGATCGTGCGTGAGATCGTGACGCCCGCTCTGGTCGATGACGACCTCGACACTGCGGTGTTCACCGACATCCGGGCCAACTACCTGCTCACCCAGGTCTCCACGGTGCCGAACGCCTGGACCGTGGAGCACGTCGGCAACCCGCGGTGTGTCCTCGATCCGCTCGACCCGCTGGCTGTACTGCCTCGCGGGTGTGACGCTACGGACTTCGTCCGCAACGTCGAGCGGCTCACCTTCTCGGACACGAGCGTGGTGATCGGCAACTTCCCGGGCAACACCCCGGCCACCGGTACGGTGCTCATCAGCAACACCGCACCGACCGAGGACGAGGTGCTGACGGCCACCCAGGCCTTCACTGACGTCGACGGTATCCAGGTGGCCACCATCGTGTTCAGCTGGCAGATGGATGACGGGCTGGGCGGCTGGATCACGGTCGGCACGGGCGACACGTTCGCCCCTGACGACGGACAGGTGGGCCGGGCGCTCAGGGTCGAGGCGACCTTCCTCGACAACGACTTCGTGCCCGAGATCATCTTCTCGGACCCGACAGCTCCGGTCATCAACATCAACGACGTGCCCGAGGGTGCTGCCGTCATCGACGACCTCACCCCGACCGAGGGCTCGGTCCTCAACGTCGACATCAGCACGATCACCGACGCCGATGGCCTGCTTGCGGCTTCGCCGCTCGTGCCCCAGTGGCAGCGTGACCCCGGTACCGGTTTCGTCGACATCGCCGGGGCCAACGGGTTGAGCTACATCCCGGTCGCGGCCGATGTCAATGCGACCCTGCGGGTGGTGGTCGTCTTCACAGACGACAACGGGACGTTGGAGACCGTCGACTCGGCGGTCACCATCGTGACCGGGAACCTGATCAATGCCAGCGGTGCGGCGAACATCATCGGTCCTGCAGCGAGCGTCGCGCTCGACCTGAACACCACGGCCGGCGACGACATCGTCTTCGGTAACGGTGGGGCCGACAACATCACCACCGGTGCCGGCAACGACATCGTCAACGCTGGGACCGGTAACGACACCGTCAACACCGGCGCCGGCAACGACACCATCAACGTCAACGGCCTCGAGGGCTTCGACAACATCAACGGTGGGGCCGACGTCGACACCATGAAGGCGATCTCGAACGGCACCTCGTTCGGGCTGACGGCGATCGTGGGCATCGAGACCATCGAGGCCGGCGTCTTCACCGGAGTCAAGATCACCGGCTCCACAGCAGCGAACACGCTCAACTTCTCGGCGGTCACCCTGATCGGCATCACCGAGATCGACGGCAATGGCGGTGCTGACAACATCACCGGCTCGGTGGCCAACGACCAGATCCGCGGCAGCGCAGGGAACGACAACATCTTCCTGGCTGCCGGTGGCGACGACACGATGATGTTCGCCCTTGGTTACGGGGCTGACGACATCCGGGCGTTCGACTCCGATCCGGTTGGTGGGCAGGACCTGCTCAACATCTCAGGCCTCGGCGTCACGTCGCTAGCCTCGGTGACCATCGCCAACGGCGGCGGCGGCTCGACGCTCATCACGGTGGGAGGAGGCACCATCCGGTTGCGGACGACGGCTCCGGCCAACATCACCGCAGCCGACTTCATCTTCGCTCCCTGAGGGGTGAGGGGCTCCGGCCCCACACCCTGCAGGCCAACGTGAAACATCTGTGACCGGTGCGGGAAGCGCAAGCGTCCCGCACCGGCGCGTTCGGGGACCGGCCGATACTGTCGGTCCCCGAACGCC
>VFJJ01000218.1 GCA_009886115.1 Actinomycetota bacterium
GACGGCGGGCTCCCCACCGAGACGTTCACCGTGACCGGAGCGCTCGTCCCGGCGTGGTTCGATGCCGTCACCTCGAACCAGTACGCCGTGTCGTTGGCCAGCGCGCCGACCACGAGCGGCGAGGACCCGCCGATCGCCGTGTGGGCGCCGGAGACGGGAGCGACCTCGCGCACCAAGAACGTGGGGTTGATGCCGCTGTCGGCGCCCGGTGTGAACGAGATCGTCGCCTGACCGACGCCCGCGGTCACGCTCGCTGTCGCCGTGACCCCGGAGGGCGGGGCCGGCGCCGGGCCCGTGACGGGCACGGAGATGGCGAACATGTGCTGAGAGAGCACCCCCGAGGCCGTCGGCGGGGCCAACGCGAAGGGGAACGCCGTCAGCGCCCGGGGCGCCGGGCCGGGGCCCGTCCCCGGGAACAGCACCGAGTTGTAGTCGGTGAGGAACCGGCCCTGGGAGGCCTGCACCAGCCAGTCGGAGTTGGTGGGCGTGGGGGTGAGCGTGGTGGTTCGACCCCAGGTGGTTCCGCCGTCGAGCGAGATCGACAGGCCGGCGTACACCGGGCAGGCCGAGGTGCACGACACGGCCGGGGAGGAGAAGTACACGAGGCCCAGCCGGCCGGTGGCTCCCGAGGTGCGGGGGTCGAAGCCGATCCCCACGTCGAAGTGATCGTTCGTGCCGATCTGGGCCTTGGGGTCGACGTCGACGGGAGCGGGCGGCGTCCACGTGACTCCGTCGAGCGAGCTCGTGAGGTAGGGGTCGTTCCGGGTGCAGGCCGACGGGTTGCAGCCGTGCCAGGCCACGAAGATCCGCCCGGTCCCGGGGTCGATCGTCACCGACGGCTTCGACTGTGACCGCATGGGTCGAACCCAGCGCGTGGTGACGCTGGCGATCGTGGTCGGGTTGGTGGTCCACGACAGGGTCGAGCCGTTGTCGGTGAGGACCGAGGCCCGGACCTGCCCCGTCGTGTTGGCGTTGGATCCGAAGGCCGTGTTGGTCGAGACCACCACGACGTTGCCGTTCGGGAGCCCGACCGGAACGCTGTCGTAGCCGGAGGCGTTGGCCGATGGCCCGACCGGCGTCGTCCAGGTCGTCCCGCCGTCGGTGGACATCGTGACCCGCAGCAGGTTGCCGACGTCCTGCGAGTAGGAGATGTAGCAGTGCCCGTAGCTCGGATTGGGGGTGTTGTCGGGCCTCGTGGCGATGTTGTTGCAGGCGATCCAGGTCTTGTCGGGAGCGCCCACGGTCACCGCGTCGACCCGGGGCCGCGCAGCGGTGTTCCAGGTGGTGCCGTTGGTCGAGCGGCTCACGGTCGCAGCGACGTAGTTGAGACCGGTGTTCTGCGCTGCGCCGACGGCGAGCCACACGTCGTGGGCCGCGTCGTAGGCCACGGCGGCATCGGTGATCCGGTGATGGGGCCCGCCCGACACGGGCGACGACGTGAGGTTGGGCATGATCCCGCTCGTCCAGGTCGCGCCCCCGTTCGTGGACGTCGCCCAGCCCATGTACAGGGCGCAGCTGCACCCGTCGGCCCGAGCCACCTGGTACACAGACACGATCGTGTCACCCCAGGCCGCCTGGTGGTTGTCGGCGGTGGAGGCGTGCTGCGCGCCCGTCTGGGACGACGGGTCGGTGGCGATCTGCTGCAGCTGGGCACCCGCGCTCGCCCGGTCGAGGTCGCGGACGCCGCCGATGTCGCCGATGTCGAACGTCGCCACGGCACTGATCAGCAGTCCGAGTGCGATCGGCAGGCACAGGATGGGAAGGCGACGCACGGGGCTCCCGGCGTTCGAAGGGACGGACCCGTCGAGCCTGCCATCCTCGATGGCCCCGGGGCGCTCCGGGTCGCAGAACATTCGCCCGATTTGAGCGGTATCGCCGTCTACGAACGACCTGGGGAAAACCCCCACCCGCCCGCGCGGCTCGACCCTCAGCGCCCGGAGGGGGCGGGACTACACGATGGTCCAACCGCCGTCGACGCTGATCACCTGTCCCGTGACGAAGCTCGACGCTGACGACGCGAGGAACACGAGCACACCGTCGAGCTCGTCGGCCGCCCCCGCCCGGCCCATCGGGGTCTGCGCCGCGATGTAGGCCTGCGAGCTCTCGTGGCGATCGCCGTGGAACATGTCCCGGGTCATCTCCGACTCGAACCACCCGGGGGCGATGGCGTTCACCCGCACGCCCTTGCGGGCCCACTGGGCTGCCAGCTCGCGTGTGAGGCCGACGATGCCGTGCTTGGATGCGGCGTAGCTGGCCTGCGGGATGCGACCGCTGGCGACGAGACCCACGAGCGACGCGATGTTCACGACCACGCCACCGGTTCCGTCGGGCCGTTCGATCATGTGCCGGGCCGCCTCCCGAGCGAGCACGAAGGGGACGACGAGGTTCAGCCTCACGGTGCTCTCGAAGATCTCGGTCGTCTCGTCGAGCGCCTTGGAGATGACCGTGACGCCCGCGTTGTTCACGAGCACGTCGAGGCGGCCGGCACGGTCGACGGCCGACTCGATCAACGCCTCGGGCGCGCCCGGCTCACGGAGGTCGCAGACGACGACCACGGCGTCGCGAAGCTCGGCGGCGAGCGCCTCGAGCCGATCGAGCCGACGGGCGGCGATCACGACCCGGGCGCCCGCCGCGTCGAGGACACGCGCGAACCGGGCGCCCAGACCGGAGCTGGCCCCGGTGACCACGGCCACCTTCCCATCGAGCCGGAACCGGGCGATCGGATCGAACGGTGGGGAGCCCGGGAGAGTCACCGGGGCAACGTAGCGCTCAGGCCGCCGTGTCGATCGATACGTTGACGACGGAGGAGTCGTTGGCGGGGTCCGTCGAGATCGACACCACACCCGTCGACCCGTTTCCGGTGAACGAGAACGTCACGTAGTTCGCGCCGCTGGAGGAGACCTCGGTCCGATCGTCGACCGTGTAGCCGGCGTCAGGGAGGGCATCGGCGTAGAACCCGTCGAGGTCGTCGACCGATTCGCCGCTCGCCCCGAACACGACGAAGGACTCACCGTCGCCGCTGCCGAGGGTCTGCTCGAAATCATCGGGGAACGGGAAATCGTCAGGGAAGCCGTCGGGCAGATCGCCGCCGCCGAACGAGATCGACTCGCCGTCGTCGCCCTCGATCGAGATCTCTCCGCTGTCGCCGTCGGCGTCGAGATCGACGTTGACATCGCGGCTGTCACCCGAATCGGAGGCGGCATCCTCGATCGCATCCTCGATCGCATTCTCGACGTCCTCCGGGCTGGGATCGGCACCCAACCCGCCGAGGCCACCATCGTCGTCGCCGCCACAGCCGGCGAGCACCAGCCCGAGTGCGGCCAGGCTCACAGCCCAGGTTCGTCCGTGCATGATCGGTCCCTTCCGTAGCGCCGCGTGGTCCGAGGCTCGTTGGTCGGCAACGCTAGAGCATGCAGCGAGGCCCTGGAACCGGCCCCACAGCCCGATCACCAACGGGCCTGCAGAGGGGGGCATCCCGAAGAATCTCGGAAAATCTTCCCGAATCGCTCAAGTTCCGCGAACCGCTCGCCGATTGAGATGACACCCCCTCCCCCAAGGGACTGCCCACTCGGGCAGACGAAGAACCCAGGAAGCTCGCTTCCTGGGTTCTTCGTCGTTCCGGGGTCCTCGGCGCTGCCATCACGCACAGCCCGAGACGTCGGCACCTCAGGCGAGCGGGCCGAGGTACTCGAAGTGCCAGGGCTCGGGCGTGGGGCTCCAGATCCCGGCGAACTCCGGGTGATAGAAGCCGAAGAACGGACCGTGCTCGACGAGCCAGGTGAACTCAGCGCTGGCGAAGGAAATGGTCCGGCCGTCGAGGGCGACGTCGAGCGCGATCCCGTAGCCGTGGGTCGAGGTTCCCGGCTCAGCCGCCATGGCGCAGTCGCCAGCGACACACCAGGCCTCGTACACCGCCCGCTGCTCGCCGATCGACCGGTAGCAGTCGGCGACACCGATCGTCAGGCCGTCGAGCCGGGCTGCGTCGCGCATCGCCACCCAGGCCTCAGCGGCCTGCGGCAGGAGTCGACATCCATCGACCTCGACGAGCTTGCGCAACCGGATCTCACCGTTGCGGTGGCCGTTGCGCCGCAGGAACCGGAGCAGCTCGTCTCGAGCCTGGGGCTCGGGCGCCGTGGCGCTCGTCCCGGCCTCGGCCGCCAGCACGGCCCCGGCGAGAGCTGCCGATCCCCGCCCCCCCGGTGTGACCCCCGTCCGGTCGGCTTCCTTCGGGGCGAGCGCCCCCGCCGGGCCGGGCGCCTGCGCGGCCAGAACGTCGGTGTCGACGGGTCGGGCCGCAGGAGCCGTCGACACCAGGGTCGGATCACCCGCCCCGCCCGCCGCAGAGGCTGCCGTGGTGACCGGGGCGGCCGGGGCGGCGGGGGCAACCGGGGCGGCCGGCCGGGTGGTCGACGGGACGAACGGCCGGGTGGTCGACGGGAGCTGTCGGTTGGCCGGCATCGTCGATGGCCCACTCGAAGGCGAAGGCCGGGTCGGAGACGCCGTCGACGACGGGGCACCCGCAGGTACCGGTTTGGCTTCGCGAAGCCCAGCGGGGGACGGGCCGTCGCTCGGGCGGGGCACCAAGGCGTTCCCAGCAGGCGACGCCGCCGACGCCACCGCGTTCGGCCGGCCGGGAGTCGTGGCCCCCACCAGGAGTGCGCCCACCACCAGCGCACCGGCGACACCGACGACCGTCCGCCTCCTCCTTGGTATCGGGGTCGTCGTTCTCGATGGCCTCGGCCCGCTCGCTCGGCGCCAGGCCGACCTGCGGCCCTCACCGGCCAGCACCGCAGGGGGCACGTCCCTCAGCGGATGGCAGCCACGAACGGCCGCCGGGTCGACGTCGCGCGACAACCCAGCCGCGGCCGGTGGGCTCTCGGGCGACGGCCCCGACGAAGCGTGGACATCACGCCACCGATCGCCGGCCAGAACCACGAGCTTGGTGCACACACCGGCGGTCCGCACGCCGAGGGCAAGGAGCGGGGCCGAGAGCTCGAGATCGCTCCCTGGCCAGGCGGTGGGCGGTCGCGAATCGTCGCTGGAGTTCGAGGCGACGGTCGCCGCAGCCCGCACGGCGTCCGAGGCCATGGGCGCCGGCATCCCTTCGCCGAACAGGACGGAATGGGCCCGCTGCTCGGCCCGACACGACAGGCACCGACACCGTTCGGACAGCGAATCGTCGGCGGCCCGCCGGCCCTCGAGCAGCACATGGGCCTATCGACCCAGGCGCGCCGCCCCATGAACCGGCCCGGCAGGTTGGGCCCGCCGTGCACCGGAACGTCCGGATCGCCCCGACATGCCCGACCGCTCGGGTCCGGCGGTCACTCGGCCGTGGCGCCAGGACCCTCCGTCGGGAGCGAGCCCAGGAGCCCGCTCCCGTCGGAGGTCATGTGCCCTGAGCGGCGACGGACACGATCGGCCGGTCGGGCGGGCTGTCACCCAACGAGCCCAGGAAGGGCTGGTTCGAGAAGCTGAAGATGCCCCCGTCCTCGCCGACCATGAGGTAGCCGTTGCCGTAGCGCACCATGCCGGTGATGGGCCGGTTGAGCGACTGGCCGGCCTTGAGCACGCCGGGGATGGAACCCACGAACCCTGCGTCACCGAAGGCGAAGATGCCACCGTCGGAGGCGACGAGCCAGTAGCCGAGGCCCGTCGCCGTGGGGACCAACGACTGCACGGGGGCGTTGAGGCGCTGGCCGCCCATCGAGCCGAAGAACTTGGCGTCACCGAAGGCGAAGATGCCACCGTCGGAGCCCACCATGAAGTACCCGTTGCCCGAGGGGGTGGGGATGGAGTCGAGCACCGGTCCGTTGAGCGGCGTGCCCGACATGTCGCCCCGGTGCACGGCATCGCCCTTGGCGATCGCCCGTCCCCGGTTGGTGAAGATCCAGTAGCCGTTACCCGAGGGCGTCGACGAGATGGCCGTGGCCCGTTCCCCGTCGGCCAGTTGGGCCAGGCTCAGACCGGCGTTGCCGAGGTCGGCTCGGGCGGTGCCCTTGGCGTACACGGTGCCGTTGGAATCGACGATCCAGTAGCCGCCGAAGCCGGGAATCGGCTCGAGGTCGACAGCGGTGACCCCGGCGGCGGCCAGACCGCGCACCACGTTCTCGACGCCGCCGTGCGCCGCCGCGGCGCCGAAGTTGAACACCCGGCCGTCGCTGGCGATCATCCAGTAGCCGGGCGCGGCGGCCTGGCCCGCCGGCGGCGGTGTCGTGCCTCCGCCACCTCCGCCGATGGTGACCGACGCCGGGCTGGACGGCGGCCCGTCGCCCACGGCGTTGGTGGCCCGCACCGTGATGCTGTGCACACCCGGGGCCAGGTTGGCCACGCTGATGGGCGAACCCGAACCGGTGGCCACCTGCGTGACCCCGTCGAACACCTTGTACCCGGTGATGGGCGTGTCGCCGTCGAACTCGGGGGCGGTGAAGCCCACGGAGACCGTGGTGCCTGAGGCTGTGGCCGTGACGGCGGTGGGCGTACTGGGCACGTCGAACGTGGTGGCCTCGGCCGTGGTGGCGATCCCCGTGCCGACTCCGTTCCGGGCGGCGACCGCCAGGGTGTAGGTGGTCCCGGCGGGGAGCCCGGTGATCACCGTGGTCAGGCCCGGAGCGGCTACGGACACGGTGCCACCGGGCAGCGCCGGGGTCGCCGTGATGTCGTAGAAGGTGACCGGGTTCCCCGTGGGGTTGGGAACCGCCGACCAGACCAGCGTGATCGTGCCGATGTCCCCGGTGGCGGTGACCGTGGCCGGGGCGTTGGGGACGGGCAGCATGACCGCGGTGACCGTCCGGGTCGTCGAGACTGCGCCGGCGCCCACAGCGTTCACCGGGGTCACGGTGAAGGCGTACGTTGCGCCGGGCTCGAGGTTGTCGACGACGAGCGACGTCAACTGGCCCCCGAAGTCGGGCACGACCGTGGTGGCGCTGGGGTCGGCAGGCCCCGGCAGCGTCTTGCGGTATGTGACCCGCCATCCCGTGATCGGGACACCGCCACCGTCGTTGGGCGGGGTGAACCGGAGCGTGGCCTGGGCCGTGCCCCCCGCGCTAGCCGTGGCCGTGAGGTTGCTCACGCCGAGCGGCGGCACGGTGGCCACGGGGGTCACGCTGGTGTCGACCGTGGCCGTGTAGAGGCGCTCGTTCAGCGTGGTGCCGGTGGGGGCGATGGCGTGGGGGAAGACCGCCGTGGCCCTGGTGGCGGTGGTGAAGCCGACCCCGAGGTAGTCGCTGGCGTAGCGGGCGGTGCCGAGCTGCTGTGCCGCGAGCCACCCGGGCTGGGCGGGCGACGCGTTGAGGGTGGTGACGGCGCTCCACGACGAGCCGCCGTTGGCCGACGAGGACAGGCCCACGTTGATCTGGCAGTTCGTAGGCGACTTCCCGGTGCCGTTGCCGCAGGTGGCGTCGATGGGCTGCCAGTAGAACACCACGGCCAGACGGGCGCTGGCGCCTGAGGTGCTGGGCTCGACGGCCAGCCCGGAGGCGAACACGTCGGCGGTGGCGAAGGCGTCGGCCGCGGGGGCCGGCGAGGCGAGCGGGAGCGCCGTGAAGGCACCCCACGAGACGCCGCCGTTGGTGGACGTGGCCAGGTTCATGCGACTGCGCGAGCACGTCCCGGCTCCAGCGCAGCCATGGCCGACGACGTAGATCCGGCCGCTGGCGTCGCTCTCGGCGTTGGGCTTGGTGAACTCACGGATCGCCGGCACCGAGTGCCGGGTCAGGGTTCCAATGGTGACCTCAGCGCCCCAGGTAGCCCCGTTGTCGCTCGAGCGGTGGCTGATGTACCGGAGGGCGGTGCCCGTGGCCGGGCCGACGGTGGCCACCACGGCCACGGCGCCGTCGGGCAGGGGGACGGGCTGGGCGTTGTACCGGGAGGTCGTCGAGGTCGGATCGCCACCCGTCGAGACCGGTACCGGGGTGCCGAAGGTGGAGAAGGCGTCGGCGCTGGTGACGATGTGCACGTTCTTGTTCCGCTGCACGCTGGCGGTGGTGGCCGTGTTCGAGAAGGCCACATAGCAGCTTCCGTAGCTGGGGCTGGTGGCGTAGTTGTTGCACGCCACCCAGGGCTTGTCGGGACCGAGCCCGGCCAGCCCCGTCATCGGCACCACCGTAGCCGGGGTCACGATGGCCTGAGCCGAGGTCCAGTTCACGCCGTTCGTGCTGGTGCTCACCACGACGGCCATGTAGGCGCCGCCGGCGGCCTTGTTCTGCACCGCCGCTGCGGCCACCCACTTCTGGTTCTTGTCGTCAAACGTCACCGACACGTCGGTGACCCGCTGCCACGTGGGATCAGACGCCGCTACGCCCGGGGTGAGGGTCGTGACCCCGGGGATGTAGCCGCTCGTCCAGGTCGTACCCCCGTCGCCCGAGTACGCGAATCCCATCGCGGCGGCACCGAAGCGCAGGTCGCGCCCGGCCTGGAACACCGTCACCATCTTGCCGGCCCAGGCGAAGGCGTCGGTCCCGACCTCGGTCTGGTTCTGCACCGCCGTCGACGTGACCCCGTAGGTCGTGACGGTGGAGCTCGCCACCGCCTGGGCCGCGGTCGACCCGATGGCGATGGTCGCCACGGCGCTGGCGGCCGCCGTGAGGAGCGCGGCTACCCGGAATCGGGCCCGGGACCGCCGTCGGGGCCGAACCACCTGGGCATTCTCGACATTGGCCGTGAAACGGGGCATCGTGTTCCTCCAAGGCGAGCCGCTGGTCAAGGAGGCTCCCGAGGACGTCGAAGATTCGACGATCCTCGGATCGAGTCCCCTGCGCTGTCCTGGGGCGTGGACGGCAGCGGCTGGTGTCGACGGTACCTGGGTGAAGCCCCCCGGTATAGGTCGCGCTCTGCACGGTTCGGGCATCTCGGTGTCCCTTTTGGGGGTATCGGGGCAGCTCCCGGGTCGATCGGCCCAGGCATTTCGGGCACGGGAAACCCCCCAGGGCACCAACGGGTCCTCACCCGGACGCGCTGGTAGCGTGAAACCCGTGAGCCCGTCCATCCACGACACGGCCGTGCTCCGACTCCGCCGGGGCGGTCAGCGGTACACGACGAGTCGCAGGACGCTGGTGGAGATCCTCGACGAGGCCCGCCAGCCCTTGTCGATCCCCGAGGTCGTGGGTGCACGCGGAGCGTTGGCGCAGAGCTCGGTCTATCGGAACCTCGCCGTGTTGGAACGGGCCGGCGTGGTCCGGCGCATCGTGACCACGGGCGAGTTCGCGTGTTACGAGCTCGCCGAGGACCTCACCGAGCATCACCACCACCTGATCTGCTCGGCGTGCGGCTCGGTGGCCGACTTCACCGTGGCGTCCGATCTCGAGCAACGCCTGGCTGCCGCGTTCTCGCAGGCGGCGGCCGAGCATCGGTTCTCGGTCGACGGTCATCGGCTCGACCTCGTCGGGACCTGCGCAGCCTGCACCGTGTGACCTGCACCGTGTGACCTGCACCGTGTGACCTGCGCCGTGTGACCGATCTGGGCCGCACGGAGACCGCACCACGACCACGACGGTGAGCGCTGCCGAGGGGGCTACGGCGTGCGCCCGCCGGAACCGAGCGCGGCGAGTGCTCGGGACCCTGCCTCGACGGCAGCCTCCTCCACGAGGAGCGCAGCCCGCTCGTGGGCCTCGTCGGTGTTCCAGACCCGGTCGGTGAGTGCGTAGACCGCGACAGCGGGATCGAGCGTCGTCCGGGCTTCGCTGGCCACCTGACCGGCGATGATGGCCCTGTGGGGCACGTCGAGATCGGCCGCCCAGGCCAGGACCCCGCCCACGACCTTCCCGTCGAGGCTCGTGGCGTCGAACCTCCCCTCCCCCGTGACGACGAGCGCGGCCCCGTCAAGCGCCTCTTCCAGCCCCGACGCGGTGGCCACGACCTCGAAGCCGGGCTCGAGTCGGGCCCCGAGCGCAGCCAGACCCCCGGCCAGACCGCCGGCAGCCCCAGCCCCGTCGAGCGTGCGCACGTCGACCCCGGTACGGCGGAGGTAGGCGTCGGCCAGGGTCTCGAGCCGACCGGTGAGCAGCTTCACCTGGGCCCGGGTCGCGCCCTTCTGCGGACCGAACACCTCGGCGGCGGCGGTGAACCCCGTGAGCACGTCGCACGCGACGACGACGTCGAGGCCGGCCAGCGACCAGCCGAGGGTGGTGACGGCGGCCAGACCGCCGTCGGTGGTCGCGCTCCCACCCACGCCCACGACGATCCGCCGGGCGCCCGACCGGACGGCCGCCGCGATCAGCTCGCCCGTTCCCCGGGTGGTGGCGGCCAGGGCGTCGTTGGGTCCGTCGATGAGGGCGAGTCCCGACGCCCGGGCCATCTCGATCACGGCGGTCCCGTCGGGCAGCACGCCGTACTCGGCGTCCACCATCGCGCCGAGCGGCCCGGTGACGCGCACCTGGCGCAGCACCCCGCCCCGGGCGTCGAGCAGGGCGTCGAGCGTGCCCTCGCCGCCGTCGGCCAGGGGGATCTCGGCGATCTCGGTGAACCCGGCCCGGGCCAGCCCCCGGGCCATGGCCGCCGTGGCCTCCTGCGCAGTGAGGGTGCCCCGGAACTTGTCGGAGCAGGCGACGGCGCGATGGACGGGTGCGGCAGCGATCAGGTGCTCGAGGTGATTGCGGGCTTGCCGACGACCACGATGCAGTCGGCGTCGAGGGCCGCCGGGGCATCGGCCGTGAGCGTCTCGTTGAGCGCGGCCGTGAGCAGGCTCTCGTCGCGGGCCGTGGCCAGCGCCTGCGCCAGGCGTTGGCAGTCGAGCTCGAACCCAGGGGCGCTGTACACCGTCGTCTGCGTGTGCGGCGGCCCGTTCCCGGGCTCGAGCGTCTGGGTGTACCCGAACCCCTTGACCAGCTCGGTGACCTCCTTGGCGACGCCGCCGATCCCGCTCTTGCCGTTCAGCACCAGGACCCTGACCTGGTTGAGCGCTCGGGCGTCGACCTGCACGGTGCCCTGGGTTCCCGGCTGGGTCGCGCCGGTCTCCAGGGTGGGATCGCCGGCCACGGTGGAGCCGGTGGTGCCCGGATCGCCGGGCTGGGTCGAGTCGGTGGCGCCAGGCTGGGTGGCCTCGGGCGTTTCGACGCCGACGGACGACGTCTCGCTCGTCGACCCCTTGGTCTCGTTCAGCAACAGCGCTCCGATGAGCACGGCGACGACGATGAGCACGAGCCCGCGCCCTCCGGCCGAGGCCACCGATCGGCCGAACGATCCGTCATTGGCCGAATGTCGGCCGGGGGTCATGCTGGGCATGGGTCAAGTCTCACACGTGACGGGGGCTCCGCGACGGCACGGCCCCGCCTGCACGCGACCTCCGCCTCCGACCGGTGCCCCGTTCACCGGCCGGGCCGGTCGCCCGAACGGTCGCCCGCGCGGTCGATGGAGCGGGACCGTCGCCGACGATCGCGCATGCGCCGCAGACGCTTCACGACCAGCGGATCGGCAGCCAAGGCCTCGGGATGATCGAGGAGCGACCCGAGCACGGCGGCGTAGGCATCGGGGTCGAGCCCGAGCCGAGCGGCGATGAGATCGTCCTTGATCCCCGGTTCGAGCCACCAGGTTCGCTCGAGCTCGAGCGCGGACCGGTCGAGATCGGTGAGCGGCGGATGGGCTTCGAGGGCTTCGATCGTCATCGAATCACAGCCTTGTCGTTCGGTGCGGTCGACGCAAGCATCGTCGATGCGATCGACCGAATCACTACCGTGTCCCGACATGCGATCGGCGCCCCGAGCCTTCCTGACCGACCTGGCGTTCGTCGCCGTCTTCGTGATCGTGGGTCGGCGTTCGCACGACGAGGGCCCGGCCGTCACCGAGGCGCTGAGGGTGATGGCTCCCTTCGCGATCGGGCTCGTGGTCGCATGGCTCACCGCGCGCCGGCGCTGGGCGACACCGCACGACCGAGCCTTCGGCCTACAGATCTGGGCCGTCACCGCGGGCGTGGGGCTCGTGCTACGACGCGTCGTGTTCGACCGCGGGATCGCGATCGCGTTCGTCATCGTCGTCACGATGTTCCTCGGGCTGGCCTTCCTGGGCTGGCGGGGCGTGGCTGTCTGGCGCCACGACCGCAGGTCAGCGGTCCCCGTCGGTTCCTGAGGCGTCCCGGTGCGCTCGGCGCGCTCCCGTCACGAAACGCAGGAGGAGCCGTGCCGCTGTCGCAGCTGAGGCGGATCGGCTGAGCCCTACAGCTTGAAGACCCGCTGGGCGTTCTCGCGGAGGAACTTGGGCCAGACCTCGGTCTTGAACGGCACGTTCACCATGTCGCCGAAGATGCGGTCGAGCGAGAGGCCCATCGGGAAGTAGCCGGCGTACATGACCTTGTCGGCGCCGCGGGTGTTGGCGTAGTTGATCATGTCCGCGGGGTAGTGCTTGGGGGCGAAGGCCGACGTCGAGTAGTAGAGGTTCGGCCACTTGAGCATGAGCTTGACCGCCAGGTCGACCCAGGGCTCGCAGCCGTGGCGGGTGACGATCCGCAGCTCGGGGAAGTCGTAGCAGACCTCGTCGAGCAGCCCGACGTACTGCGGCGCGAAGGGGAACCGGGGCCCGGGGATGCCGGCGCAGATGCAGATCGGGATGTCGAGCTCCACGCACTTGGCGTAGATCGGGTAGTAGAGCGGGTCGTTGATGGCGACCTGAGGAAAGGTCCCGGCCGGGAAGGCCGTGGCCGCCTTGATCCCGTATTCGTCGTGCATGCGCACGAGGTCGCGCACGGCGTCCATCCCCCGGTTCGGGTTGACCTCGTGCGATCCGAAGAACCGGTCGGGGTGCTTGGTGACGCACTCGATGCCCTCGGTGGCGCCCGGCGCCACGCCGAGCATGGCCTTCTCGATCCCGTGCTTGTCCATCGCCGGGAGCAGGAGGTCGGCGCCCTGGGGCGGTTCCTCGTCGAGCGGCGCGCCGGGGTCGCGAGCCTGCGTGCTGAACGGCACGTCCTTGAACATGTACTGGGCCGGGAAGTTCATCTCCTTCGAGCCGTCGTCTCGGAGCGCGTTGGCCATGAACTTGTACTGGCCCTTGGCCGCCTCGCCGGCGCGGGTCCCCATCATGAGATCGATGACACCGCTGAATCCGCTCGGATAGGCCATGGAGAGCTCCGTTTCGCCGGTTCGTCGCTTCGCCGACTGGCATCTCGTGCGACGACCCATCCTCACTCACGACGACCGGACCTCGCACATGAGGGATTAACGTTGCGGTCGTGGCCGATCCGGCAGTCCCCACCACAAGAGACGGCGAAGGTCCCCCGATTCCACCTCCGCCACCCCCGCCGCCGGGGTGGCGCATCGAGGGGGCCCGTCCCGGTCAGGCCGGGCCGCCGCCGCCGGGCCCCACTGGGCCCGGCGGTTCCGGCGGTTCCGGCGGACCCGGGCGTTCAGGTTCGGGAGGTCCTGGAGGACCCGGCGGGGCAGGCGGCGACAAGAGCGGCGGCAGCGGGCTCCGTCGGCTCTTGTCGAACCCGCGCTTTTTCGTGTTCCTCGCGCTGGCGCTGGTCGCCAACTTCATGTTGGCCAAGGCGTTCACCGACGAGACCGAGCGCACCCGGGTGCCGTACACGCTGTTTCGCGAGCAGGCCCAAGCCGACAACGTCGAGGAGATCTCGTCGAAGGGCGAGACGATCCAGGGGAAGTTCCGCGATCCGATCGTGTACGCCGAGGACGCCAACCAGCCGACCGAGACCACCGAGGTGGTCGATTTCAAGACCGAGCGGCCGTCGTTCGCCGACGACAACATCTTCGCCGTGCTCGACCGGAACGACGTGCGGGTCAATGCCCGACCCACCGACGAGGCCCGCCCGATCTGGCAGACCCTCCTGTTCAGCTTCGGGCCGACCCTGTTGTTCATCTTCCTTCTGTTCTCGATCATGGGACGGGCGTCACGGGGACTGGGCGGTCTCGGAGGCATCGGCAAGTCCAAGGCGGTCCGGTACGAGGCGAGCAACATCCGCACGACCTTTGCCGACGTCGCCGGGATCGACGATGTCGAGGGCGAGCTGGTCGAGGTCGTCGACTTCCTCAAGAACCCCGACCGGTACCGCCGCCTGGGTGCCACGATCCCCAAGGGCGTGCTGCTGTCGGGCCCGCCCGGAACGGGCAAGACGCTGCTCGCCCGGGCGGTGGCGGGCGAGGCCGACGTCCCGTTCTTCTCGATGTCGGCGTCGGAGTTCATCGAGATGATCGTGGGCGTCGGCGCCAGCCGCGTGCGCGACCTTTTCCAACAGGCCAAGGCGGCAGCGCCGGCGATCATCTTCATCGACGAGCTCGACGCCATCGGTCGCTCACGCGGCGGGAGCTCGTCGCTCGGGGGCCACGACGAGCGCGAGCAGACGTTGAACCAGATCCTCACCGAGATGGACGGATTCACCGGTTCGGAGGGCGTGATCGTCCTCGCGGCCACCAACCGGCCCGAGATCCTCGACGCTGCGTTGCTGCGCCCGGGCCGATTCGACCGGCGCCTCGTCGTGAGCCCGCCCGACCAGAACGGGCGATCGAAGATCCTCGCCGTGCACAGTCGGGGTGTTCCCCTCGCCGAGGAGGTCGACCTCAACCAGATCGCGTCGATCACTCCGGGGATGGTCGGCGCCGATCTCAAGAACCTCGTCAACGAGGCGGCGCTGATGGCCGCCCGCCACAACCACGACGCGATCCTCACGGCCGACTTCACCGAGGCGCTCGAGAAGATCATCCTGGGGACCGAGCGCCAGATCATGCAGACCCGCGAGGAGCGCGAGCGCACGGCGTACCACGAGTCCGGTCACGCGCTGCTCGGGATGCTCCAGCCCGGTGCCGATCCGGTGCGCAAGATCTCGATCGTGCCCCGCGGCATGGCCCTGGGTGTCACGTTCCAGAGCCCCGAATCAGACCGGTACGCCTACGACACCAGCTACCTCAAGGGTCGGATCATCGGCCTCCTGGGCGGACGGGCCGCCGAGAAGCTCGTGTACGGCGACGTCACCACCGGCGCCGAGTCCGACCTCGAGCAGGTCACGCGCATCGCCCGTCAGATGGTGGGACGCTGGGGCATGTCGGAGGCGATCGGACCGGTGAGCATCCTGCCCGGCCCACGCGACGAAGTGCTGTTCCCCGGCATCGGCGAAGGCGGCGTGTCGGCCCACACCCGCGAGCTGCTCGACCGCGAGGTTCGCCGCATCATCGACGAGTGCTACCTGGAGGCGATGGCGATGCTCGAGGAGCACCGCGATCAGCTCGACGCCCTCGTCGCCGCTCTCCTCGAGCGCGAGACCCTCGACGAGATCGATGCGTACCATGCCGCCGGGGTCGAGCGTCGACCGCCGGCCGTGTCGCTCGAGAGCCCGCCCGCCGTGTCGCTCGAGAAGCCTGCGGCCGTCTCGCCGATCATCTAGAAGCGCATCCGTCGCCCGGGGTTCGTCGCCACCGGCATTCTTCGCTGACGATGGCCCGCGGCGACGTGCGCTCAGACCGCGCTCGATCTGAGCGTCACCACGGCCAGGCAAGCCACGACCACCAGGATCCCCATGCCCTGCACGGCGTTGACGGCTTCGCCCAGCACCATCCAGGCGATGAGGGGAGCCATCACGGGCTCGCCCAGACCCAGCACCGACGACACGCCGACATCGACGTGCCGGTGGGCCCACACCTGGAGACCGTGACCGCCGATCCCGGGCAACAGGGCCAGTGCCAGCAGCCAGGCCAGTCGGGTCGGGTTGACGTCACCGGCGTCCGACGTGCCGAGGAGAGCGACCGGCGTCATGACCACGGCGGCCGTCGCGGTCTTGATCGTCAGCAATGGCAAGGTCCCGACGGCGGTCGTCGACCGGATCCGCTTCGTGACGAGGAAGAACACGACCCACACGAGCAGTGACCCGACAGCGAGGAGATCACCCTTGGTCGAGCGCTCCGCTCCACCGTCACCCGCGCCCACGACGACGATCACGACGCCGACGAGCGCTCCCACCCCGGCCGCGACCGTGACCCGGGTGAGCCGCTCACCCAGGGCGACGGCGGCGATCGGCACCACCAGCACCGGCGTGAGGGCCCCGATGATGGTGGCGTTGACGATGCTCGTCGCCCGCACGGCGCCGAAGAAGAACGCGATGTTCATCGCGAAGAGCAGTCCCGCCGGAGCGACCCGGCGCACGGTGACGAGGTCGAACCGTTCACGGCGCACGGCACAGACCGCGCCGAGCACGACGACGGCGATCCACAAGCGCCACATGGCCACCGAGAGCCCCGACAGATCGGCCGACTTCCCGATCGTCCCCCCGGAAGCCCAGAGGAGCGTGGCCAGGCACACCGCCGGGGTCCCGAGGGCGCTGCGCCGCTCGACGGCCGTCGACCGGGGCACTGTCGACGGGTCGAGGGCGCTCACCCGGCCAGCGTAGGGCGCTGCGCAACGTCGGGCGTCGGGCGTCGGGTGTCGGGTCGGGTCGGGTCGGGTCGGCGTTGCCGAGCACCTCGCGCGCAGCCTCATACGCACCTGGTGGAGCGGCCCCGGTCGGCCCCGGCCCTCGTACCCTGGCGTCCATGCTCGCCGACGTCCTCGAGATGGTCGACTCCTGGCCTGCGAAACGATGCGCCGTCGGGGTGACCGACGACGAGCGCACCGTGGCCGTGCGCGGTCGCAGCGACTGGCGCTTCGACCTGGCGTCGGTGACCAAGCTCCTCACCACGATGGCCGTCCTGCTGGCGACCGAGGAAGGCATCGTGAGCCTCGACGAGCCGGCCGGTCCGCCCGGCTCGACGGTTCGCCACCTGCTGGCGCACACGTCCGGGTATTCGCTCACCAGCGCCGAGCCGATCGCCCCACCAGCGCGGCGGCGGATCTACTCGAACGTGGGTATCGAGCGGGCCGCAGCGCTCGTCGAGCAACGCGCCGGTATCCCTTTCGCCGAGTACCTCTCCCAGGGCGTGCTCGACCCGCTCGCCATGACCGGCACCAGGCTCCTGGGCTCGCCTGCGTACGCCGGTCGGAGCTCGGTCGACGATCTGCTGGCACTCGGGCGCGAGCTGCTCGCACCCCGTCTGCTCGCCCCCGACACGCTCGCCTGCGCCACCACGGTCCAGTTCCCGGGCCTGCGAGGTGTGCTGCCAGGGTTCGGCCGTCAGGATCCCTGCGACTGGGGCCTGGGCTTCGAGCTGCGCGGCACGAAGCACCCGCACTGGACCGCCACCACAGGCTCGCCCCGCACCTTCGGCCACTTCGGCCAGACCGGCACCTTTCTGTGGGTCGACCCCGAAGCCGGCCTGGCGACGGCCTTCCTGTCGAACCTCCCCTTCGACGACTGGGCCCGCGATCGCTGGCCCGCCCTCTCCGACGCCATCCTCACCACCCCCCGGTGACCCGCCGCCCCCCGACCATCTCACCAAATTTGCGCGGAAATGCGCGTCCCGTGCGCATTTCCGCGCACATTTGCGGGAGGAGGGGCGGGTCGGTTCAGGGGCCAGCCAGGCCGGCGGCGGTGAGCTCGTCGTGCACGGACTGGCGGAAGGCATCTGCCTGTGACTCAGCCTGGGCGTCGGTCCAGCCGAGATCGGCGGCGATGAGACGGGCCACGTCGGACGCTGCGGCACAGGCCGCTCGAGCATCGAGGATGCGGGCTCGGGTGCGGCGGCTGAGCACGTCGTCAAGCGTCGTGGCCATCTCATGGCGGATGGCGAAGAGCGCCTCGGCCCGCAGGTAGGCCAGCCCGGGAACGAGCGGCTCGGCCAGGCTCGGATCGGCCTCGCACATGGCGGCGATGACGTCCGCCTCGGAGCCGTATCGAGCGTCGAGGTGAGCACGAGCTTCGCTCGACGGCGGGCCTCCGCGAGCACGATCCTCGCCGCCCACCACCACCACATCCTTGGTGCGACTGGGATTCCGCCGGGACGACCGACGGCCTGACCGGGCTGAGCCCGCCGGGGCGAGGAGGGCGACGGCGGCGTCGACCGTGTCGGCGGCCATCCGCCGGTACGTCGTGAGCTTGCCGCCTGCGATCGTGACCAGCCCGTCGCTGGCGATGGTCACCCGATGCCGACGCGAGAGGTCGGCGGTCTTGGCCGAGGTGCCCACGGTGCCGACCAGCGGCCGCAACCCGGCCCAGACCCCCAACACGTCGGCGCGCCCGAGCGGGCCGCCCGTGAAGGTGAGGTCGAGGGCGCCGTTGATCGCGGCGATCAGGTAGTCGACGTCGACGGGGTCGGCGAGCGGCTCCTCGATCCCACCGGGATGGTCGGTGTCGGTGGTGCCGACGTAGGTGCTCTCGCCCCACGGGATCACGAAGATGGTGCGGCCGTCGCCCGGCCCGGGAATCACCAGGGCCACCTCGTTGCCGATGCGGAATCGGCGGACGGTGATGTGAATCCCCTTGGCCGGACGCAAGGCCGGCGAGTGATCGCGACCGTCGAGCGCCTGTACCTCGTCGGCCCAGACCCCGGTGGCGTTCACGACGACCCGGGCGCGAATCTCGATCTGGCGCCCGTCGGTTGACCCGCACCCAGCCGTCGCCGGCTCCTGGATGGCCGTCGCTCGAGCCCCACGGGCCCGGCCGTCGGGGTCGTGCACGATGGCCTCGACAGAGCACCGGTTGATGATCGCCGCTCCGAAGCGCTCGGCGGCGGTTCGCAGCACGGCCAGGGTCAGGCGGGCGTCGTCTGTGTGCGCGTCGTGGTACAGGTATCCGGCCGAGACACGGTCGATCGGCAGCGTTCGAACCATCGCCCGGGTCTCGGCGGCATCGAGCCGGCTGTGCCGACGGCCGATCCGCCAGCCCCCGGTGAGGTCGTACTGCCAGAGCGCGAGGCCGACGAGGCGGCCCATCCGCCGGCCGACGACCCCGCCGCCGCCCCGGGTGACCGGGATCAGGAACGGCATGGCCAACACCAGGTGCGGGGCCGTCCGCATGAGTATCTGGCGCTCGGCCAGGGCCTCGTAGACCAGTCGGAACTCACGTTGCTGGAGGTACCGAAGCCCGCCGTGCACCAGTTTCGAAGACCGTGAGGATGTGCCGGCCGCGAAGTCGTCGCGCTCGACCAGCGCGACCGACAGTCCCCGGGACGCGGCGTCGAGCGCCACTCCCGCCCCTGTGATGCCACCACCGATGACGAGCACGTCGAACTCGTCACGTTGCAGACGGGCGAGCGCGGTGGAGCGAGAGAAAGGCCGCGGGGACACCCGGCGAGTGTACGGGCCAACTCGCCGGGCCGGCCGAAGCGCTGTCGGCTCGGAACGACCCGATGGCGAGGGTGAACGTCGTCGGTGGTGAACGGGTGATGGCCGTCGTCGTGGTCGCAGGCCCTGTCATTGCGCCGTGTCGTCGACGACCTGCGGAGCGCGCGCCGCGGAAGTCGCGAGCGTTCGACGGCGAAGCGCTGCGAAGGCGCCCGAACGCGTCGTAACCCCCGGCGGGCGGGGGTTACGAGTGCGGGGAAGTGCCGATCGCCGCCGGCGGGGGAACCGTCGGCGAGTCGGGAAGGTCAGACGGTGGTCGTGCCGGCCTTCTGTGCGGAAGGCTTGCGGGCGGCGGGCTTGCGGGCAGCAGGCTTGGCGGCCTTGGCAGCGGCGCTGCGCGGCGCAGCGGGCTTGCGGGTGGCCGGCCGGGTCACCGTGGCCTTGACGGCCGTGGGCTTCGCCGGCGGAGCCTCGGGGGTGAGGGCGCTCACGACCCGCAGCGTCCGGGACTTCGAAGCGGCGAGAACGTCCTCGGCTGCATCGAAGCTCAGCTCGATGAGCCTGCCGGCCGACGGGATCGAGAACGGGAGCTTGGCGACCGGCAGCTTGGCTGTGACCTTGGCTGCGGACTCGGCGAAGCGCTCGAACGTCTCGATCGTGAGGTCTTCGGCCTTCTTCGACAGGGCGTTGAGCTGGTCGACGGCCTGCTTGGGCAATGTGGCGACGGACATGTGGTCTCCTCGAGTTCGATTGACACTGGACCGCCCGGCTGCGTGGTGCACCGAGCGCATATGCGTAGTATGCCACGCAGTGCTTGGTGTGTCAAGCGCGGGCACGAACGCTCGTCAGGGCTTCGTCCCAGCCTTGCGAGCCTTCGGACCAGGCGCCTTCGGCGGGTCGTTCTCGTGCAAGAACGCGTGGTACACCCCGAGCATCGCCTGCTTTTGCTCGTCGGTCAGCCGAGTCGCCCGGCGGATGGCCTCTTCGAGGTCGATCACGGCGCTGGCGTCGTCGACGGCGGCGACATCGTCGCGATCGAGCAAGCCCACCTTGGCGTACAAGACTCCGGCGGACACGCCCAACGCGTCGGCGACCTTCTTGATGACCTCGGCCGAGGGTCGGAACAGACCGCGCTCGATCTGGCTCAGGTAGGAGTCGGAAACCTCGGTCAGTCGCGCCATCTGCCGCAAGGACAGCCGAGCCGACTCCCGTTGCGTACGCAGGAACTCACCCAGCGACGCCCACGAGGCATCGGAGCCGCGCTGGGCCCCATCGGATCTGCTGTTCGAACGCATGGATTCCCGTGCCGTCATGCGATCAGGCTACTTGGTGCATCAAGCAGCCCGGCCACCACGGGGCTCGGGTGCGGAGCCGCTCTCAGACCGCGGCGAGGCGGACGGGGGCTCGAGGGCCCGGACGTCGATCATCGCCGCCGTCGCTCAGATGACCCCACACCACACCCACGATGCCGGCGACGACCGCGAGACGCTCACGCTCGTCCGCCCCCAACGGCGACGCGCGCCGACCAACCACGAGGGACGCTTCGAATCCCGTGATCTGTACAGCTGACACCGTGTCGGAGGAGTCGGCGGTCGTGCCCCAGGCCAGGGCGGCGAGCAGCGTTCCCCGACCGGCGATGTCTTCGGACGTGGCAGCGATGATGGTCCCCGACCGATCGACGATCGAAGCCCAGTCGGCCATGAGACCGTCACGGGTCAACAGGACCGCCGTCTCGTGCAGCAGCGGGATCGAGCGCGCGAGCAGGAGCTCTTGGACGCGGTCGACGCCCACTCGACGCTTTCGCACCCCTGCCATGCTCACGACGTTCACCCTGACACCTCCCGTGCTCCGCCCCGTTCACATGCACTCGTCGCAGGGGGCGACGATCGTCCCCCGTTGCTCGACGCGTCGTGAGCCAGCTCACCGTCGCCCCAAAATCAGGTCGGCCGGCACGATCCGCGCATAAGGGGATCAAGTCGCGGCGATCGTGCCGTGTGGGACATCCGCGTCCGCCGACTCGGCCACGTCCCATCGCCTGTGGCGGCGATCGTCTCCACGACGTCCTCGTCGGTCGCAACCCCGAGCACGACTCGAAGCTCCGGAATCGGCGGTGCGTCGAGGAGATCGCGCTCGCCCGGCAGCCCCGAGTCCGGGCCCGGGTGGGGGCAGGAGCCAGCGCCACGGCCGAGGAGACCGCTTGGCCGTGCGCCCAGACGGCCGGGGCCGGGGGCAGTGAGTTGCTGGCGCTCGAGTTGCTGGCGCTCGATACGGGCCAGCCGTTGAACGGAGCCGGGGTTGGCGACCGGCGTTCTCGCCGGCACAGCACCTCGCTCGAGACCCAACGTTCCCCAGCCCACCTGAGCGCCGAGCTCGGCGAACCTCGGTGGGCGCTCGCCGCTGTCACACCCATCGGTCAGGATTGCGAGCGTGTCGCTGTTCGATCCACCCGCTGGGGGCCCTCCCTCGTCCGCAGCTTCCGAACGAGATCGAGGTCCGATCCGCTCGGAAGCCGACGACACGATGCGCGTCAGCGAGCTGAACCAGCGCATCCAGCGAGCGTTGTCGAAGACCTTCCCCGGCGACGTCTGGGTTCGGGGCGAGATCCGAGGCCTCCGGCCCAACCGGAGCGGTCACCTCTATTTTGAGCTGGTCGACCCGGCCGACGACCCGGCCGACGACCCGGGCACCGACGCCTCGGGCACCGACGCGGCCACGGAGCCTGACGTGGCCGGCCACCGAGAGCGGGGCGAGGCAGGATCCGGAGCTCGGGTCAGCGCAGTTCTGTGGGCAGGCACCCACCGGCGCTTGCGCGGAGGGCGCCTGCGCCGGGTGCCTGGCTTCGAGTTCCGCGACGATGTCGCGGTCCGGGTTCGGGGACGCCTCGAGTATTGGCCCCAAGGTGGCCGGCTGCAGTTCGTCATCAGCGACGTCGATCCCGAGTACACGCTGGGGACCCTCTCGGCGACGCGTGACCGGGTGGTGGCGGCGCTCTCGGCCGACGGCCTGCTCGATCGCAACGGCGCCCTCCCCGTCTCGGCGGTGCCCCTGCGGGTGGGGCTCGTCACCAGCCACGAGAGCGCCGCTTTCCACGACTTCGTGCGGGAGCTCCAAGGAAGCGGCCTCGGGTTCGAGATCCTGCACGTCGACGCCCGGGTCCAGGGCGCGGGCTCCGAACGGTCTCTCGTCGCCGCTCTGCGGATCTTGGCCAGCCATCCGGTCGACATCGTCGCCATCGTTCGAGGCGGTGGCTCGCGCACCGATCTGGTGGTGTTCGACAGCGAGCTCGTGGCCCGGACGATCGCAGCCATGCCCGTGCCGGTGTTCACAGGCATCGGCCACGAGATCGACACCAGCGTCGCCGACCTGGTCGCGCACACCGCCTTCAAGACCCCCACCGCGTGTGCCGGGGCCCTCGTCGTGCGTGTCGCCGAGTTCCTCGGGACCTTGGCCGAGCACTCCGACTCGCTGTGCCGGATCGCTCGCGACCACGTCGGGTCCTCGCAGAACGCGCTCGACGACCGTGCCGCCCGGATCGTCGTCGCCAGCCAACGGGCGCTCGGAGCTGCCGATCAGAGGCTCGGTCACGACGGCGTGCGGTTGCGTCGATCGGCCCGGCAGGTCTCCGAACAGGCCCGCCACCGGGTCGACCGGGCCGCGCATCGCACGCGAACCACGTCGGAGATCCATCTGGCACGGGCCCAGGGGCGCCTCTGGCGCGCTGCGGATCGGGTCCGCCCCGATCGTGTCCGCCAGATCCTGAACCTCGAGCACCACCGCCTCGAGACGCTCGAAGCGAGAACTCGGGCCCTCGACCCGTCGCGCATCCTCGCTCGTGGGTACTCGCTGAGCCGCACCGACGACGGGCGCCTGGTGCGCTCACCCGCCGACGCGCCCCCAGGCACGACACTCACGACGATCCTCGCTCAGGGCCAAGTCCGCAGCGTCGTCGTGCCGCTCCAGTTCGACGGCCGGGGCTCCGACGACACCAGCCGCATCCCCAGCGACACGATCAGCTCCACACAGCCGGCATCACCCCCCGACCCGGAGGTCCGCCCATGACCAGTGAACCCACTCTGGAGCCACGCGAGACCACGTATCGGGAGGCGCTGGTCGAGATCGAGCAGATCCTCGCCGACCTCGAACGCGATGCGGTCGACGTCGACCAGCTCGCCGAGAAGGTCGAGCGCGCTGCCGACCTGATCGAGCTGTGTCGCTCGCGCATCGCCGATGCTCGCGTGCGGGTCGAAGAGATCGTGGCCGATCTCGAGACTGACGACTGACGACTGACGAGTGACGTTCGGATGCCGGGTCAGGGCTGGGCGACGTAGCCGTACAGCAGGTTCACCCGGATCTGCTCGCGGGTCGCTTCGTCGATGCCGAGCCCGTCGCTCAGATACGCCTCGAACGAGCCGAACTCCTCCTCCATGGCCTTGAAGCCGGCCTTGAGGTAGTCGGACTTGGCGATCAGGAGCGGTCGCAGCAACGCCGGATCCGACAGGTTGTCGCCGAACGACGCCAACGTCGCGTCGACGGTGGCGTCGCGGAGCTCGTTCGAGAGCAGGTAGTCGTCGATGATCGTCTCGCGAGGCACGTCGAGCAGCATCAAGACGATGGCCGTCGCCCATCCGGTCTGGTCGATGCCCCGGGTGTCGTGGATCTGGACGGGATACGACGCCGGATCAGCGAGGAGCACGAGCATGTCGTGGTAGGCAGTCAGTGCTTCGGGGCTGGCGACCAGGTACCCGGCGAGTGCGACGCGGCTGCGCTCGGCACGCCCGTCGCCGAGTAGGGCCTCCTGGGCGGCCGCGTCACCGGTCGCGACCACCTCGAGCGCGTCGAACAGGAGGTCGCTCTCGGCGTCGTAGATCGACAGCACCACGCCCGCCTGGCCACGGACCAGGGGGTCGGCGCCCCCGATGGCCCGCTCGGGTTCTCCCCGGAAGTCGATGACGGTCGCGACCTTCAGGCGGGTGTACTTGGTCGTGCCCGCTTGCGTGAGAGCGTTGAACGCGTCGGAGCGGTACAGGAAGCCGAATTTCGCACCCGAGCCGCCGTAGGTTCGATAGCCGCCGATGTCACGGAAGTTGCTCGTGCCTTCGATGTCGACGACCCGGACGCCGACGGTGGCGGCGAGCGGGTTGTTCCCGTCGGGGATCAACGCGAACACGTAGCGACGGGTCGGGTCGAGCCCGGTGGCGACGAAGCGCCCGTCTCCTGCAGGCACCGGCGGCTCGAAGACGACGTTGCCGACGGTGATGTTCGGATCGGTGGAGGCGAGGACCGAGACCTCGAGCACTTCCGGGTCGGCGAACCACACGATGTCGTAGTTCCCGCTGACCGGGTCGAACGTGACCTCGATCTCCTGCAGCAGGCCGGTCTCGGGGGGGATCGGCCGAGTGGTCGTGGCCACCACGGTCGCCGTCGTCGTCGCCACCCCGGTCCCCGATGTGCTCGACTGCCCACCCGGCGGGCTGGTCGCGGTGTTCACCGGCCCGGTGCCATCGGCCGGGGTCGTGGTCGTGAGCTGGGACGTGACCGTGGTGACATCGGGGGGAACCGTCTCGGGCGGCGCCGTTTCCGACGACTCTCCCGCACAGCCCGACGCCACGACCGCCAACGCGAGCAGCACTGCGCACCAGCGATTCATCCACCCTCCCGCATCATCGGCCTGGCCGTGGATCGTAGACCGGCCCCGGAGCGGCTCGACCTCGGCGCGATCAGACCCGGGCCTTGACGAGCGTGTCGGCGAGCTCCTCGAACGCCTTCGCCACCGCCGACTTCGGGGAGTGCAACACCACCGGGACGCCCCGGTTGACCGACTCGGGAACCACGACCGAGCTGGGCAGGTAACACGACACCTTCGTCCGGAGCGTCCGTTCGACCGCCGGGAGGTCGAGCTTGGCCTTCGAGCCCGCTCGGTTCATCACCAGACGAGCCTTGTTCTGGCCGATGCCGAGCAGATTCAGCACCTCGAGCGCGATCTTCATGTTCTTGACGTTCGCGATGTCGGCCGAGGTGACCAACACGACCTCGTCAGCGGCCTCCATGAGGCTGAGCGAGAGCTCGTTCAGCTGCGGAGGGGTGTCGACCACGACGAAGCCGAAGGTCTCGGTCAGCATCGAGCAGATGCGCACGACGTCCGCCGTCGCGATCTGGTCAGCGAGACGGGGATCCGAGGGGGCCGCGAGCACCATCGTGCCCGAGCCCTCGTGGCGGGTCAGGAGGCTGCGCAGGATCGGGGCGTCGATGCGCGCCCCCGCCTCGACCGCGTTGACCATCGTGTACTTGGGCGCGAGCCGCATCATCACGCAGATGTCGCCGAACTGGAGGTCGGCATCGACGACGGCCACCTCGTCGCTGGAACGAGCCCGCAGTGCGACGGCAAGGTTGGACGAGACCACGCTCTTGCCGACCCCGCCCTTGGCCGAGACCACGACCACGAGGCGACCGCGGCGTTCGGACGACCAGGGGGGTGGAGCTGCGCCCGAGATCCCGAAACGCTCGCCGATCGCGTCCATGGCGAACTCGATCTGGTCGGCAACCGTGTGATCGAGGGCCACGACGTCGCGCACGCCCGCTCGCAGGGCCTCCCGCAGCAGCTCGGTGGTGACGGCCTCCACCACCAGGATCGCAGCCAGGTCGGGGCGCCCACGAGCCAGGGTGTCGATCTGGGCCAGGATCTCCCTGGAAGCACACGATGGACCCAGGAGAACGATGGCTCCATGTCCGTCACCGACGACCCGAGCGACCTCGTCCACCGACCGACACGACATCACCGGCCCGCGCGGCTCCAGGATCCCCGCGAGGTGGTCCCGCAAGGTCGGATCGAGCTCGACCACCACGAGTGCGAGTGTCTCCATCACATAGCTTCCGGCTGTGGCCATGATCGGGTGCGACCTCGCTCACTTCGGACATCGAGTGACAGCTCTCGTGTTTCTCCATCGGCTCCACGGGCCATCGCTTGAACAAACTTCGGCGGGCCCGCTGCTCGGAAGCCTCACCCCGATCATCGGGATGCTCGGGTCGTTCCCACCCATCCACCACCTCCCGTGAGCGAAATGACCACCTTACGGGCGGTGCCCCCTTGAGATATTCACTCTCCGTGGTATAAGACCTCATGCTTCTCCAGGGCTTCCAGATCGATGACGATGCGCCGCAGCACCGGCTGCATCACACACTCACCGTCGTCACCGGCGTCGACCCGGCGCAGCGCGAGGCGCTCGCCCTCGAGCTGGCAGGGGCCGCCGTGGCCCGCACCCGCCACCCGAGCTCGCCGGTGGCGGTCGATGTGGACGCATGCATCCTCAGACCCGTCGAGACAACCGAGCGACGGGGCCCTCCCTACGACGAGACGCCGGACGCTCGTGATGCTCGGCGGGCCGCCTTGGCCGCCGAGCGCGCTTGTTGGCTCGAGCAGGCGAGCGCCCACGAGGAGCAGCTGCGTCAGATCAACGAGGACCCGAACGGGAACCATCGGGTTCAGATCGCGCGGGCCACCCTCGATCGATTCCAGGCCGCGGCACAGCGCTCCGTTCTCGCCGGCGCCGACGCGCTGGGTCTCGAGGCGCTGCACGCCGAGATCGAGGCCGCAGCCGCGCTGACCGAGCGGCGACCCCGGGCTGGCAACCAGGCTCGGATCGCCAGGGCGCGGGCCCAGGAGCGCGAACTCCTCCAGCGGCTGGGCTTCTCGACCTGGCTGGAGTACCGGATTGCCGCCCGCGGCCCGGCTCAGCCCGACGATCAGCTCGTCGAGCAGATCCGGCGAGCTCGCGCCGATCTGGATGCGGCGACCACCCTCCAGGCCCGGAGAACGACCTGCGAGAACACCCTGGCGGAGGCCCGCGAACAGGTCGCGATCATCGATGCCCAGCTGATGCTCGATCGACCACGGGTGACGACGGAATCGCCGTTGGCGTTCGAGCTCCGCGTGCTCCAGCAGGCCAGTGGTCTGCGCCGCCACCGCCTCCCGCTCATCGTCGACGATCCCTTCGAGGGCTGGACACGAGAAGCCTTCGAACAGGCGTTGGCGTTGCTCCACGATGTTTCCGGTGAGCTGCAGGTCGTGTACCTGACGAGCGACGCTCAGGTCGTTGCCTGGGCGGCCGGCTCTCTGGATCAGCTGGGGAGGAGCGTCATCGACCTCGGTGGCGACGTGGCCGGCATCGACGGGCCGGAGCTGGGTGATCTCCTGATCGTCAACACCTGCTCCCACGGGGCAACCGATCAGGCCCGCCCCGACGCGACCGTGGCGGGGCGCGACGTGAACGAGGTGGTCCTCCCCGGCCGGCACGACGATGTGGCCAGAGACCTCTGCCCGCTGTGCGCCATGGTCGGGACGCTCGAGCCATGCTCACAGTGCAGTCGCGGGACGTGCCGATCGTGCCTGGTCGTGCCCCTGCGCTCGCGCGCTCGCCTGTGCGTCGCCTGTGCCCTGGTGGCAGCCGGTGTACGGCATCGCCGCCACGAACGGCGGCCCCGCGCAGAAC
>VFJJ01000029.1 GCA_009886115.1 Actinomycetota bacterium
ACGACCGTTCCCGAGACGACGACCACGGTGGCCGAGTCGACGACGACCACGACTGAGCCGACGACGACCACGACTGAGCCGACGACGACGACCACGGTGGCCCCGACGACGACCACGACGGTGCCTCCCACGACGACGACGACGGTGGCTCCCACGACGACCACGACCGAGCCCGGTCTGGGAGCGCCGCCTGCTGTCGGCGGAACCGGTGGACCACCGGCGCCCGGGGGTTCCCAGGGCGGGGTTGCCAGTCAGGGGTACTACCTGGTGGCGGGCGATGGTCGGGTGCTCGCGTTCGGCTCGGCCGCCGATCTGGGCGCTCAGACGGTCAATCCCGCGCTGGCCACGCAGCAGATCGCAGGGTTCGCGGCCCGGCTCGATGGCGGCACCGGGTACTGGATGGTCACGCAACAGGGCAAGGTGTTCGCGTTCAACGGCGCGCCCCATCTCGGGGACGTGTCGGCCGTGGGGCTCAACAGGCCGATCGTCGGCATCGCATCGACCCGCAGCGGCCTGGGCTACTGGCTGGTGGCCGGTGACGGCGGGATCTTCAGCTTCGGTGACGCCGGGTTCTTCGGTTCAACGGGCGGCATCGTGTTGAACAAGCCCATCGTCGGGATGGCGGCCACGCCCTCCGGCCGGGGGTACTGGATGGTCGCCACCGACGGCGGCATCTTCGGCTACGGCGACGCCGGGTTCTTCGGCTCGACGGGGAGCATCGTGTTGAACAAGCCCATCGTCGGGATGGCGCCCACTGCCGGCGGGACGGGGTACTGGCTCGTGGCCACCGACGGCGGGATCTTCGCCTTCGGTGACGCCGGGTTCTTCGGTTCGACGGGGGGCATCGTGTTGAACAAGCCCGTCATCGGCATGGCCCCGACCGCAGGTGGGAAGGGCTACTGGCTGATCTCGAGCGACGGCGGTGTGTTCGCCTATGGCGATGCGCCGTTCCTCGGCTCGGCGACCGACCGCGGGCTCGACCGTCCGGTCATCGGCGTCGTGCCCGTCACACCGGCCGTCACCTCGTAGCTGCCGTTGGCGTCACCTCGTGGTCGCCGTCGTCCAACGCGGGCTCGAGAAGCGCCACAGGTTGCCGATCATGCGGGCAGCGATGAACACCGAGAGCGCACACCACAGGGCCACCAGCCCTCGGTCGAGCTCGGCCACGAGGAGGGCGAGCGGAACGAACGCCACGGCGGCGCCGACCATGGCCACGGCCAGGAACCGGACGTCGCCGGCACCCACCAGGATCCCGTCGAGGACGAAGACGATCGAACCCGGGATCTGCACCGCAGCCACCAACCACAGGATCCGCTCGGCCTCAGCGATCACGAGCTGGTCCGAGCTGAACAGACGCACGATGAAGGGGCGTAAGGCGATCACGACGAGCCCCGCCACGATGCCCGTGACCACGCCCCATTCGATCATCCGCCGACCCGCTCGCCGGGCTTCCGACCGATCGCCGGCCCCGAGGAGCCGTCCGACCATGGCCTGCCCGGCGATCGCCACGGCGTCGAGCGAGAACGCCAGGAAGGTCCAGAGCTGGAAGGCGATCTGGTGGGCGGCCAACGCGGCGTCGGAGATGCGCGACGCCACGGCCGTGGCCACCGCGAAGGCACCGAGCAGAGCGCCCGTCCGGACAGCCAGGGTTGCGCCGAGCGTGGCGAAGATGCGGATGCCGGTCGGTCGGGGCCGGAGGCTGGCGCCGGTGCTACGAACCCTCGAGATGATGATCGCGAGGTAGACGATGGCCGCGCACCATTGGGCGAAGACCGTCGACCACGCCGAGGCGGCAATGCCGAAACCCAAGCCGTAGATGGCGATCAGCTCGATGACGAGGTTGAGGAGGTTCGAGCCCAGGCCCACGGCCAGTGACGTCGTGGTGTTCTGCAAGCCGCGGAGATACCCCGTTCCGGTCAACGCGATGAGGACGGCTGGAGCTCCGAGGGTGCTGATCTTCAAGTACTGCAAGGCAAACGGGGTTGCGGCGTCGGAGGTGCCGAAGATCTCGACGGCGGGCTCGGCGACCAGGAGCCCGATGGCGGTGAGCGCGAATCCCAGCGCGACGGCGAGCCAGAGCGCCTCCACGGCCCTATCGGCGGCAGCGCGCTCGTCGCCCGATCCGTGGGCCCGGGCCACCACGGCGGTCGTACCGTAGGCGAGGAAGTTGCAGATCCAAAAGCCTGTCGTGAGCACGGTTCCGGCCACGGCGAGCCCGGCGAGCTGTGGGGTTCCGAGGTGGCCGACGACGGCGGTGTCGGTGAGGACGTACAACGGCTCGACGGCCAGGCCCCCCAAGGCCGGTAACGCCAGGCGCCCGATCTCCCTGTCGTGCTCGTGGCGCCCGAGCCGCGTGAAGGCCTTCACTGGAGAGGCGTTGCGAGCCACGAGTCGATGTCGTGGTGCCAGCCGGCCTTGCGGTGGTCGGGGGCGAACGAGGCGTCGACCCCGGCGTGGGCCAGGGCGGCGAGCGCGGCGTCGTCGTCGCCGAACACGGCCCGGGCGATGAGGTACTCGCCGTCGACGGGTGACTCGAACATGGTGGGATCGTCGGAGTTCAGCGTGACCTTGATGCCCGCGGCGCGCAGATCGGGAAAGGGATGCGAGATGAGGCTCTCGACGACGCCCGTGGCCACGTTCGACGATGGGCAGACCTCGAGTGGAATTCCTTTGTCGCACAAGAGCTTGACGACTTCGGGGTCTTCGAGGCAACGGATGCCGTGGCCGATCCGGTCGGCGCCGAGGAGCTCGACAGCTCGCCGAACACTGTCGGCCCCTTGGGCTTCGCCGGCGTGGGGGACCGATCGCAGGCCCGCCCGCTTGGCCTCGGCGAAGAGCTCGGCGTACCACTCGTGAGGATCGGCACCTTCGGGACCGCCGATGCCGAGGGCGACGACTCCCGGATCGTCCGTCCCCGCTGCGCTGCGGAACCCGACGGCCGTCTCGAGCGTGCGCTCGGCCGTCCACAGCGGGTCGCCCCAGACACAGTCGAGAACGAGCCGGCAGTGCACGCCATGCGCGGCAAGCCCGTCGGCAAACCCGTCGAGCACCGCCTCGACGATCCCGTTCCAGTCGCCGAGGCGCTCGCCGCACTCCCAGACGGTGAACGTGACCTCGGCCCAGCGAACACCTTGGGCCGCTTGGTCTTCGCAGAGCTCCCGGGCGATCCTTCGATAGTCGGCAGGGGCGCCCAGGCAGCGCGTCATCTCCGTGTACTGGTCGATGAAGTGCACGAAGTCGTGGAAGCGCCATCGATCGTCGGGACCGAGGGCCGCAGGTATCGGGCGCCCGTGTGCCGCCGCCACCTCGCGCAGCGTCGCCGGCCTGATCGAACCTTCGAGGTGGATGTGGAGGTCGGTCTTGGGCAATGCCGCCAGGTCGCGCACGCCTGCGACGGTAGCGACGGCCGGTCAGCGCGCGAGGGCTCGAGCGTCGGCGAGCGTGGGCGCGATCCCGATCCGGACGTCGGACCCGGAGCAGGTGACCACGGCATCGGGCCCGTCACCACTGCCGGCGAGCGTGAGCGCCTCGGAGCCCTCGTTGGTGACGCGGCCGGCGTCGGGGTACGTGGCCGAGAGCCACTCCGACACCGACTCGCACAGCGGGAGCCCGTCGCTCGTGGCCCGTTCGACGAGCGCCACGCCCAAGGCCGAACGGGGACCGTCGGTGAACAGCCGGAGCTCGCCGCCGGCCCACGCACTGGCATGGTCGAGCTCGTCGCCGATCGCCGCGGCGCGATCGCCGCCCGGAGCCTCGAAGAGCCACTGGAGTTGCGCGACCCCCAGAGTGTCGGCGCCGGCCGCGGTCCACGGAGCGCCGAGCGTCCCCGGATCGCGAGCGTCGACCGGTTCCTCGCCGGCGGCGTAGCGATCGGGGAAGACAACCTGCGCCGAGCTCGTGGGCGGCCCGTCGTACAGCTCGTCAACGGCGGCCCAACCCCCGTCGGCGAAGACCGAGCACACGAAGTTCAGGCCCTCCGCATAGGGGTACCGGAGCTGGCGTTGCAGATAGTGGGGGAACGTCGCCAGCTGAGCCTGCGCCTCGGCCGAGGCGGGGTCGAGCGTGGTGTCGAGCATGGCGTCGATGCCGAGCTCGGCGAAGAGATAGCGGGTCATCGTGAGCGTCGCGTCGCCTTCGACGACCGCCAGCGCTCCGAGGTCGCCATCGGTGTCTGCCGTGACGCCACCTGTCGCTCCCGCACCGATGTCGGGAAGCCCGAGCACCTGGTCGGTCAGAGCGTGGTCGAGCTCGTGCGTCATCGTGATGAGCCCGTTGGTGTCGAGCGGCTCCGACGGATCGTCGGTGGCCACGACCAGCCGGCCGGTCTCCGGGTCGTAGTAGCCGGCGACCTGACCGCTCACCAGATCGCCTTGGAGCCCCTGGAGATCGGTGCCCGTGGGGATGGCGCCGAGCAGGCTCAGGATGCGACTGTCACGATCGGCCTGACTGGTTGGGTAGTCGCGCTCGATCTGGGCGGCGACGTCGTCGGCGATCTCATCGTGGGTGAGGATTGTGGCCTCCGGAACCTCCTCGAACTCGAGCTCCCGCTCGCGCTCGAGCCAGGCGACGATCGCCGTGATCTGGGTGTCGACGTCATCGGCCGGACGTCCTGCTCCTGCTCCTTCGAGGACGGCCATCGGATCCATGCACTGGAGCATCATGAACGGATCGAGACCGCCGAGATCGTCGAGCCCGACCGGCTCACCGCCCGACCCGCCACCGCCCGACCCGCCACCGCCGTCCCCGCCGATGTCGTCGAGCAGGTCGCCCAGGATCTCGGTGGCGTCCTCGACCACGCCGTCGACCCCGTCGACCACTCCGTCAGCCGCATCGCGGGCGCTCCCCAGCACATCGGCCAGGTTGTCTCCGATCGCGCCCGTCAGGTCGACGCTGCCCTCGAGGATCCCCTCCACGAGGGCCTGGAGGTCCTCGACGTTGAGCGAATCGAGTCCGACATCGGCCGCCAGATCGGCCAACGCGTCGGCGTCGATGGCGGCGAGCACGCTCAGGTCGTCGCCGAGCAGCTGGGCCAGGATGCGAGCGGCGGCCGCGGCGTCGGCCGCCTCGAGGTCACCGGTCAGGATGTGCAGCAGGATGGTTGCGACGTCGATCGGGTCGATGCTGCCATCGCCGCCGAACGGATCTTCGCCGGCTCGGGCAGCATCGGCGGCCGCCACCGCGGCGGTGAGCTCGTCCTGCAGATCGTCGACCTGGAGCTCGGCGTCGGCGAGGTCGCCTTCGGCCCGGGACGCGTCGTTCCGACTTGACCGGAGCTCGCGCTTGGTGTCGTTGAGGTCGTCTCGCTGCAGCACGCCGAAGGTGGCCGTGGCCACGAGGGCGACGGCCAAGGCCGGCACCAGGACCTTGACGAGATGGTCGCTCATCGGCTCCTCGACAAATTGGCTGGCAGTCGGTCGACGTGTCGGTCGGCCTACGGGTCGGTCGCCCACGAAGTGATCGGCCGACGAAATGATCGGCTCCATGATCGCCGACCGTGAGCGGGTCGGGTGACCACCCGGGCCGTCCCGCCCGTTCCCAGCCAACGCCCACGGCCTCGGGAAGGTTCCCGAGTGTGGCGGGCCGTGCCGTGCCGTGCCGGTGGCGCGTCGCGTCACGTCGGTGGCGAACCCTCGGGATGAGTGTCGTACCCCCCTGTCATGCTGGCGACGTGGAACTCCCGCCGTCATTGCGCTTTGCCGATGCCTCCCGCGTGCTCACCGGCGCTGCGCTCCGTCTCGGCCTCGCGGTGCCAACCTTTCGCAGCCCACCCCGCATGGCTGGTACGAGCCGCACGATCCGGCGTCTGGACCCCGCCGTGGTCGGAACGAGTCTCGGCGGGGTCGCGGCCGTCGAATCAGGTGGGCGCAACGCCGCCGTCGTCGCGGTCTCGCTCCGGGGCCGAGCCTTCGCCGAGGTTCTCACCGACATGATCGAGGGGGTGATCGTCACCAACCGCCTCGCCGCCGTCGACGCCCAGCGAATCAGGGCCGAGCTGTTCCGAGCCGCCAGCGAGGTCTTCGACGTCGAAGCCGCCTGACCCGACCGGTCCGTGTCCTGGCTAGCCTCCTGGTGCGACGAGACCACTGGTCCGGGTGGCGGAACGGCAGACGCAGACGGCTTAAACCCGTCAGTTCGCAAGGACGTACGGGTTCGACTCCCGTCCCGGGCACCAAGGCTGACCAGGAAGAATAGCCTTCCGGGCGATGTCGAGCCTTGAGTGTCATGTCCGGTTTTGTCACCGATCAGTCACACGAGAGTCACAGATTCGGGCTCCTCTTACTCCATGCGCGGACGGGTGTACCAGCACAGCGGCGTGTGGGCGTTCGTCGTCGACATCGACCGCGACCCGGCGGGTGGCCGGCGCCGGCAGCAGCGGCGCAGTGGTTTCCGCACGAAGCGTGATGCTGAACGAGCGCTGACCGAGGTGCTGAAGGAGGTGCAGACGGGTGGACCCGTCGCCTCAGGTAGCCAGACCCTGAACGAGTGGGTTGCCGAGTGGCTCCCTGTGATGACGATGAAGGTTCGGCCGACGACGATTCGCGACTATGAGAACTCGCTGGCTCATGTGACGCAGCATCTTGGAGGGGTGAAGCTCCGCGACCTCCGGTCGATCGCCATCGAACGAACATACGCGGCGCTCCTCGTCGAGGGGCGGCGCTACGGAGGTGGCCTCTCGCCGAAGAGCGTTCGGAACGCGCACACGGCGCTGCGCCGCTGCCTTGCCGATGCTGAACGTCACGGGCTCGTGGCCCGTAATCCTGCGGCACTGGTCACACCACCGCGGGTCGATCGTCAAGAGATGAAGACGTGGACCGCCGATGAGCTCGGGGCGTTCCTCGACCACATCGCCGGGGATCGTCTCGTAGCCGCGTTCCGTCTCCTCGCCCTGACCGGTGCTCGACGGGGCGAGATCCTCGGCCTCCGCTGGACCGACGTCGACCTCGATGGTGAGCGGTTGACCATCTCGAGGTCGTTGACGACGCACAGCTCGCCGCTCCACCCCGACAGCATCACCCGTTTCTTCGAGCAGGGGGTTCGCGACTCTGGCCTTCCTCGCATCCGACTCCACGATCTGCGCCATGGCTGGGCGAGTATGGCGCTCCTGGCGGGGATCCATCCGAAGGTCGTCTCCGAGCGGCTCGGACACGCCACCGTCGGCGTGACGCTCGACATCTACTCCCACGTGGCGGCCGGGCTCGATTCCGACGCCGCCGTCCAGGTCGCCGCTCTGGTACCCCAGAAGTCGAAGTAGCTCGCGTCTCGGCA
>VFJJ01000059.1 GCA_009886115.1 Actinomycetota bacterium
CGATGCCTCCATTCGATCGAACGCAGCCTCGATGGCGTCGCGCCGCAGGTTGTAGTCGGACCTGTACCCGCCGTGGGTGAGGATGTAGGGCTGGTTCTCGATGAGATCGGTGAGCAGGTTGCGGATCGCGTGGTCGGGCGTCGCCAGGTCGCCCTCGCGCATCGGCCGATGGGCGAGCATCGCCTCGATGTCGTCGGGGCGAACCTCGGTCGGTCCGAGGTCGGCCGGACGGGCCTGCACGCTGCTCTCGAGGTGCCGGGTCATCATCCCCCCGGGGACGAGCACACTGACACCGATGCCCTCGGGCTCCAGCTCGTCGCGCAATGATTCGCCGAAGCCCATGACGGCGAACTTCGTGGTCTGATACCCGCCGATCCGTACCGCGGGGACCAGCGCGCTCGACGACGACGTCACCACGATGTGCCGCCATCCGGGGCGCGCCCGCATCAGCGGCAGGAACTCGCGCACGGTCCGGACGGTGCCGAGGATGTTGACGTTGACCAACCACTGCCAATCGTGCTCGGTCAAGGTGTCGAGGGCTCCGAACTGCTGCACCCCCACGTTGGCGCAGAGCACGTCGCAGCCGCCGAGCAACGCCTCGACGTGACGGGCGGCCGCGGCGACCGACTCGGGATCACCGACGTCGGTCTGCGTTGCCGTGGTGGCGACGCCGAACTCCTCGGCCAGGGAGGCCGCGGTCGCGGCGGCCGCCGGGCCGTCGATGTCGAGAGCAGCCACGGCCATTCCCTTGCTGGCGAACGCCCGACCCATGGCGGCGCCCAAGCCGGAGCCCCCGCCGGTGATCACGGCGATCCGACCCGCGAGCTCGGGCGTTGCTTCGACCATGGTTTCTCCCCGGCAGCACGGCGGCGACCCGATCGTCGGACTCTAACGCATTGATCTAGAGCTTTCAGCTAGCGTCCGGTCTCGGTGAAAGACGCGAACCTGACCACGGCGACGGCGTGGGCCGAGTCCCACGACCGCATGAAGGTCGTCGGCATCCTGTTCTCGGGTTGCGACGCACGCTGTCGCCGCGGGTTCGAGACCAGTCGCCACGTCGGGCCCAGGCAACGATGACAGCGGGCGAGTGGGCCCTCGCTGACGTTCACGATCTCGTGGCGGGAGCCGTACCCGAGCGGGAGATGATCGTGTGCGGCACGGTCAGGCGCACCTATGCCGCGGTGGCTGTGCGCACGCGAGCCCTCGGCGTCTTCTTCGTGCGTCGCGGCCTGGGTGTCCGCCGTGAGCGCAGCGACCTGGAACGGTGGGAGTGCGGGCAGGACACCGTGGCCATGGTGCTGTTCAACTGCCCCGAGTACATCGAGACGATGCTCGGGGCGTTTCGGGCCCGGGCGGTCCCGTTCAACGTGAACCAGCACTACCGCCCGGCCGAGATGGGGGAGCTGCTCGCATCCCTCGACACCAGGGCCGTGGTGTACCACCGCGCGCTCGGTCCGCTGGTGGCCTCGGCGTGCGACATCTCCCGGCTCGTCCTCGTGGATGTCGACGACGGGTCAGGTGTCGCCCCCCTGCCCGGGAGCACCACGTTCGAGGAGGCGGTGCTCACCCCGGCGACCGAGGTGCTCCCGGTCCCGTCTCCCGACGATCTCTACGTGGTCTGCACGGGGGGTACGACCGGGCAACCCAAGGCCGTGCTGTGGCGTCAGGCCGATGCCTACGTGTCGGCGATGAGCGGCACCGAGGGCGCGACCGGCGAGTCGATCGTTGCGGCAGCGTCGGCTCCGAACCCGTTGAGCCCGTGGTACGCCGTGCCTCCGCTCATGCACGCAGCCTCGCAGTGGACGGCGTTCGCCGGGATGCACGGCGGCGGCACCGTCGTGCTCCACGACGACTCGGGATCGTTCGATGCGCGGCTGATCCTGGAGACGGCCGAGCGGGAACGGGTGGGCATGATGTCGATCGTCGGCGACGCGTACGCCCGTCCGATGGTCGAGGAGCTCAGGCGGCGCCCGTACGACCTGTCGTCGCTGCGGCGCCTCGGTGTGGGCGGTGCAGCCACCGGAGATCATCTCAAGGACGCGTTCCTGGAGCTGATACCAGACGTGACCATCACCGACGGCTACGGCGCGTCCGAGACCGGTGGGATGGCCTTCGGTGCCCGCACCCGATCGCTCAGCACGACGGGCTGGCTCCCGAGCACCGGGGCGACGGTCATCTCTGCCGACCGCGCCCGGTTCCTGGAGCCCGGAGACGAGGAGATCGGCTGGACGGTCCGTCGAGGCCGCGTCCCGCTCGGGTACCTGGGCGACAGGGAGCGGACCGAGGCCACCTTCCCGATCGTGAACGGCGAGCGGGTCTCGATCCCGGGTGATCGCGCCCGGTTCCTTTCCGACGGCAACATCCTGATGCTCGGCCGCGACGCCATGGTGGTGAACACCGGCGGCGAGAAGGTGTTCGTCGAGGAGGTCGAGGCCGTCCTGCGCCGCCATCCCGACGTCGCCGATGCCCTCGTGGTGGGGCGGGCCTCCGAGCGGTTCGGCCAGGAAGTCACCGCCGTGGTGGCGCTGCGGCCGGGAGCGGCCGTCGATCCGGCTGCCCTGCGGGAGTTCGTCGCCGGCGAGATCGCCCGGTTCAAGGCACCGCGCGCCGTGATCGTGTGCGAGACGATCCGCCGTCACACCAACGGCAAGGCCGATTACCGGTGGGCCCAGGAGGTCGCGATCGATGCCGTCGAGATCACCCGGACGTCGAGCTGACGACCCTCGTCGACACCAGCCACCTAGCGCGGTCCCTTCGGAACGTCGCGGAAAGCGCCGTCGTCGCGGCGGGCCTCGCGGGGCATGCCGAGCAGCCGCTCGGCGATGACGTTGCGGGCCATCTCGGTGGTGCCGCCACCGATGCAGGCGGCCTGACGGACGAGCCAGCTCTGCCCGACGCCGGCGCGCTGGTCGTCGCCGGGCTCCCACATCACCCCGTCGGCGCCGGTGAGCTCGAGCGCGAGCGCAGCCTTGCGCACCTGGGACGTGCCGCTGAAGAGTCGGCTCATCGCCGCAGCGTGGAAGGGAAGCTCGCCGGTCTGCATCTTCCTGGTGACCGACGAGACCAATGCGTCGCTCACCAACGTCAGCGCCCGGGCCTCGCCGATGATCTCCAGCGCTCGGGGATCGTCGACGGTTCCGAGCTCGCGGGCGACCGCGGCGAGACGGGGTCCGTCGTTGGGGGCGTTGTGCGACCGGCCGGTGCTGGTGACGTAGGGGGAGCCGCCCGAGATCGTCCGCTCGTGGTGCAGCCAGCGGGTCATCACCGTCCAGCCGCCGTCGACGTCGCCGATGCGGTCACGGTCGTCGACGACCACGTCGGTGAGGAACTCCTGGCAGAACTCGACCGACCCGTTCAGCAGCTCGATGCGGTGGATCTCCAGCCCCGGCGTTCGCAGGGGGAGCGCGAACACGGTGAGCCCGCGGTGCTTCTCGACCTCCCAGTTGGTACGAGCGAGGCACATGGCCCAGTCGCTGTACCAGGCGCCGGTGGTCCAGATCTTGGAGCCGTTGAGGATCCACTGGTCGCCGTCGCGGGTGGCGGTGGTGAGCGCCCCTGCGGCGTCGGACCCGCCGCTCGGTTCGGAGAGCAGCTGGGCCCAGATGGCCTCGCCCTTGAGCATCGGCGGAATGTGGCGGAGCTTCTGCTCCTCGGTGCCGAACTCGAGCAGGACGGCCATGCACGGGATGAACGTCGACGCCTGGATCTCGATCGGGTGGTCGAATCCCCGCAGCTCCCGGTTGAACGCGGCTTGGTGCGCAGGCGTGAGGCCCTGCCCGCCGTACTCGGGCGCGACGCAGATACCGGCGAACCCACCGTCGTGGAGGAGACGCTGCAATCGGCGGCACGTGTCGATGCGGACGAGATCGTGGTCGTCACTGCGCGACGACGTGTCGGTGAAGAAGAAGTGCCCGGCCGTCGGATCGGCGGGCGGCATGTTCTCGGCCAGCCAGGCGCGGGCCCGGGCGGCGAACTCCTCGACGGGGACGTCGGCGGGGACGTCGGCGGTGCTGCTCATGGGCTGACTCCGCTCCCGTTCATCCGGCAACTCCTTGTGCGACAACGAGACGGCCGAGGCGGCGGGCGAACTCGGCGGGCGAGCCGTACAGGTTGGCATCGAGCACGGTCCGGCGCAGGAACAGGTGCAGGTCGCAGTCGTTGGTGACGCCGATCCCGCCGTGGAGCTGGATGCAGTCCTGGATGGCCTCGGGTCCGTGCCGGCCGACGTGGGCCATCCCGGCGCTGGCCAGGGCCCGGCCGGAACCGGAACCGGAACCGGAACCGGAGCCTGAGCCGACGAGGGACGCGGCCCGGGCCGCGACGGCTTCGGCTGCCTCGACCTGGGTTCGCAGATCGGCCATGCGGTGCTTGATCTCCTGGTACGAGTTGAGCGGGCGGCCGAACGAGTACCGGTTGGCCACCCAGTCCAGCGTCATGGCGAACGCTCGGTGCAACGCGCCGGCCATCTCGCCCAACGCGAGGACCGAGGCCACGTCGAGCAACTCGTCGTCGTGCTCGGCCGCCGCGCCCATCGCACCCACCCAGGCGGCGCCCGGCAGCGTCACCCCATCGAGCGTCACGTCCCAGAATCGCCGGGTCTGGTCGACGCCCTTCAGCGGCGTGAGCGCGACACCTGGCGCGGCGAGCGGCACCAGCACGTGCGACCGTCCCTCAGGCTCGTCGACGCTCACGAGGACGTACCGGGCATCGGCTGCGCTCTCGACCGACCGGACCCGACCAGACACCACGACGCCGGTGCTCGACCGTGTCGCCGTGCACGCACTGCGATGACCCCAGGCAGCGACGGCATCGCCGGCCAGGATCTCCGCCAGGGGGCCAGCCTGCTGATCGGCCGAGCCCCACGTTCCCAGCGCGCGGGCGACGAGATTGGTCCCGAAGAGCGGTCCGGGCGCGGCGTGCCGTCCGAACAACGAGGCCACGATCAGCAGATCGGCGAGACCGTTCCCGCTGAGCGAACCGCCCCCGGCCGACTCGGGCACGAGGAGCGTCGTCCAGCCGAGCGCGGCGGCCTCGCGCCAGAGGGGCGCCTCGAAGACCGCCTCGGCTCGAGCCAACGCTCGGACCCGCTCCGCCGGGTACTGCGACTCCACGAAGCGAGCCGACGTGCTCTCGAACACCTGCTGGTCTTCGCTCTGCGCGAACATCGCCACACCGTATCTCAAAGATGTAGATGATTCATCGATCAAGCGTACCGGTCGGCAACGGCCCCGAGGCACTCGCCAGCCTCCGGTCAAACATAATGTTCCGAGATGATCGACGGCTCGACCTCGATGGTGTCCTCCTCGGCCGGGGTGCCCCGGTGAGCGAAACCACGCCCGGCTCGACCCCCTGGCGGCGAACCCCAGCGCAGGTGCACGAAGGCCTCGCCGCATGGGCCCGGACGTGGCGGGGCGGCAATGCCGAGGTGAGCGACGTGTGCTCTCCGGGCAGTGGCATGGCCAACGACACCGTCCTGTTCCGTCTCGACGGCGAGCGGCTGGTCGCCCGTCTGGCGCCGGCTCCGGACTCTCCGTTCCCCACATTCCCCACGTTCGACCTCGAGCTCCAGGAGCGAGTGATGCACCTGGTTGGCACACGCACCTCGGTCCCGGTTCCCGAGGTCGTCCACCACGAACGGTCCGGGTCGTGGCTCGGGGCGCCGTTCCTCGTGACCCGCGAGGTCGAGGGCGAGGTCCCCTCCGACAATCCGCCCTACCTCCTCGACCCGACGGGGTGGTTCCTCAAGGGCACGCCCGAACAGTGGCGCCGGCTGGAGCTCTCGACCATCGAGGTGTTGGTGCAGCTGCACCAGATCGCCGACGACATCGAGGAGACGGGGTTCCTGCGTCCTGCAACGCCGGGCGAGACGGCGCTGGCCCGCCACCTCGCCAGCCTGGGCGCGTACTACGAGTGGGCGCGTGAAGGCGAGCGCATCCCGATCCTCGAACGGGCGATCGACGTGCTGACGGCGACGATGCCGGCCACCGAGCGGAGTGTCCTGAACTGGGGCGACAGCCGGCCGGGCAACGTGCTCTACCGCGACTTCCAACCGGTGGCCGTGCTCGATTGGGAGATGGCCGGCGTGGGCCCGCCCGAGCTCGACGTCGCATGGAGCACGTTCTTCCAGCGCTTCTGGTCGTTCATGGCCGGCTTGTACGGAGCGCCGGAGGTGCCTGCGATGTTCGCGTCCGACACGACAGCCGAGACCTATCGACGTCTCTCGGGCGGTCCGCTCGACGATCTCGCCTGGTACGAGGCGGCCGCCGGGTTGCGCTTCGGGATCATCCTGCTGCGGATGAGCCACCGAAGCATCGCCTTCGGGCAAGGCCCGCCTCCGGGCGATCCCGACGGCCACGTCATGTTCGCACCGCTGCTCGCCCAGTTGCTCGACGCGCTCTGACGGGAGCCGTCGGTCTCGATCGTTCGACCACTTCTGAGGATCGTGCCCTCCGCACATGCGCTTCCACCTCGACGAGACCCAGCTGGCGCTTCGTGATGCCGTACACGGGTCCTGCGCGGACCGGCTCGCCCTCGACCGTGTCGCCGAGCGGGAGGGTCGGCCCGCCGATGCTGCGGTGTGGCACGGCCTCGCCGGTCTCGGCG
>VFJJ01000153.1 GCA_009886115.1 Actinomycetota bacterium
GCCTCGACGCCCAGGTTGCATGCCGCCGAGAACCCGACGTTGGCGGCGTTGGCGATCACGCGCACGCCCGGATGGCTCTCGACGTACTCGGCGAGCCACGCGGCCGTGCCGTCGGTCGAGGCGTTGTCGACCACGACGAGGTCGCAGGGATCGTGACGCAGCACGCTGTCGAGACACGCGGCGATCGTCGACATCGAGTTGTAGGTGACGACAATCACCGAGGCCGACGCGAGCGGGAGCCCCGCGCCGCTGCCGGCGCTGCTCGGACCTTCGACGATGTCGGGTGCCGGGAGCAGCACGCTCGAGTGCCTCAGGCGACGATCGGCCGCTGACCCGATCGCCTCGACGAGGCCCGGGGTCACCGCGTGCAGACGTACCTCGGAACCGGCGGCACCCAGGCGGATCTCGGCGGCCGACTCGCCGTCGTCGAGGAGGGACTCCACCTCGTGGCGGGCCGCCCCCCAGTCGGGGGTCACGAGGCGCTCGCCGGCGCCGAGCACGATGGCGGAGCGCTCGCGCAGCTCGGCGACGACGGCCGAGGCCTGGTCGGGGTTCGTCCAGTCGACGCCCACGACCCTGACGCTGGCCGCCATCTCGCCCAACGTCAGCTCGGTGGCCGCGATCCCGGCACGTTCCATGACCGTGACCCGATCGGCCACGGCCAGCAGGCTCTGAGCGCTCACCGCGGCCCGGTTGGGGTTGCCGTCGGCGAGGACCAGGCCGTGAACCAGGCCGGCCCCGGCGAAACCGCCGTCACGACCGTCGAGACCGTCGCGAGCGCTGAAGCGGCGGCCGGCGGTGGCCATCACGGCGGCGAAGTCGATGCCGAGCTCTTTGAACGTCGCGCTGCCGTGGTGCAGGACGATCGACCCGTCGGCGACCCGAAGCGTGAGCCCCGCAGCCCGGACCCGCGCGCAGAGCTCGTCGTCCTCGAAGTTGCCGATCCCGAAGCCCTCGTCGAACCCGCCGAGCCGTTCGAACAGCTCGCGCCGGGCCAGCAGGCAGAACCCGACGAGCCGGGCGGTCGGCCAGGTCCGTCCCAGGCGCTCGGTCGACCAGCGTCGAGCCCACGACGTGATGTTGGCGCGATCTCGAATGGGAGGCGCGTCGGGGACGATCTGGAGCCCGGAGATCGAGTTCGAGCGCGGCCCGACGAGACCGGTGCCCGGGATCTCGAGGGCCGCGATCATCTCGGTCAACCAGCCCGCGGTGACCTCGGTGTCGTTGTTGAGCACGCACACGAGATCGCCCGACGAGACGGCGATCCCTTGGTTGACCGCGGTCGGGAATCCCAGGTTCCGCTGGTTCGACACGACGATCAGGTCGCCGCTCCCGCCGCTCCCGCTACCTCCGGCGAGCTCGACGAGCTCCGCGAGCCGAGTGGGGGTCTCGTCGCTCGAACCGTTGTCGACCACCACGATCTCGAGGGTGGCCTCGGCGTGCTCGGCCAGCGAGTCGAGACACGCCCGGGTGAGCTTCCAGTTGTTCCAGACCGGGATCACGACCGAGACCACACCGTCGCGGGGCGCCTCGGGCCGGGGGAAGGACGCGTGGCGGGCGACGTGCGCCGGCCGGGCCTCGCCGATGCGGGCCAGGATCCGTCGGGCCAGGGTCTCGTCGACCCGGTCGGCGACGATCTCCACCCGGTCGGTGAGCGCCCCCAACTCGGCGGCGTCACCGGCGAAGGCGGTGACCGCATCGAGCGCGGCGAGCGTGCAGACGGCGAAGTCGTGTTCGAGGCTCCGGGCGCTGCAGTGCACCACGGCGCCGGTCGGCAGAGCCCCGACGACACCGGCGGGACGGGGTACCAGTTGCTCCCAGGTCGCCCGGTTCGGGGCGTCGGTCTGCGGATCACCGCCGAACAGGAGCAACCCGTGGGCTTCGTAGGGCTCGTGGTCGCGGCGCTGCCACGGCGCACCCGTTTTCTCCCAGCGGTACACGGGTTGCAGCCCTCCGTCGTGCAGGACCCGGGCTGCACCACAGAGCCCGGCCCGCTCGTCGTCGGGGAGATCGATGACCGAGCGATCGCCGAGGAACACGACACACGGGCCGAACACGTCGCCCAGGCTGGCCCCGGGCATGTCACTGGGTGCCGGCTCCTGGCTGACCGCGGCGGCGCCGCCCAGGTAGCGGCCGACGACCGGCCCGCCACCGGCGGCCCGCAGCGCACCGGCGGTGGCGATCAACGGCGCGACGAGACCAGCACGCGGACGGTCGACGGTGACGATCGGAGCCCGGCCCCAGATCATCCCCACGGCGAAGTTCGTTCCCGTGACGTCGGCCCCGGCGTGGACCACACGTCCGTCGGGGTCGACCACGCGGACCCCCACTGAGATCCGGTGGCGGCACCATCCGTCCCACAGCGCCTGGATCCAGTCGGCGGCGGGAACCAGGTCGGCCAAGACCACCAGGACCGGGGCATCGTCATCGACCCCGGTGATTGCGCTCGCCACGTCGGCGATCGAGCCCACCGTGCCCAGGACCCGCAGCGCGAGGCGCGACGGCAGCGATGCCCGCACCCCGACCGGCCCGACCGATCCCGCATCGCCGACGAACACCACGGCGAGCTCGGCGTCGACGTCGGTGGAGGTGTCGACGGTCCCCGTGAGCGCCTCGATGGCGCGTTCGATCGTGTGCTCGTCCCACGGGCGACGGGCTGCCAGGAACCAGCCGTAGCCGAAGACTCCCGGCGTCGCGGTCCGGAAATCGCGGACCTGGCGCTCGACCGAGAACCCGGTTGCGGCGAGCGCCTCCGAGACGGCCCCCACATCCTCAGCACCGACCCGGGCGATCACGAGCCCTGCGCCGTCGAGCACGCGGAGGACATCGCTCGCCGAGAGGCCCTCGAACGGGCCGGCGCCCGGCGGCGGGGTCACCACGACGACGTCGACCGAGCCGTCCGGCAGGCTCGCCAGGTCGGCACGGGTCGTCACCTCGACCATCCGGCTCCCGGAGGGCACGAGATCTTCGAGCGTCACGCCCCGGGCGGTCCCGTCCGCCGTCCCGGTCCCATGTGTCGTCCCGGCCCCCTGCGTCTTCTCCGTCCCACCCGCCGTCGTCACCGACTGCCCGGCCACCGCTCGTCGCAGGTCGGTCGCCGCCTGGGCGAAGCCGAGTGTCTCCAGCCGATGCACGAGACCGTCAGCGGTGGCGGGATCGAGCATCTGGGCCAGCGCCAGCCGGCGTCCGAACCCGTCCCAGTCTCGGGCCACCATCGCAGCGGTCAGGGCTGCGGCCACGGCTCGGGGCTCGCGCCCCCCCGCGTCGAGGTACCGCTCGACGAACGCGACGAGCTGCTCGGACGGGAGCAGCTTCACCGCCGCGTCGACGGCACCCGGCCCGGTGCTCGCCAGGGCCAGGTCGACGTACCGGGCGAGCAGCTCCTCGCCGGCGTCCAGCGAAGCGACCCCAGCGCGCAGCAGGGCCTCCCAGTGCGCGAGGCCGTCGGGTCGTTCGACAAGCAGGTCCTCGGCCTCACGGGACGCGTCCTCGAAACGACTGGTTCGGGCCAGCGCCCACACGAGGCGGCTCAGGATCGCCGCCTTCCCGTCGACGTCGACGAACACCGGGGCGAGCGGCGGGCGGTCGCGGATGTGCTCGATGGCGGCGATGAGCTCCTCGGGGCGATCGAGGGCCTCGCAGATCCGGGCATGGATCTCGGTGTGGAAGTCGAGCGCCGGCCAGATCTCGACGCCCTCCCGGGTGTGCGCCAACGCCTCGTGGAGCCGATCGAGACCCACGAGCATGTTCGCCGCGAAGCCGTGGGCCATGGCCCCGACGTCGGTCGACAGTCCGGGCGTCGACAGCGCCTCCTCGAAGCACCCGAGCGCGCGGGCGCCGACCTTGCCGGCGTAGACGAGCGCCCGCCCCAGCTCGAACGCTGTGCGGGCCGTCGGCTCGGCCGCGTGAGCGGCTTCGCAGATCTCCAGGTTCCGGGCCGTCTTGTCGCGCCCGGCGATGACCTCGCTCAGGTACCCGTGGTGCTCGATGTCGAGCGAGAACAGCCGGTGGCCCTTGAACGCCACCGGCTCGGCGTCAGGGCCGACGTAGTGGACCTTCTCGTGGATCGAACCGAACCAGCGGGTGCCGTCGGTCATGAAGATCCGCGTGTCCCAGAACTCCACGTTGCCTTCCGACGAGCGGTCGTCGTTCAGGTTGTCGATACCGACCTCGTAGCCGACGCTCGACCCCGCGAACGTCGCGAGCAGCCGCCGGACCATCGTCGTGTCATCGCAGCGCACGCGCTCGTCGGCGTCGACCATCAGGACGAAATGGGCGTCGCGGCTGCGTTCCAGCACCTCGTTGCGGGCCCAGGCGAAGTCGTTGCGCCACTCCCGCTCGATCACGTCGATCCCGAACGAGCGGGCAATCTCGACCGTGCGATCCGACGATCCCGTGTCGCACAGCTCGATCCGGTCGACGAGACCCTCGAGGGAGGCGAGACACCCGGCCAGCATCGCCTCCTCGTTCTTGACGATCAGGTTGGCCACGAGCAGGGGTCGACCGTCGCGGCTCGTCGGCGGCGAGAGCGCATCGAGGCAGTCGGCGTCGTGGACCGCCACCGCACCGGCGGCGGCGTGGTACCAGCCCGCCCGGTCGCACAGGAGCGCGTAGGGGTTCTCGAGTTGGTGCTCGGCGAGCTCGATCAGCTCGGCGCGGTCGGCCAGGAGGCACCCCGGGCGTACCTGGTAGACCGTCGCCTCCCGGCGACGCAGCTCCTGCATCGCCCGGGTCACGTGCTGCGACGCCCGGGCGAGGGGCGGCAGCGGGCCGGCGCAGTGGTCGGTGTCCATGTCGTTGGTCCACGGGACGACGTAGCCCCCGGTCCGGCGGCGGGTCTCGACCATCCGGCGGACGCCCTCGGCCGGGATCATGAGGTCGTCGTGCACGAGGAGGACGAGCCCAGGCCGGCACCCGCCCAACCCGCGCCGGATGGCCTCGGTGGCGCACCCCTCCACCACCGTGACCCGCTCGCCCGCCAGGTCGGCGGTCAACCCGGTGACGCTGGGCAGCGCGGCGACCACGACGACGCTCCCACGCACGCCGACGAGCTGCCGCGCCCGGCGCACCGAGGCCAACGTGGCCGTTCTGGGACCGAATGCCAGCACCACGACCTGATCGACCATGCCGACAACATCGGCCGCTACCCCGCCCAGCTAGAGCGAAAAGCCGCGAACCTCACCCGCCCCTCCCAGCCCTTCCCGAAATGTGCGCGGAAACGTGCACCAGGTGAGCATTTCCGCGCATGTTTGGAGGGGGTGGGGGTCTCAGGTCACGTGGAGAACGCGGCTCCCGCGCTGGCGTAGCCGGCGACGGCTCGGCGGGTGTCGCCGAGCTGGGTGATCTCCCGCTCGACCTCGGACAGTGCCTGCACGAGTCGCGGCTCCAGGCTCCGCCAGCGTTCGTCGAGGACGCTCCGACGAGCCCGACGGGCGCGATCGTGCGGGTCCGACGGGCTCAGCTCGCCCAGCTCACCAGCGCGCAGGGGGCTCAGAACCAGCTCGTCCCAGTCGCCATCTTCGAGCGCGGACTCGAGCGCCGACAACGACGCCTCGAAGGCGTCGAGCGCCTCGTCCCACGGCTCGTTCATCGGCCGGTGACCGGTGTACCGGACAACGAGGTGCTCTGGGAGCGCATCGTCGAGATGGCCTGCTCCATCGCCGAGAACTGCGAGCGCAGGAACTTCTCGCGCAAGACGAGGCGGCGCTCGATCGCGACCGCTTGCTCCTTGGCGTCTTTGACCCGGGCGTCCCAGTTGTTCTTGGCCAGCTCGACGAAGCCGCTGGTTCCTTCGGTGCCGGCGATGAACTTGCCCACCATGCCACCCCAGCCCTGGCTGAACGCCATCGACCCGAGGTTGAGCGTGCCTCCGGCGGCGGTGACCTCGGCCGCTGTCGCCGAGACCTGGATCATCAAGCCCAAGCTGGTGCCGGCGCTCGAGGTGAGCGATCGCCCGACACCGGTCGCAGCCTGGCCGTTGATGGTTCCCACCACGTCGAGGCCGGTGTACGTGCCATCCAGACCGAACGCGGCCGCGCCCGACACGGTGAAGTTCCCGGCGACGCCGTGGCGGGTCTCGAGCAGCTTGATCGCCCCTCCGCCGGTGTTCGAGGCCCGCAGGGAGTTCACGCCCTGCGCGTCGAGGCCCGAGTTGATCGACGAGATCGCCTGGGCGATGGTGGCGCCGGCATCGATCGTGAGGTTGATCGTCTTGCCACTGCTTTGCACGCTGAAGCTGGTGTTCGACACGGGCGGCGAGTACAGGCTGCCCGTGACCGTGGCCGCTGTCGCCGCCTGGGTGATCGACACCCCGTAGGAGCCGACGGCGGTGGTGTCGGTGGCGTTCACGAACTGCAGACGCGAATCAGCAGCCTGACCGGCGCGCTGGAACAAGCGGGCCACGCCTGTCCAGTCGGAGGCCAGGGCGGCCTTGAGCTTGGTCTCGTCGAGCGAGAACGTCCCGTCGCGCTGGATCGACAGGCCGACGCTGCTGGCGTACGCGTTCGGGCCGGTGAGACCCTCGACCTGGGAGCTGACGAACCCGCTCACCGAGAAGCGCAGCGAGCGCAGCGTCGAATCGCCGGCGAGCGGGCCGTTCTTCGTGGGATCGGCCGTATCGATCTTAGCCAGGTCCTTGAGCGTCCTGGCCGTCGCGTTGAGCTCGTCCACGAACGCCTTCAGAGACGTGGCCGCCTTGTCGGCGCTGCGCCCTCCGGTGAGCGTCACCGGGGTGGCCGACTCCTTGAGGAGGGTGAGGCTCAACCCGGTCGAGAGATCGTTGATCGTGTTGGTGGGACGGGTCACGACCAGCGCGCCGCCGCCGGAACCCATCGTGATCTGGGCGTCCTGGGCCGCTTGCGATGCCGTGAAGTTCGCGGTCATGAGGCCCGTCAGGTTCCCACCGATGGTGATCGTGTTCGCGGCACCGGTGCTCTGGCCCTGGAGCACCAGCTTGTGCGAGGTCCCGTCGATCGAGACGACGTTGGCGGTGACGCCCTTGTTGAGGGCGTTGATCTGCTGGGCCAGATCGGCGAGGGTCGTCGACGACGTCGTGGTGATGGTCTGGGTGGGCAACGTTCCGAGCGCGAACGTGAACGACCCCGCGCCCACGGTCTGGTCGGTGCTCGTGAAGTTCGTGATGGAAGCCCGCTGCTCGGCCTTCGCCAGCCTGTCGACTGTAAAGGTGAGGTTGAGCGGGGCCATCCCGATGCCGGCGCCGACCCGGGCGATCGTCGCGTCCGACGACGTCGCCTCGACGAAGCCTTCGAACTTCCCGGGAAGCGTGATGTCGTTCAGCCTCGTTCGCAAGGCTGACAGCCGGGTCGAGACGTTCTTCCACGCGTCGGCCTTGGCCTGGAAGCTCGTCTGCTTCGACTGCAGGGCCCGGACGGGCGCGCGCTCGATGTTCATGAGGCCCGCGACGATGCTGTTCGTGTCGAGCCCGGAGGCGAGTCCTCCGATGTTGAACAAAGGCGCAGCCATGGACGATCCCTTCCCGGCGACCGGGTGGTACCGGTTGATCAGGGTGATCAGGTTGATCAGGGTGATCAGGTAGATCAGGGTGATGCAGGGGTTCCATCGGCCGCATCACGACGCGGTCAAGGAATGGCCATCGACGGGTGCCGTCCCCAACCGTCGTATTGCCGGAAATGACCGAGGCGGCCCCCGGGTGGAGGCCGCCTTCGGTGGTGCTCGTTCAGCGAGCCCGGTCGGTCGGCGGCGACGGCTCAGCCGTCCCCGCCGCCAGCGACTTAGCCCTGGAGCAGGGAAAGGACGCCTTGCTGTGAGGCGTTGGCCTGGGCCAGCATCGCGGTGCCGGCCTGGGTCATGATCTGGTGACGGGTGAACATGGTCATCTCCTTGGCCATGTCCGTGTCAC
>VFJJ01000213.1 GCA_009886115.1 Actinomycetota bacterium
CCTCGCTCGACGGATTCACCGAGTACGTGGCGCAGGTCGCGGCGTTCGTGGCTCGGCTGCCTCGCTGAGCTGCGCGCACCCGGCCAGGCACTGCTGGCTCATCCCGCCTCGCTCGACCCCGGCGACACCACCGTCGGGATGCAGCTCCGCCGGTTGTCGTTCAGGGTCATGGTCGACCGACAGCCTCCGCGCTCGCGAACTCACCACCGTGTCGGCGAACGCGGATGGCGGTACGTACGCATCGCGCCGTCCTTGGTGACGAGGGGGACCCCGAGCTCGAGTGCAGTCGCGTAGATCAACCGATCCGCAGGGTCACCGGGAAACGACTCGGCAAGCGCAACGGCGGTGTCGGCGATAGCGGTCGTCACTCCGGCCGTGCGAACCCGCGAGCTGATCTCGTCGAGCCACGCGCGTACCGGCACACTGAGCACGATGCGGTCATGGGTCGCGAGCCAGGCGAGCTCGTACCACGAGATCGCCGCGATCACGACTTCTTCTGCTTCCTCGATGACCCGGGCGGCAGCCCGACTCAGCTTCTGCGGCTCGGCCGACCACCAGTGCACCACGTGGGTGTCGAGCAGGACTGCCGTCACGAAGCACCCCAGTGCTCGCCCGTCGAGTAGAGCGATTCGTCCGAGGCGGCGGTCATCGCCACACCGACCAACGCTCCCTTCAACGCCGCAGGCCCCCGAGCCGGCACGAGACGGGCGATCGTCCGACCGTGCTTGGTGATCTCGACTTCGTCTCCCGCCGCAACATCGTCGAGCACCGAGAGAATCTTCGCCTTCAACTGCGTAGCGGTCATCTGAATGGCCATACGCACAGAATACCAGTCGCTCTGCCCAACGCTCGCCCATTGAAGCGCTCCGGGCACGATCACGACCAGACCATCCGTGACCGAAAGCTCGTCGACCCCGCCAAGATGACCCGACCATGCCCCCACCCACCAGCCCAAACACGAAAGAACCGCCGAAGTCCAGTCTGCGGATCACGGTCATGACCGGCGAAGGGAACGTCTCGGAGCACGAGCTGGTCGACGCAGGAGCTGTGCCAGAGCTTGCGGACACGATCGCTGACCAACCTCATCGCTTCGGAAACGCCGCTGTGCAGCGCCAAGGCGGGTAAACGGTGCAGCCGGGTGGCGAGGACATGATCGAACCCGGGGGCAGCGACCTGGGCGAGGTTGTCTTCGCTGATGAGGCCCCGGTCAGGCGGTGAACCCGAGACAGAGCGGGCAGACGACCGTCACCACATGACGATGCTCATCCATTCGGCCCTGACCCAGCTGCCGGCACAGCACCCCGACGCTGTTTGGCTACGCCACGCTTCCGGCCTCGACTACCACGAGATCACGATCGAGCTCGGCGTCAAACCAGCGCTCGCCCGGCAACACGTACATCGAGGGTTGGTGGGTCTCCGACGCCTCGTCGATGACCCTGGGGGTGGTAGCCGCGGCTGAACCTGCACCGCAGGCGGCGGCATCGGCTCGGTTCTTTGTGTCCAGGTCCGCGCCGGCCGCGTGCCTGGACACAAAGAACGGCATCGGCCGCTACGCGAGGCTGGTGGTTCGGGGGTAGAAGTTCGCAGGGTCGGTGAGGACGTTGACGAGGGCCGGGCCACCGCAGGCGAAGGCCCGGTCGAGGGCGGGGCCGAGCTCGTCGGGACGGGCCACGAGCTCGCCGTGGCAGCCCAGGGCCTCGGCGACCTTGTCGTAACGGGTGTCGGGAGCCAGATCGGCGGCCACGTGGTAGCCGTAGATGGCTTGCATCGGGTGCTTCTCGAGGCCCCAGCACGAGTTGTTGCCCACGATGCCCACGACAGGCACGTTGAAGCGGGCGAGGGTGTCCCAGTCGCCCAAGGAGAACCCGGCGGCACCGTCGCCGAGCATCAGGACGAGCTGACGCCCAGGGGCGGCGAGCGAAGCGCCGAGCGCGTAGCCCGGACCGGTTCCGAGGCATCCGTACGGGCCGGGATCGAGGAACGAGCCCGGCTGATGGGTGTCGATGTATTTGCCTGCGTAGCTCACGAAGTCGCCGCCGTCACCGATGACGATCGCGTCGCGATCGAGCCGGGCCCTGACCTCGCCGTAGATCCGAGCCGGATGGATGGGGTCGGAATCCACGTCCATCAACTCGGCCTCCACCGACCGGAGCGCGCGCTCCTCGCCCTGGAGCCGCTCTATCCACGAGTCGTGACCCGACGGCGTACCACCGCGTCCCGGAGCGGCCGACCGTCCCGCGACCAGGATCCCGTCGAACACCCGGGCCAGGTCGCCGGCCGCGCTGTCGCACAGCTCGGCGTGGGTCGCCACCCGCTCGGGGCTGTCGACGAGATGGACGGTCCGTCCGCCGGCGAAGCGGCCGAAGCCCACACGGAAGTCGAGCGGCGTCCCGGCGACGACGACGAGGTCGGCGCCCTTGAGCGCGGTCGAGCGGCAGCGCGACATGGCCAACGGATGGTCGGCCCGGATCGTGCCCCGCCCCATGCCGTTGACGATCACGGGGACACGCAGCCCCTCGGCCAGGCGCACCAGGGCCTCCTCGGCGCCGTCGAAGTACACGTCGGCGCCGGCCAGGATCACCGGCCGAGCGCTCTCGGCCAGCAACCGACCGATGCGGACGAGCGCCGCGGGATCGGGCTCGGCGCCCACGAGGTCGTGGGGTGTCACCGCCGCCGGCACGGTGTCGAGCGACGCCGGTCCGAAGAAGACGTCCATGGGCACGTCGAGGAACGTCGGGCCCCGGTGCGAGCGCCGGGCCTCCAACACGGCTCGGTGCACGTCGGGGCCGACCCGAGCCGGGTCGGTGGACGTGGCTGCGTACTTGGTGACCGTGGCCACGAGCGGGACGTGGTCGAGCTCCTGGAGCGAGCCCGATCCCCAGGTGGCTTGGGGGGCGCGGCCCCCGATCACGGTGATCGGCGAGCCGGTCCAGAACGCGCTCGTGATGGCGCTCATCCCGTTGGTGACACCAGGTCCGGCAGTGAGCGCGGCGATGCCGGGACGGCGCGACACCTTGGCGTAGGCCTCGGCCGCGAACGTGGCGGTCTGCTCGTGGCGGGTGTCGACGAGCCTGATCCCCCGCTGCACGCAGCCGTCGTAGAGGGAGAAGAGATGGCCCCCCGAGAGCGTGAACAGCGTGTCGACGCCGTGACGAATCAGGGCCTCGGCGGCCGCCACGCCCGCATGGGCCATCGTGGGCTGATCGGTCACCGTCGGTCCCCGTTCTCCCGACGCTCGTCGGGTCGGGCCGAGCCTACGAGCCGCCGCCGGGTCTCCGCCGGGCGCCATGCAGGCGTCGCAGCGACGAGCCGGGGTCATGGGACGCCCGGCCGAAGCGGTCTAGGCTCTCCCCGATGTCTACGACGAGGGGCGCAGCCGGTCGCGCCCGGCCGTATCAACACGCGGCGTCACATCGCAGGCGCGATGCGCTCGTGCTCGGCCTGCGCGTCGCGGTCGGCGGAGCAATGCTCACGATCCTCATGCGGCGGGTCTCGTTCGACACCCTGTTCCCCGAGAGCGCCGACCACCTCACTGCGCTCGAGGTCGTGCTCGGGCTGGCGCTGATGCTGTCGAGCTTCGTCCTGGCCGCGTGGCGGTGGCAGCGGGTCGTCTCGGTGCTGGGCGAGCACGTGCGGCTCAGCACGCTGTCGGGCTTCTACCTGGCCGGGCAGTTCGTGGGGAACTTCCTCCCGTCCACCATCGGGGGCGACGCCCTGCGGGTGCGGCGACTCTCGGTGCATCTCGACAAGCCCGAGGTGGCGTTCGCGTCGGTGGCCATCGAACGGCTCACGGGCTTCATCATCCTGCCCATGCTCATCCTCGTGGGCATGCTGGCCCGGCCGTCGTTGTTCAGCGAGGGCAACGCGGCGCGGCTGGCGCTGTTGACCGCGGGCATCGCCCTGGCCGTACTGGTGGTCATGCTGATCCTGGCTGCGCACCCCCAGGTGGGTGGCCGCTTCGACGAGACCACCGGCTGGACCCGGTTCATCGGGGCCGTGCACCTCGGGCTCGAGCGCCTGATGGCCGACCGCCAGCGCATCGTCGACGTGCTCGTCGCCTCCACCGTGTACCAGCTGACGGTGGTGGGAGCCACCTACTTCGCGGCCAAGTCGCTCGACCTCGACGTGCCCCTGCTGGCCGTTGTCGCCTTCGCTCCCGCCGTCGCCGCGATCCAGGTGCTGCCGATCTCGCTGGGGGGCCTCGGCGTGCGCGAGACCGCGTTCGCCGTGTTGTTCGCACCGTTCGGCGTCAGCAACGGCCAAGCCCTCGGACTGGGTCTGCTCGTCTACGCCATGACCCTCGTCGCCAGCCTCGCCGGAGCGCCGTCGTTCGCCACCGGGTCCCGGCAGCAGAGCCATCAACGTGAACAAGCCCGCCAGGTCCGCGAAGCGTGAGCGAGCACAGCACCGTCGTCCCGCTCGAGTCTCAGGTCGCCACCGCCGATGGCTTCGACGGCCTCGATAGGCGCAAAAGCGCTGACGCAGTCGACGGCGCGATCGCCGTCGTGCTCGACCCGATCCGATCCAACCGGCTCAAGGCTCGGATCACGGCGTCCGGGCACCGCCTGTTCTGGTGGGTCGAGCTCGTGGCGATCGGCGTCTTCTACAGCATCTACTCGGGCATCAGGAACGCCAACGAGGGCTCGCCCAGCGATGCCTACGCCAACGCGCAGACCATCATCGACGCTCAGCGCAAGCTCGGGATCTTCCACGAGGCCCGTCTGCAGAGCTGGGCTCTCGAGTTCAAGCCCCTCATCATCGCCTGCAACTACTTCTACGGCTCGCTGCACTTCGTGCTCACCATCGGGATCATCGTCTTCCTGTTCCGTCGCCACACCGACGACTATCCCTTGTGGCGCAACACGTTCGCCATCACCACGGGTCTCGCTCTCGTGGGTTTCGTCACGTTTCCCTTGATGCCGCCACGCCTGATCGACGGGCACGCGGCGGCATGGGGCCTCACCAGCACCCGGTACGAGTTCGTCGACACCCTCGCCCGCTACCCCACGTTCTGGTCGTTCAACTCCGGCGCGGTCAGCCGGGTCTCGAACCAGTTCGCGGCAATGCCCAGCCTGCACTTCGCCTGGGCGACCTGGTGCGCGTGGGCCGGCGCGCCTCGCCTGCGGTCGCGCTGGGCCAAGGTGCTGCTGCACGCCTACCCGTGGGTCACGCTGACGACCATCGTCCTCACGGGCAACCACTACATCCTCGACGCCGTGGGCGGCGGCGCGATCTTCCTGATCGCCTACGGGCTCAGCAAGCGATTCACGCCGACCGGCTTGCGATCGCACAGCGACGATCGACGGGGCCGGGCCCGGCAAGCGCCGACGCCGGCACGACTCAGCTGAGCTCGTCGCTCGCCATCACAGGCTCCCAGCTCTCGAGCAGGTACGACATCAAGGGCGACGCTGACGAGCCAGCGACGAGACCGCGGACAACCTCCTGGGCCTCGCGGGCGACCCGGGTGACGAGCTCACTGGGCAGGTCGAGGCCGGCCCGGGTCGCCGCTCGAAGCACGGCGTCAGCCGCCTGATGAGCTGCTGTACCGGCGGCCCGGAGCGTGCCCTGGCTCTTGAGGGCCTCGTGGATCGCAAGATGCGCCCGCCACCAGAAGACCTCGCCCTCCGCGGTGGCGAAGTGGGTCTCGATGTTGTCGGCGATCGATTCGATGTCGTCACGGCCGAGACACAACAAGGCCTCGGTGAACTCCCGAGCATCCATGGGCGGAACCTACTCCCGCTGGAGAAGTCACTCGCGGATCCCGCGGCCCGGCATCCGCTTCACACCCGTCGGCACGATCGGTCCACCAGATGAGCACAATCTCCGAGAAACATCCCACGATCTCGGGGAGGCACTCAGCCGTTGCGGGCGCGGACCAGCCTGACGACCGCGTTGCGGATGGCCCGATCGGCGAGCGACAGGTGCGCGTCGCGAGCGGTGACCAGGGCGAGTCGGCGCGGGGGGAGTCCTTCGATGCGCACGATCTTCACGCCGGAGTTGGCGCCCCGCGGAGCCGCGGTCTCGGGAAGGATCGAGACCCCCAGCCCGGCGGCCACGAGATCGGCGATGAGCCTCACCCCTTCGACCTCGACCGGGACGTCGAGGTCGACTCCCATGGCGGCCGCCGCGGCCTGGATCTCGACCCGCAGCGGATTGTGCTCGGGCGGCAGGATCACGCGTTGGCGAACCAGCTCAGCCAACGGGACGGGCTCAGCCGACATGCGCATGCCCTTGGGCACCAGCCCCACCATCGCCTCGTCGAGGAGATGCTCGACCTGGATGCGCCGATCGGGCGGGGGCTCGGTGACGACGGCCAGCGACAGCGACGCTGAGATGACCTCGGCCACCAGACGATCGGAGGACGCTTCGGTGATGCGCATCCGGACCCCGGGGGCGCGCTCGCGCAATTCGGCGACAAGCGCCGGGATCAGCCAGCGGCTCGAGGTCCCGACGACGCCCAGGCTGGCGTGCCCGGCCTCCAGCCCCATGAGGAGCGACAGGTCGGCTCGCATGGCGTCGAGCTCGACGCGGATCCGGCGGGCGCGCTCGATGACGACCTTGCCGAACTCCGTCGGTATCGCACCGCGGCGGCTGCGGACCAGCAGCGGCACGCCCAGCTCGCGCTCGAGCTGGCGAACCTGCTCCGATACGTTCGACTGCACCGTGTGCAAGTCGTCGGCCGCCGAGGTGAACGACCCGGTTTCGGAGATGGCCAGGAGAACGTCGAGGTGACGCAGTTCCATCGTGAGCTCACGTCGGTCCAGGGGTCAATCGGGCGGACGCAGTTCTAGCATCTCCCTGACCGATCGAAAGTATCGCGGCTAGGCCCTTTACAGATGCCGGCCCGAGATGGTTCAATGCGTCGGTCAGGAAGTCTTCAGCCCTCGGAAACGACCGTGCGGCATCGAAGACCATCTGAACGGCAATCAGGCTCCTCGTGAGCCCCGGGTACCGGCGGGGACCGGCCCCGAGACCAGACAACACAGCAGAGGTGGCCCCGTGCAGGCAGTTGCTCCGAGCCCAGCATCGCTCCTGTGGATGACCGACGGCATTTGCCGCGGTCACACAGGTTTGTTCTTCCCCGCTCCCGGTGAGCGTCCCGAAGCCCGTGAAGTGCGTGAGGGCAAGGCCCGTGCGCTGTGCTTCGCGTGTCCGGTCATCTCCGAGTGCCGTATCTGGGCACGTGAGTGCCGCGAGTACGGCTTCTGGGGTGGCGAATCCGAAGAAGAGCGGGCCGCAGCCGGTTTCCGCGTCGACATGCCCGTCGGCCGGGTCGCCCGCTACCCCCGGGGCAACGGCCAGCCGGTCCAGCCCCGCGCCCCGCGCGTCGCCTGATCGACTCCTCCCTTCGGTGCACGACCCAGGCGTCGTCAGCACGACTGCACCACGGAGAACGCTCCCCTTCCGGGGGGCTTTTCCGCGTTCTGGGGTGTGCATCGTCGACTCGGCGCCCGGTGCCGGTGCGAGCCCGACGAGCGGTCCAGCGATGAGCCCACCCACGACCAACAGCCGACGGGTGCGGTCGTGAGCGCGATCTCACCGTCGGCTGCGGGCGCCTCCGACGTCCCTCCGGGGATCGATCTCGACCGGTTGTTGCCGTTCTTCGCCGAGCACGTTCCCGGCGCGTCGCTCGAGCGACCGCTCCGCGCCACGATGCTCACGGGGGGCTCGTCGAACCTCACCTACGTCGTCACCGACGGGGTCGAAGAATGGGTGCTCCGCCGCCAACCGCTCGGGCACGTGCTGCCGACCGCCCACGACATGATCCGCGAGCACCGGGTGCAGGCTGCGCTGGCCTCGACGAACGTCCCTGTGGCCCGCATGTTTGCGGTGTGCGACGACCCGGCCGTGAACGGCGGGCCGTTCTACGTGATGGAGCGCATGCACGGTGTGGTGCTCGGATCGGTCGACGACTGCCCGCACTACACCGACGACGACGCCAGGAACGCCGCCGGAGCTCTGGTCGACGTGCTGGCCCGGCTGCACGCCGTCGACCCGGCGTCGGTGGGGCTCTCCGAGTTCGGCCGTCCCGACGGCTATCTCGAGCGCCAGGTACGGCGCTGGTCGCAGCAATGGGAACGGTCGAAGCAGCGCGAGCTACCCGAGATCGACGAGCTCGTGCGCCGGCTCAACGCCGCGATACCCGTCTCGGGCCCGCCCGCGATCGTGCACGGCGACTACAACTTCCGCAACGTGATGCTCGATGCCGACGACCCCGGGCGTCTGCTCGCCGTCTTCGACTGGGAGATGGCCACCCTGGGCGATCCCCTCGCCGACCTCGGACTCATGCTGTGCTACTGGGGTCGGCGCGACGGGCTGCCGCCGTTCTCGTCGAGGGGCGAGATCGGGGCCAGCCAGGGCCCCCAAGCCTGGCCGTCGAACGCCGAGCTGATCGCCATGTACGAACGGGCCAGCGGACGGTCGGTCGAGCAGGTCGACTTCTACGTCGTGTTGGCGCTCTACAAGCTCGCCGTCATCATGGAGGGCATCTACTCCCGCTACCGCCAGGGCCTCACGGTCGAAGGCGTCGGCGGTGACCACATCGAAGAGCTGGTCACGACCCTCGTGCACGCCGGTTTGGCCATCGCCGGTGAGTCGGGGCTCCCCGGCCTTAGCCGCTGACGGCCGGGGCTCGAGCCTCAGAGACCGAGCGCCTCGCGGGTGCGGTCGAGCTCGGCCGGGTCGGCGGTCGTGGGCACGAGGAAGAACTCGTCGGCGCCGGCCGACCGGGCGTTGTCGACGGCGTTCCTGAGCGCTTCGGGCGTGAAGCAGGCCACAGCCGACGACGCCCACTGGGCCAGGTCGGCACCGAAGATGCGCATGTAGTCGTGGGCGTAGCCGCGCAGCCGATCCTCAGCGCCGGGTCCGAGCGCGTACCAGATGCTGGTCGAGCGGTGCGGAACCTCGGCCCGACCGGCGTCGACCCAGCACGCCTCGATCATGCGGAAGGGGCCCTCGAAGTCCTCGGCCTTGCCGTCGAGCGACCACGCGCCGTCGACCCCGTCGGCCCAGCGAGCCGCCCGGGCGATCGCCTTCGGACCCATGACCCCGGCGATGATCGGGGGCCCACCGGGCTGGACGGGCGGCGGCCCGACCGGATCGGCGCCCTCGAACGGCGCTGCGCCAGACCAGATGCGGCGCATGACGGCGACCGCGTCGTCCATCCGTTGCCAGCGGCGCTCGAAGCCTGCGCCGATCGCCCGATAGTCGTGCTCGCGTCCACCGACGCCCACGCCGACGGTCAGCCGTCCTTCGGAGAGCCGATCGACCGAGGCCATGGCCTTGGCCGTCCACACCGGGTCGTGGGCCGGTAACACGATGATCGTGGTCACGAGCCTGACCCGCTCGGTGAGCGCCGCCGCAGCCGAGAGCTGCACGGTCATCTCGTGGCTGGGGTAGGTGATGCGCTCGGGGACGGCGAGGCTGGTCCAGGGGCCCTCGTCGATGCCGCGACACCAGGCCAGGATCTCGGCCCGCCCGTGGGGAAGCATCGTCGGCAGGGTCATCGAGAGGTCCATGGCCGGTCACGCTACCTGGACCGACGGGGTTGGACCGACGGGGTTCGACCGGGCTCGACCGGGGGCCGAGGAGGGGCGCGCGCCGGTCAGCCGGCGAGAACCTCGAGCACGGTGGCTGCACCCATCCCGCCGCCGGCGCACAGGGTCGCCACGCCGATGCCGCCACCACGGCGGCGCAGCTCGTGGACGAGGGACGTGACCATGCGGGCGCCGGTGGCTCCGACCGGATGGCCGATCCCGACCCCCGAGCCGTTGACGTTGACGATGTCGTGCGACCAGCCGAGGATGCGCGAGCAGGCGACGGCCATCGACGCGAACGCTTCGTTGAGCTCGACCAGGCGGACCTCGTCGGGGTCGACGCCCGCCCGGGCCAGGGCCCGGGGAACGGCTTTCGTGGGCGCCAGGCCCGTCTCGGCCGGATCGACACCGACCGAGGCCCACGATCGGACGATGGCCAGTGGCGTGAGGCCCCGACGGGCCGCCCATTCCTCGTCGGCCAGCACCAGCGCGCTGGCCCCGTCGTTGATCGACGAGGAGTTCCCGGCGGTCACCGTCCCGCCCTCGCGGTAGTACGGCTTGAGGGCCGCGAGCTTGTCGAGCGACGTGTCACGTCGAGGCTTCTCGTCGCGGTCGAAGACGAACGTCTCTCCGGTGACCCGGTCGACGAGCGTCATGGGGACGATCTCCTCGGAGAAACGCCCGTCATCGTTGGCGGCAGCGCCGCGGACGTGCGACCAGTACGCCCAGTGGTCTTGCTCCTCACGGGTGATGCCGCACTGCTCCGCCGTGTTCTCGCCCACCGTGATGCCCATGTTGAAGGCCGGGGCGTTGGCCTGCGGAGGATGCGTCGGCGACATCCAGCGCACCAGCTCGCCATCACCGTCGCCGTTGACCCCCGAGGCGGGAAGGAACGTCTGCGGCTTGGGGCTCGTGAACTCGACCCCACCAGCGATCACCACGTCGGCCATCCCGGCCCAGATGTTGCCCGCCCCGACCTGGATGGCAGCCATCCCCGACGCGCAGTGGCGGTTGACGGCCAGGCCCGGCGTGTCGGGCGGCAGGCCCAGCTCGAGCGCGGCATAGCGGGCGAGCACGCCGCCCCCGGCGAGCACCTCGCCGTAGACGACATCGTCGACCTCGTGGGCGGCGACCCCCGACCGGGCCAGGGCCTCGGCCATGGGTGTCGCGGCCAGCTCGTGGACGGTGCTGTGGCGGAGGGCGCCCTTGCCGCCGTGGGCGATGGCCGTACGGACGGCCGAGAGGATCACGGGTCGACCCATCGGTCAGCTCCTCGATGTGGCGGTGGGCGGTTCCATGGACGGTACGGCGGACGGGCCGGGCTCGTCGAGACCGGACTCGACCGGTCGGGCGGGATCGGCCGACCAGCCCGAGTACGAGGCCGGGTACAGCCGGGCAGCCGCGCCCAGACCGGTGATCTCGAGCGCGAGCAGGTCGGCACACGCTGAGATGCCCGAGCCGCACGAGACGATCACCTCGGTGCGCTCCTCGATCCCGAGGGCTCGATAGCGGGCCTCGAGGTCGCGAGGTGCGAGAAAGCGGCCGGTCGTCGGGTCGAGGTTGGCGGCCCACGGGGCGTTGCGGGCGCCCGGGACGTGACCGAGCCGAGTGTCGACGGGGTTGGGATCGCCTCGGAAGCGCTCGGGTGAGCGGGCGTCGAGCAGCACCAGGCCCGCTGACCGCTCGATCACGGCACGGGTGTCGGGCATCCGATCGGCCGGCCACGGGCGGACGGCGAATGGTCGGGTGCCGCTCATTCGGGGCAACGGTCTTGGCGCCCGGCCCGACTCGAGCGTCCCCGGCCAAGCGGAGAGACCCCCGTCGAGCACGGCCACGGGATGGCCCAAGACGTGCAGCATCCACCACAGGCGGGCCGCGGTCATCCCCCCGGTGTCGTCGTAGGCCACGACCACGGTGTCGTCGCCGATCCCGGCCCGGTTCATCGCGGCGGCGAACGTCTCGGGGCTGGGGAGCGGATGGCGTCCCTCGGGCCCGGCCGGGGCGCCGGCCAGATCGCCATCAATGTCGACGAACTCCGCGCCGGGGATGCGCCCGGCCTCCCATGCCGCGAGCCCGGAACGAGCATCGAGGTACCAGCGCACGTCGGCAACGACCAGCCCCGGGGCGCCCAGGTGCTCGACGAGCCAGGTGGCGGCAACCAGAGGCCCCGGCGCTGCGAGTGTCGCCCGACCGGTGGCGCCATCGCTCATCGGCCCAGCCTACGCCGGCACGCGCTGAGGGGTGGGGCGACGTTCCGTGTCACCCCACCCCTCCGAAAGCGCTTGGCAATGCTGATGAAGCGGATACTCATGAAGCGGATACTCATGAAGCGGAGACTCGTGCCCCTGGATCAGCCACGCAGCAGGGCGAGGACGCCTTGCTGTGAGGCGTTGGCCTGGGCCAGCATCGCGGTGCCGGCCTGGGTCATGATCTGGTGACGGGTGAACATGGTCATCTCCTTGGCCATGTCCGTGTCAC
>VFJJ01000202.1 GCA_009886115.1 Actinomycetota bacterium
CCGTCCTGCGACTGCTGCCCGCCCCGCAACGCCGGCCCGGCCCATGACGCCGCCCCAACCCGGCGATCGTCAACCCGTCGCCCGGGCCGTTCCCGGAGCCCGGGCCGCGACGCCACGACCGTCGTCATCGGTGATCCCCGGCGACTCGGATGCCGTCCCGGCCGCTGCCGGCCCACCCACGGAACGCCGTATCAGCATGCGCTTCGACGCCCTCGGGGACGATGTCCACACCAGGTGACGGTTACCCTGGGCGGTCATGCCGTCCGCCCGGAGCATCGAGCCCCACACCGCTGCCCGACCGACGCTGAGCCCGTCATGCACGCCCAGCGACACTCGCTCGAGCGACGCCATCGTGCGCTCGGCGGGGCTCGTGAAGCGGTTCGGGACGGTCACCGCGATCGACGACGTCACGATCGAGGTCCACCGCGGTGAGATCCTCGCGCTGCTCGGCCCGAGCGGGTGCGGTAAGACGACCTTCCTGCGCCTCGTCGCCGGTTTCGAACGTCCCGACGCCGGGACCATCCACCTGTCAGGACGGGAGGTGGCCGGACCTGCCACGTCGGTGCCGCCCGAGCAGCGCCGGGTGGGGATGGTCTTCCAGGACTTCGCGCTCTTCCCCCACATGAGCGTGGCCGCCAATGTCGGCTACGGCGTCACGGAGCGCTCACACCGTCCACAGCGGGTCGTCGAGAGCCTGGCGCTCGTCGGTCTGGATGAGCTCGGTGCTCGCATGCCGCACGAGCTCTCCGGTGGCCAACGTCAACGGGTGGCGCTGGCTCGGGCCCTGGCTCCCGAGCCGTCGATCATCCTCCTCGACGAGCCGTTCTCGAGCCTCGACGCCACGCTCCGGGCCCAGGTGCGAGCCGACGTCAGGGTCATCCTCCACCAAGCCAGCGCGACCGCGGTGTTCGTCACCCATGACCAGACCGAGGCCCTGAGCACCGCCGACCGGGTCGCGGTGATGAACGGGGGCCGGGTCCTCCAGATCGGCACCCCGGCCGAGCTCTACGCGGAGCCGGCCGACCTGTTCGTCGCCAACTTCGTCGGCGATGCCGACATCGTCGACGGGCAGGCCGACGGCGCTGCGATCGAAACCGTCATCGGCCGATTGCGGCTCAAGGGCCCCGAGCAGACGGGACCGGTCCGGGTCGTGGTGCGTCCCGAGACCGTCAGGCTCCACCTCGACGGCGTTGGCCCCGCGGTCGTCGAGCAGGTCACCTACTTCGGCCACGATCAACTGGTGCACGTCGGCGTCGATGTCCCGGAGAGCACCGGGCGAACCGTGGGCACCGAGACGGTCGGCACCGAGCGCTTCGTACACGCGACCGGATCGGCGAAGCGTGTCGCGGTGCGGTCTCGCATGGGGCCAGGAATGCACTTCGTCGTTGGCGATCGGGTCACCATCACCGTCACCGCCCCCGTCTGCGCGTTCCCGATCACCCCACACCCGATCGCTCCCTGACGATCAGCGGATCCAACGCTTCTTCAGGTGCCGGTCTTCTCCTCCTCCTTCTGAAATCGTCCTCGCTTCGAGAGCAGCCCCTTCTTCGGTGACGACGATTGCGATGGCGTCACAGGTCACCGATGGGGTACCGGCCAGTTGTCCGTCGGCATCCATCGCCTTCGGTGTGGTGGCGACGTTCATCAGCCCCGGCGCGATCAACACCGGTGTGACCTCGCGAGTGGAATCGAAAACGGTTCGTACCCCGATGCCAGCCGCCTCTTCGATCCCGCACGTCCCGAGATCGAACCCTCGTCCTGAGCGACGATCGACCGGCGTGAACGCGTCACCTCGTCGCCAGGCAATCCGAGCCGCGGCCGTCGCCCCGCCGAACTCGTTGCCCTGAGCGAGGCGGGATCGCGGGGCGGGCCCGGTCGGAGAAGCCGAGTTCGCCCCATACGCACGTCGCCCAGACACCGTCGACCACCTCGAGAGCCTTCGGCTTGGTCAACTTTCTCAAGAGCCGGTCATCCAAGGCGCGCGCTGTACCGAACAACGTCGGGTTTGGAAATGCCCGCAGTTGGGTCACAACAGGCAAATGAGCGGAGAGAGGGCAGCTTGACCACACGAGCACGATTCCTCCCTGGTTCCTTGGGACTGATGGGTTTCATGGCATTGATCCTCATGGCAGTGACCCTCTCGGCGTGCTCGTCGGCATCAGGGAGCTCGTCAACCGAGCCGATCACAGCCACCGGACCGAAGAGCCCGCAGTCGACTCCGGTCGGGAGCGTCGAGACCGGTCCGCTCGGCCCAGAGGGGACGAGCCTGACCGTCGACACAGCCGGCCTTCCGGCGGACGCTCGACCGACAACACCCCGCGGCGCCGTGGAGGCGTTTCTCGTCACCCAGGTCACCGGCGACTCCGCAGCCTCGTACCGGCTGCTCTCTGACGCGGATCGCTCGTCCCTCAGCGAGTCCGACTGGGACCTGGCCCAGATCGAGATCCCCCGCCACGTCGATTTCGAGGTCACGGCCGAGCAGGAGCTCGTCGACCAGACCGGTTTCCAAGTGGCGGTCTCGGCTCGCTACCAGTCGTCGCTCGACGAGGTCTCCGGTCTCATCCCGGCTCGGGCCAGCGAGGTGTGGACCGTCGTGCCTGGGGGTCCTGGGGGTGCCGAGTGGCGCATCGACCTCGGACGGAGCACATCGACACCCGTGCTCCCACCCGACGCCGATGCCGCAACGATGGTGACGGCCTGGGCCCGGACCCGCCAGGATTGCGCCGTCCCCGACGAGTACGCCGGCCTGCTCGGCTTTCCCACCCTGGCCGATCGTCTGTGCGACGCCGAGGGTGACGTGCGAACTGCCGGAACCGAGGGTCTCGATGTGCTCGACGACCCCAACCCCTACCTCAATGCATTCGGCTCCGAAGCCGCACGGTGGGGCCGGGTGGTCGAGCTCACAGGGCCGGTGGAGCTGCAAGTCGTTGTTGCCCCCGTCGACGATCGCTGGTTGGTGATCGGCATCGCACCACCAGCCTGACCCAGTCGTTCACCAGCCTCTGACCCTGTCGTTCACCAGCGCCGGGCGCTGCCCGAGCCCGAACCGACCAGAGACCTATCGCATGGGATGTCGCCCGGCTCGACCGCGCGCGCCCGTTCATCAGAGCTCATCCCGAGCAACGCAGCACCGGAAACAACGCAGCACCGGAAACAACGCAGCATCGGAAACAACGCAGCACCGGTAACAAACGGAGCATCGCCACCAACGCAGCACCGGTAGAGCCACATCGGCTCCACCGGCCAATCATCCACATCAAAGGAGCATGCCCATGGGCAAGCTACGCAAGCTCACGCTGGGAACCCTTCCCGTCGTGGCGCTGAGCGGATCCCTGGTGATGGGCGCCCTCGTGACGGCTTCGGCATCGAGCCACCGCGAGGCACCACTCATCACCGAGGATCCCGTCGCCGACCTCACCGACGTCTACGCGTTCGTGAGCCCCGACCGTCCCGACACCACGACCCTGATCATGAACGTGATCCCCTTCGAGGACCCCGCTGGCGGTCCGAACTTCTACAAGTTCGGCGACGACGTCCTCTACCAGTTCAAGATCGACAACACGGGCGACTCCGAAGCCGACATCGCCTACCAGTTCCGCTTCACGACCACCTACACCAACCCCAACACGTTCCTGTACAACACCGGGCCGATCGACAGCCTCACCGATCCCGACCTGAACGTGCGCCAGAGCTACTCGGTCACCGAGATCATGCGCACGGACCGGGGTTGGGAGCGTTACGAGTTGGCGCAGAACGTCCCGGTTGCACCCTGGAACGTGGGCGTCCGTTCGTATGCGACCACGCCCTACGACACGGTCGCCAACGCGGCCATCACCGACATCGGGTTCGGAAAGTTGGCGTTCGCTGGTCCTCGTGACGATCCGTTCTTCGTCGACCTGGGGTCGATCTTCGACCTCGGTGGTCTGCGCCCGCTGAACGGCGCTCACCTCATCCCGTTGCCGGCCGAGGCCGGTAAGGACTACGTGGCCGGCTACAACGTGCACACCATCTCGTTGCAGATCCCGACCGCTCGTCTCACCAACGGCTCCGACCCGGTGATCGGCGTCTGGGCGACCACGGCACGGCGCACCCAGCGGGTCCTCAACGAGCATGAAGGCAACCGTGGCCGCCACCGCGGCGACTGGGTCCAGGTGTCTCGTCTGGGCATGCCACTCGTGAACGAGGTCGTGATCCCGGTGGGACTCAAGGACAAGTTCAATGCCAGCCAGCCCCGCAACGACATAGCCAACTTCGGTGGCTCGATCATCAATCCGGAGTTGGGGGCCCTGATCCCGGTGCTCTATCCGGGAGTGACGGTGCCGACCCAGGTCGACGCCGGCTTGGGTCTGGGTGGACGGGAAGACCTCGCCGTGATCTTTGCAACGGGTCTCCCCGGCCTGAACCGATCGGCGACGTTCTCGGTGCCCGGCGAGATGCTGCGCCTGAACACCTCGATCGCCCCGAACCCCACGCCCAACCGGCTCGGTGTGCTCGGCGGTGACACGCAGGGCTTCCCGAACGGTCGACGGCTCACCGACGACGTGACCGACATCGAGCTCCAGGCGGTGGCGGGCAACACGCCCTTCACCCCGGCGTTCCGCATCGCTCCCAACAACGCCCTCGGCGATGGTGTGGACGGGAACGACAAGCCCTTCGGCCCGTCGTTCCCGTACATGGCCTCACCGCCCGACGGGTACTCCAGCTAGGCAACAGCTCGGCCCTCGCGATCACCCGGAGGGGAAAGGGCTCGCCCCTCCCCCTCCGGGTGCGCGAAACGATCGACCGAACACGCTCACACCAGGAGTCGACCAGCATGAGCCAGACGAGCGTTCTCCCCCGCCGCAGACGGTTTCCACGTGTTCTCGTCCCGACGGCCATCGTCGGGATCGTGGCCGTCGCGGCACTCGGGCGCTTCGTGTTCTACGACGACAGCGCGCCACCAGCCCTCGAACGTGGCGGGGCGTCCGCCTCGGCCGACTCGATCCCTTCACTGGAGGCAGTCGCCACCGCATCGCCCGACGATGCGGGAGCCTGGCAGGAGCTGGCGACGGCGTACGTGACGGCCATCATCCAGGGCGATCCCTCGTACTCGCCCCAAGCCATCGAGGCGCTCGATCGCGCCGAGGCCTTGGCTCCGGGCGATCCCACCACGCAGGTCGTGCGCGGCGTGCTGCACCTCTCGTTGCACCAGTTCGCCGACGCCGAGCGTTTGGCCCGCGCGGCGCTCGCCGTTCGACCCGACAATCGCGACGCCCTCGCGGTCCTTGTCGACGCCCAGGTCGAGCTCGGTCAGTACGACCAGGCAGCGTCGACTCTCCAGACGCTCCTCGACCTCCGGCCTTCGTTGGCTGCGCTGTCCCGGGCGTCGTACCTCCGCGAGCTCCACGGAGACCTGCCCGGCGCCATCGTGGCCATGCAGCAGGCCCAGGCTGCGAGTGGCTCGGCCTTCGACACGGCCAACGTCACGACCTATCTGGGCGACATCCTGCTGACGGACGGGCGTCCCGAGCAGGCTGCCGTGCAGTACCAGCGGGCCCTCGAGTTCGTGCCCGGCCTCGTAGGCGCCGACCTGGGACTCGCCCGGGCCCAGTTGGCGACGGGCGACGTGACCGGGGCCGTCGCCCGGCTCGAGGCCCTGCTGGAACGGTCGCCCCAGTTCGGGGCAGCGACGCTGCTGGGCGACTTGTACATGAGCGCCGGGCGTCACGACGATGCCGGCGCCGCCTATGCGCTCGTCGACGAGGGCCTGGCGCTGGAGCGGGCCAACGGCAGCATCGTCTACCTCGAGATCGCCGTGTTCAAGGCCGATCATGGCGACCTGCAGGGCTCGCTCGCGGCGGCCGAGACGGCGTACGAGGAACGCCAGACCGTGCTCACCGCCGACGCGTTGGCGTGGGCCCTGCACCGCAACGGCAGCAGCACCGAAGCCCTCCGGTACACCGAGGAGGCGCTCCGTCTCGGAACTGTCGACCCCCACATCCTGTTCCATGCCGCGGCCATCCACCATGCGACAGGCGACGACGACAGAGCCCGGGCAGAGATCGAACGAGCGGCTCCTTCGACACCGTCGCTCTCTCCTCTCGTGGTGGCCGAGATCGACGCTCTGGCGAAAGAGCTCGGAGTACGGTGATCCACCCGGTACTGCCGATGCGAAGGACACTCGTGCACGACATCACCGCGCTGGCGGCCGACGCGATCGCCCCGGTCGAGCGAAGCCCCCAGAAGCGATGGGAGGTACAGCTCCGAGACCGGCTCGTCGCCGGGGACGCGGGCGCCCTCGCCGAGGCCTACGACCAGTTGGCCGCCTTCGTGCACGGACTGGCGGTCAAGGTCACCTGCGATCTCCAGGCCGGCGAGGAGATCACCCAGGACGTGTTCCTGGACTTGTGGGAACGTCCCGAGCTGTTCGATCCGTCCCGGGGGACCCTTCGGGCCTACCTGGGCGCGATCACGCACGGCCGTTCCGTCGATCGGGTGCGCAGGGATGAGGCCCGGAGACGTCGCGAGACCCACGACGCCAACACCGTCACCGTCCCTCCCGACGTGGGGGAGATGGCGACCAGCCTGGTCGTGGCCGAGCGGGTGCGTGCCGCTGTCGACGAACTTCCCCATGAGCAACGTGAGGCATTGATGCTCGCCTACTTCGGCGGCAAGACCTACCGGCAGGTTGCCGAAGCGATCGGGATCCCCGAAGGCACGGCGAAGTCCCGGCTGCGCTTGGCCTTGCGCAAGGTCGCAGCGGTGCTCGAGAGCGAGGGGCTCCACCCATGAACCACCCTCCCAGCTCAGCGCCTCGCTCGCCTGAACCGCCGCTCGAGCGCGATGTCGTGCGCGACCTCCTCGCTGCCGTTGCCCTCAACGCCGTCACCGACGACGAGCTCCGGGCTGTCGAGGCCTTCGTCGAGACCGACGATGATCTCGGCGTCGAGCTGAGCCGGTTGCGCAACGCCGCCGGCTGGCTCGGCGCGTTCGAGTCGTCACCGCCTTCGGCATCCCTGCGAAGCGACATCCTCCACAAGGTTCGGGATCTCCGCTCGCCCACGGCCCGCGACGTCTACCGCGATGTCGTCGACGACCTCCGGGGGCTGCTCGGCGCGATCGCCGAGAGCGACGGTTCGCTCGATGCCGTCGGCACGTGGACGATTCGCGATGTCGTCGCGCATCTCTGGGCGAGCGAGAGCCTCCTGCAGGAGATGCTCGACGACCACGGGCGCGCGATCGAGGCTCAGGAGACCCTCGACGCCACGGCTCGGGCCCAGACGACGGCGCGTGGAATGGCCCTCGGCGACATCGCGCAGCGCTTCATCGGCACCGCCGAACGAACCATCGGCCACGACTCGAGCGCCGCACCGGCGCCGGGCGAGCGGGGGCCGAGCGTCACCATCGTCGGGGTCCCTACGCCGCTCCAGCGGTTCCTCGTGAGCAGAGCGTTCGAGATGCACGTCCACGCCTGCGACATCCGGCGCGCGCTCGGCCAGGAGTTCACGGCCCCTGCTGCGGCGCACTACCGGCTGATGGCCGACATGGGGGTGAAGTCGCTCCCCGCAGCACTCGCGAACAACGGCCGGTCGTTTCCCGGCCGCACCGCCCGGATCGTGCTCACGGGACACGGGGCTGGCGAATGGACGATTCCACTGTCGTACAAAGGGATCGCGGGTGAGCCCGACATCACGTTCACCGTCTCGGCAACCGACTTCTGCGTCCTCGTCGGCGATCGGATGCGACCCGAGGACTTCGCTGCGACGGTCACGCGCCACGGCGACATCGCGGCCGGCGAGGCCGACGCGATCGCCGATGCTCTGGTGGCGGTCGCCGCCACGTTCGCGGGGCCGTAGTAGACCCTCGGGGTGATCAAGTACCTGGGGTCCAAGCGCCGGCTCGTCCCCACACTCGAGGCCGTCGTCGACGCCATCGGCGCCCGCACCGCCGTCGACCTGTTCACGGGCACGACCCGGGTTGCCCAGGCATGGAAAGCGCGTGGCATCGAGGTGTGGGCCGTCGACACCGCTCGGTACTCGGAGGTCCTGGCTCGCGCGGCGATCGGCACCGATGCCAGTGCAGTCGACGGGGACGCGCTCGACCGTGAGCTCGACCGGCTCGATGGGCTCCCCGGCCGGGCCGGTTACTTCACCGAGACCTTCTGCCTGGCCTCGCGTTTCCTCCAACCCCACAACGGAGAACGGATCGACGCGATCAGAGATGCCATCGATGCCGACCACGCCGGAACGCCGCTCGAGCCCCTGCTGCTCGCCAGCCTGATGCTGGCCGCCGACCGGGTCGACTCGACGACCGGCGTGCAGATGGCCTACCTCAAGCAGTGGGCGCCCCGTTCGCACCAGCGTCTGACGCTACGACGACCGCCCATGCTCGAGGGCCGCGGACACGCCTGGCGGGCCGACGCGCTCGAAGCCGTCGAGCGGCTCCCCGAGGTCGACCTGGCGTACCTCGACCCGCCATACAACCAGCATCGCTACTACACGAACTACCACATCTGGGAGACGCTGATCGCCTGGGACCGGCCCGAGCACTACGGGATCGCATGCAAGCGGATCGACTGCCGCGACCCCCTCACCCGCAGCCCCTTCAACGCCAAGGCCGAGATCGCGCCGGCCCTGGCCCGGCTCGTGGCCCACGTCCCGGCACGGACGGTGCTGCTGAGCTTCAGCGACGAGGGATTCCTCTCGCTCGAAACGCTGATCACCATGTGCCGTCAGCGTTTTCCGGTCGTCGAGGCGGTCGCGTTCGGATCACGTCGATACGTCGGCGCGCAGATCGGGATCCACAACCCCGCGGGGGTCAAGGTGGGCCGGGTCTCACACCTGCACAACCGCGAGTTCCTGGTCGTCGCCGGCGAAGCGGCCGTGGTGGCACGTGCCATCGACGCGTTGCGCTCAGCCGGCGGCGACCTTCTCGCCGTCGCCGGAGGTGTCCCAGCTGGCCAGATCAGCGAGCTTGGGATTGTTGGAGAAGACCTTGACGATGGGCTCGTCGAGGTTCAGCGCACGCTTGAGGCGTAGCACCGGCAGCTCCTGGTTCCACTCGAGCAACGTGACGGCGACACCCGCCGCGCCGGCCCGAGCCGTACGACCCGAACGATGCAGGTAGGTCTTGTGGTCGTCGGCGGGCTCCCAGTGCACCACGACGTCGATGCCCTCGACGTGGATGCCGCGTGCCGCGACATCGGTCGCTACGAGCACCGGCAGGCTCCCCTCGGCGAAACCGGCCAGGGCCTTCTCGCGCTCGCGCTGCTGGAGGTCGCCGTGGATGGGGCTGGCCGTGACCCCCTTGGCTCGCAGGTCACGCGCCAGACGGTCGGCGGCCCGCTTGGTGTTGGTGAAGATCAGCACCCGGTTGGCGCCCTGGGCGATGGCCGCGGCCACGAGCACCTTGTCCATCTCGTGCACGAGCAGGAAGCGGTGCACCATCGTGGTGACGGTGCGCTCGGCCGCGCCCACCTCGTGGAACACGGGGTCGGTCATCTGACGGCGGACCAGGTGGTCGATGCCGCCGTCGAGGGTGGCCGAGAACAGGAGGGTCTGACGCTGGTGGGTGAGCCGGCGCAGTAGCCAGTCGACCTGGGGCAAGAAGCCCATGTCGGCCATCCGGTCGGCCTCGTCGATGACGAGACGCTTCACGTCGTCGAGCACGAGCTGCTTCTGGTCGAGCAGGTCGATGAGCCGGCCGGGCGTGGCCACCACGATCTCGGCGCCTTCTTGCAGACGGGCGATCTGCTTGGTCATCGAAGCGCCGCCGTAGATGTCGGCGACCTTCAGGCCCCGAACTTCGGCGAGCGGGTCGAGGACCCCACGGACCTGGGAGGCCAGCTCACGGGTGGGAACGAGCACCAGCGCCCGAGGCCGCCCCGGACCGGCTCCCGGGGTGGTGTTCTGGACGATGGGAATCCCGAAGGCGAGGGTCTTGCCCGAGCCGGTGCGGGCCTTGCCGCACACGTCCCGTCCACTCAGTGCATCGGGGATGGTCAACAGTTGGATGGCGAAGGGGGCCTCGATACCACTCGCAGCAAGCGATGCCACGAGGTCGGGCGCCACGCCGAGTCCGGCGAAGGACGCGATCACGCAGATTGAACTCCTGTGGAGAGCGGGGGCGATGCCGGGAACAGCCCGGCTCGAAACGCTGAGCCCGCAGACGCACTCTACCTGGCCGGCCCCCCATGCCCGGACCAACACCCCCGTCCCCCCTTCAATCCCCAAATTCGTGCAGAAA
>VFJJ01000156.1 GCA_009886115.1 Actinomycetota bacterium
CGGCGCCGTCGCCCGGCGCGGTACGGTTGTGGTGACACGTTGGTCGCAGACCGGCTCGACGAATGTCCGAGCAGACGGGCGTACCTCCGTGGCCGAACAGGGCCCCAGCATCAAGACCACGCTGCACCTGGCCGGCGGTGTCGGCGACACGAGCTTCGCCCACCCGGCCCGAGGATCCGACGGCGGCGGGCCGGATCGTCATGTCGTTGCCCGCACGAGCGCGCTGCTCGGCGCGGTGCTGCGTCGGGTCATTCCGCACATCCTGGAAGCCAACGTCGTCCCGGGCTTGTTGCTGATGTTCCTCGTGTCGTTCGTGAACCTCCACGTCGCCATGATCGCCGCCTTGGCCTGGGCGCTGGTTGCGATGGGGCGACGCCTGGTGAGCCGCCGGCGTGTTCCCGTGATCCTGGTGCTGGCCACCTTCGGACTGTCGGTACGCACGGTGATCGCCTTCTCGAGCGGCGACGCGGTCATCTACTTCCTGCAGCCGATGATCACCAACGCCTCGGTGGGTCTCGCGCTCGTCGGCTCCGTGCTCGTCGGTCGTCCACTCGTTTCCCGGCTGGCTGGCGACTTCTGCCCGTTCACCCCCGAGGTCGCGGCCCGTCCCGCGGTCGCCCGTCTCTTCGCCAAGCTCACACTGCTGTGGGCCCTGGTGCAGCTCGTCAAGTCGGTGTCGAGCTTCGGCATGTACGTCAGCCTGCCGCTCGAGTCGTTCGTGGTCGGCAAGACGCTCGCCGGCTTCGGGCTCACCGCGTTCGGGACCGCGCTCACCATCTGGTGGGCCATCCTGATGGTTCGCCGTGAAGGCCTCGTGGTGATCAGGGTTCCCGTCCGAGTCTGAGACGCTCGCCGTCGCAACCCTCCCCGCCCGAGGGGTGCCTGCCCAGCGCGCGTCCGGTAGACGGCGACCGTGGTCACCAGTTCGTGGCGATGTACTGGGTCTCGCAGAACTCGTAGATGCCCTCGCTGGCTCCTTCTCGGCCGAGCCCCGACTGCTTCATGCCGCCGAAGGGCGCTGCGGGATCGGAGAGAGCGCCGCGGTTGAGCCCCACCATGCCCACCTGGAGCCGTTCGCAGACGGCGAGGCCGCGGGCGAGGTCGCGGGTGTATACGTAGCCGGCGAGTCCCAGCTCGGAGGCGTTGGCCTGGGTGATGACGGCCTCGGCGTCATCGAACGCGATGACCGGGGCCACGGGACCGAAGATCTCCTCCTGGGCGATGGGGGAGCTGTGATCCACGTCGGCCAGGACCGTCGGCTGGTAGAAGCAGCCCGGCCCCTCGACCGGTGAGCCTCCGAGCGTGCACCGAGCGCCGCGCTCCAGTGCCCCCTTCACGAGACGGTCGATCGTCTCGATGGCCCCGGCGTTGATCATCGGCCCGCACGTCACGTCGGGGTCGAAGCCGTTGCCGATCTTGATACCGGCCATCGCCGATGTGAGCGAAGCCGTGAACTCGGCCGCGATGCCCGACTGGGCATAGAAGCGGTTCGCCGCAGTGCACGTCTCGGCCGAGTGGCGCATCTTGGCGATCATGGCACCCTCGACCGCGGCGTCGACATCGGCGTCGTCGAACACGATGAACGGCGCGTTCCCGCCGAGCTCCATGACGGTCTTGAGGACGCGATCGGCGCAGCGCCGCAACAACACCCGTCCGACCTCGGTGGAGCCCGTGAAGGAGACCATGCGGGTGGCCGGATGGTCGACCGCGGCGTCGAACCACGACCCCGAGTTGCTCGTCGGGACGATGTTGACGAGTCCGGGTGGCAATCCGACCTCTTCGAGAAGCTCGCCGATGCGCAACGCGGTGAGCGGCGTCTCCTTGGGGGGCTTGATGACCACGGCGTTCCCGGCTCCCAGCGCCGGCGCCAACTTGCGGGTGATCATGGCCGCAGGGAAGTTCCACGGTGTGACCATGACCACGACGCCGACGGGAGGATGGTGCACGATGATCTTCTTGTCGCCTGACGGTGCGGTGCCGATCGATCCCCGGATGCGAACGGTCTCCTCGGCGTTCCACCGGAAGAACTCGGCCGCGTAGGCGATCTCGGCCATGGCGTCGGCGAGGGGCTTGCCGTGCTCGCGGGTGATCAGCTCGGCCAGCTCGGTGGCATGCTCGACGAGGCTCTGCCATGCGGCCCGGAGGATCTCGGACCGCACGCGCGGTGGCGTGGCAGCCCAGCCAGGCTGGGCCGCAGCAGCCGCGTCGCAGGCTGCGGTGGCGTCGGCCGGGGTGCCCACGGCCACATCGGTGATCGTCTCACCTGTCGCCGGGTCGAGAACGTCGATGCGGCCCCGGTCGGAGCCCTCGCGGCGGCTGCCGCCGATCAACAGTGCCGTGCTCATGAGGCTGCCTCCGTCACGAAGCGGTGGTGGGGGTGAACGCCGAGCGCTCGCGCTGCTCCCCGGTGTCGGACCACGTGGCCAGGAATGTGTACATGTCACCGCGTATCACGGTGCGCCGCCACTCCAGGGGTTGGCCAACGTGTGACGTGAACCGCTCGACGAGGAACGCCGGTTGCCTGGCCGAGGTGCCCAGGAGTGCCCGCTCGTCGCGCGTGGGCAGGGTCGGATGCACCCGTTCCCAGCCGGCTCCGGGGCGGATACCGCAGCGGCGCTCGAGCTCTGCGTACACGGCCGTGTGCGCGAAGTCGACGGCGAGCAGGGGAGCGGCCAGTCGAGATGGCATCCACAGCTCGTCGGTGGCGATGGGGGTGTCGTCGGCGTTGCGGAGTCGATGGAGATACACGAACGGGGTGGCAACGGGGAGCCCGAGCTGGCGGGCGACGCTCGGAGCTGCGCGCTCGTCGAGCTCGAGCACCACGCTGTGCTGCACGAAGCCCTGGTCCTCGATCGACCGGAACAGGCTGTAGAGCGCCCCGGTGCGTTGCTCGATCCCCTGGTGCCTGACGAACGTGCCGCGTCCCCGCTCGCGGTCGATGAGCCCCTCGGCGTGCAGACGGCGCATGGCTTCGCGCATGGTGTGACGGCTCACCGCGTATTGGTCGATGAGCTCCCGTTCAGGCGGGAACCCGTCGACGAACTCGCCCCGGGCGAGGCGTCCCCGAACGTCGCCCAGCACCTGCGCCCAGAGCGGAAGCGGGTTGGTCCGGTCGGGCTTGCAGAAGGTCGGGGGTGTCGAGGACGTCGAGGACCTCGCGGGCGGCGGGGGCATCATGTGGCCAATGTACGGACAACCAGCGGGCTGCGCAACGACTGCCCGTGCGTCGGGCGATCAGGCGACAACGGGTGCTCCTGCGTCGTGCCAGGCCGTGATGCCGCCGTCGAGGTCGTACACCCGCGTGAACCCGAGCTCGGCCATGATCGCAGTGGCCTGGCCGCTGCGGTTCCCCGATCGGCAGTAGACGAAGTAGGTGCCGTCGCGATCGAGGGCGCCGATGCGGTCGCGAAAGCCGGCGGCGTTGAAATCGATCAGCTCCGCCCGGTCGATGTGGCCCTCCGCGAACTCCTCCGGCGTGCGGACGTCGATGACCCGGACGGCCGAGTCGGATGCCAGCTCGCGTCCTTGCGCCACGCCAACGAGCGTGACGACACCATCAGCGGCCACGTCGCCCGACGGCGCAGCCGCGCCTTGCGAGGTTGACGAAGCGCCTTGGCCGCAGGCGGCCACGCCGAGGGCGCCGATCACCGTCAGGGCAGCGAGGCTCGTCCTCAAGGTGTCGCCGATTCGAGGACGGGACCGATCTCGCGGTGCTCGCCGTCGCCGACGACCATCCTGATGGCGTGACGATCGCGCAGATGCAGCCCGATGAAGAGCCCGACGATCGCCACCACGGCCAGTGCTGCACCCGACGAGAGCATGACGAGCGCCGGCGCGGGGCAGGTGCCGGCGACGGCCCAGCCCATGCCGAACAGCGCGCCACCGACGAGATGGTGACGTTCCGGCTTCGAACGCGATAGCGCGAGCTGGCCGCCGTAGAGCGTTCGGGCCTTCCGGCGTTCGAGCAGCCACAGCAACGGGAGCGACGTGGCGATGGCTGAGCCCATCAGGAAGAACACGTCGGGCTCGTCGAAGCGCAGCATCCGGTGGATCGTGTCGTACTCGTGCAGTTGCGCCGCGGCGAGGACGAAACCGAACGCGGCCCCGAACAGGCCGCCCACGATGTTCAGCCGCCGGTTCACAGGTCGCCTCCCGTGACGAGTCGCAAGACGGCGGTGACAGCGACCGCGGTGGCCATGAACGTCGCCGTCGTCACCCAACTGGCCGGCGAGCGCTGGGCGGTGCCGCAGATCCCGTGGCCCGACGTGCACCCGCCAGCCATGCGGGCGCCGTAGCCCATCGTGACGGCCCCGCCCAGGACGATCAGGGCGACCACCGGAGTCGGCCACAACGAGGTCATGGCGTCGTAGCCCGATCGGGCGTCGATGCCGGTGCCCAAAGCGGTGGCGAGCGCCCCACCAACGAAGATCCCGCCGAAGTACCAGACCCGCCACCCCACGGTGTCGGTGTCGCGGCGGGCAGCCTTCATGGTCTGGACGTACGCGCCGCTCGCCCCGAGCGGCTGGTTCGCCACGAGGAACAATCCAACGACGAGCAGGCCCAGCAACGGTCCGGCCACGTACCAGGCGAGTCGATCAGGTAACAGGTCCACGTCGTTCCCCTTTCCGGGAATGCCGGGGCGAGCATACCGCAGGCGATTGTCCGTACATACGGTCAAGCACCTCGACGTCGGTGGCCTCGTCGGCGGATCGCCCGCGTCTCGATCGGCTCAGGTCGTGCCGGGCTCGAAGGGCAGGAGCCAGTTGGCCTGGCTCTCGGCGCCGTCGGCCACGATGGCTGCACCACTGATGTATCGGGCTGCGGGCGAGCAGAGGAACAGGATGGTGGCCGCGGTCTCCTCGGCGGTGCCCATCCGGCGCATGGGCCCGAGCTGCTCGAACCGCTCCGCCCACGAGGCTTCGGTGTAGCCGAGCTCGCCCATCTCCTTCTCCTGCATCCCCGCCGTGGCGATGGTGCCGGGGGCGATCGCATTGATCGTCACGCCGTGGTGGGCGAGGTACGGCGCCATCGTGCGGGTCAGGCTCACGACGCCCGCCCGGGCGGCGCCAGAGTGCACGAACATCGGGGCACCTCGGTCGAAGCTGAAGATGTGGACCACGTTGACGATGGCCCCGTACTTGGCCTCGATCATGGGACCTGTGAAGCGGTTCACCATGTTCCAGGTGCCGTTGAGGTTCAAGTCGACGACCGATCGCCAACCGTTGTCGGAGATCGTTCCCGGCGCCGCCGGGAACTGCCCCCCGGCATTGTTGACGAGGAAGTCGACCCGGCCGTGCTGCTCGAGCACGCGGGCGCGGAGTCGCTCCACCTCGTCGACGGCCCGGATGTTGGTGGGTACCGCCAGGCCCCGAGCTCCGTTGTCGAGGGCGGCGATCTCCTCGACCGTCTCCTGCAGGCTCGACTCGGTACGACCGGCGACCACGACGTGAGCGCCGTACGACGCGAATCCCACCGCGGTGCGGCGACCGATTCCCGTGCCACCACCGGTGACCACGGCGACCCGTCCTCGGAACAGATCGGGAGCGAAGCTCGCCATCGGCTCGATCGGCGCGGGACCCGGAGCCCGCTCGGCGGCGGATCGGTCGGTCATCGCGGCACGCTACCTGGGAGGGCCGACCGGAGTGGGGCACCGAGGCCCGCCACGTGAGCTCCATCGAGCGACCCGCGACCCTCGCCCCGCCACCACCCACAGTCGCGCCCCCGTCGAGCAGCGAACCAGGCACGGCGCCGGTGACGGCCTCGCCGTGACCTGAGCCGAAACCGAGGGGCGTTGCTCGCTGCACAACAACGGGCTTGAGATCGGAACTCTCACACGATACCATACCCCTCTAGGGTATATCGACGGAGGTTCTGATGGTCGGGTATGCGGCGAGCAAGGACGATGTGCAGGCCCGCTTGCGACGCATCGAAGGTCAGGTGCGAGGGCTGCAACGCATGGTCGATGACGACACCTACTGCATCGACGTCTTGACCCAGGTCTCGGCGGTCACGCGCGCCCTGCAGGCGGTGAGCGTCGCGCTGCTGGGCGATCATCTCCATCACTGCGTCAGCGACGCGATCGCAGCCGGTGGGCCCGACGCCGCCGGTAAGGTCGACGAGGCCATGAAAGCCGTGCAACGGCTGGTGCGGTCGTGACCCGGGCCGGCGTGAACCGCACCGACCGGGGTTCGACGGGCACCGCGGGCATCGCTTCCACGGGCACCGAGACCGAGACCGAGGCCGTCACCGAGGCCGTCACGGAGACCGTC
>VFJJ01000173.1 GCA_009886115.1 Actinomycetota bacterium
CGTCCCGTCGAGCTCGGCGACCATCACCCACGATCCGGGGTGCAGCGAGATCCGGCGGTACAGACGCCTGAGGAAGGGCTCACCGAGCGAGGCGAGGAAGCCTTCGCCGATCCGCGATGCGTGCAGCGCGGCGATCGCCGGAGCATCGGCAGGACCAGCCGGGCGCACGACGATCCCGTCGCGCTTGGGCGCGGTGAGGTCGCGCCGGGCGAGGAGCCGGTCGTAGGTGGCCAGGCTCAGGTCGATCTGGCGCCGCTGGTCGAACTCGACGAGCGCCTTGGCTCGGGCGGCCGCACCCATGCGGCACCTCGCATCACGATCGACGACGAGGCCCACGACCGCCCGGGCGATGGCGTCGGCCGATCGGACGGGGACGAGGAGCCCGGTAACGCCGTCGTCGACCACCTGCCGACAGCCGCGGATGTCGGTGGCGATGATCGGCAACCCCATGGCCGAGGCCTCCATGGCCGAGCGGGGGAACCCCTCGCGCCACGAGGCCAGGAGATAGCAGTCCATCGCTCCATAGCAGTCGTCGACGTCGTCGCGGGAGCCGAGGAAGACAACGCCCCCGGCCTTGGAGGCCTGCTCCCGCTCGGCAACGGTGATGGCGTCGGCCTTGTCGGGATCGTCGGGCCCGACAACCACGAAGAGCGCCCTGGGGCAGCGATCGCGCACCTGAGCCGCAGCTTCGAACACCTCGCGGTAGCCCTTCTCGACCACGAGGCGCCCCACGAGACCGACGACCACGTCGTCGGGTTCAGCGCCCCACTCGCGGCGGAGCTGGAGCGTCCGGGCCCGGTCGAGGCGGCCGGGGTCGAAGCGACGCAGGTCGACGCCGTTGCCGAGCAGCACGAGCTTGTCGGGGTCGATGCCGAGCCGGGCCAGGACCGTGACGTCCTCGGGGTTCTGGACGAGCTCGGCCCCCGAGCACGTGGCCGCCAAGCGTTCCAACCCGTAGACGACGGCTCGCTTGGCGATCGGATCGTCGGGTAGGGCGTACAGGCCGTGCACCGTGTTGACGATCGCCGGCACACCGGCGATGCGCGCCGCCAGCCGCCCGTACACGCCGGGCTTGGGGTTGTGGGTGTGGACGATGTCGGGCCGGAGCTCACGGAACCGCTGCACCAGCTCGACCAACGCCCGGGCGTCCTCCCCCGGCGACATGGCCCGGGTGGCGTGCGCCAAGGGCACGTGCCTGATGCCGGCCGCCTCCAGGCCGGCGACGTACGGCCCGGGTGCCGACAGGCCGATCACCTCGTAGCCGGCGTCCTTGAACGCCACGAGCTGGGGGCCGAGCAGGAGCTCGAGGCTCATGTCGGTGGTGGTGACATGAGCGAGTCGGGGGGCTCGGGTCACGTCGTGCGCCCTGCGTAGCGCCGCCGGTTGAGCCGCTCGCGAACGGCATCCTCGAGACCGAGTCCGCCTGCGAGCTTGCGTTCGAACCAGGCCATCCCGTCGGAGCGCTGGATCGGCGAGCGGGCCAGACGATGCGGATCGGTCGAGCCGTAGCGGTTCGGACGGGTCCCGGCGAGCGATGCGCTCCGGAAGCGTTCTTTCACGAGCCGCTCGGTGGCCGTCGAACCCAACAGGGCCTTGGGGTAGGCGAAGTGCGCCGGCGCACTCCCGAGGCGCTCACCGATGAGCTCGATCGAACGGTCGAGATCGCCCTCGGCCTCGGAGACGCCGGCCCGATCGAGCAGGAGGTGCGTGTGGGTGTGCGAGCCGATCTGCACCAGGCCCGTGGAGCATGCGTCGCGGAGGCCGGCCCACGACGCTGGGCGGCCGTCGTGGTCGAACGACACGCCCCGCTCGATGAAGTCGGTGGCCACGTACATGAGGGCAGGAACACCATGGCGCACGAGGATGGGAACCGCCACGTCGACGAAGTCGACGGTCCCGTCGTCGAACGTGACCACCACGGGGTCGCGGTCTCGTGAGCCGGGGGTCTCGCTGTCGAGCGCGTCGAGCGCGTCGTCGATGTTCGCCATCCGCCCGCTGGCGGCCAGGGCGGCCATCTGACGGTCGAAGACGTCGGCCGCGAGCTCCATCTCGAGCGTCGACCCCGCGCCGACGCGGTGGTAGATGAGCACCACCACGCCCGGTGCCGGGCGCCGGACCAGATCGACCCCCGCCGAGGCGGCCTTCATCCCCTGAGCGAGGAACCGCTTCATCATGGGTGATCGCCGCGACCGTTGAGCAGGCCGTTGTTCAAGCCGTCGATCCGACCGTTCAGCGCCGACGACGCCCGCGCACCGGCACCCACCAAACGACCGGTTGGTGGAGGGGTCGCCGACTCGGCGCCGGGATCGGCGGTCGAGCCGTCGGACGGGTCTGCGATCCATCGCACGCGCCCGCGCCGCCGCTGGCCGTGGCGTCGTCGCTCCGACGCGAGCTGCTCGATCTGTCCCCTGCTCTGGCGGCAGAACATCACGAAGAACGCCGGGAGCGCGAGCGAGCGTTGACGGACGAGGAGACCGAAGTTGCCGAACGATGAGAACACCGCGCCGTACATGATCACGGCGAGGAGGCAGAACAACAGGAACGGCTCCTTCCTGAGATTGCGTACGGACGCGCCGAGGGAGCGGATGCGCAACAGCGCGGCTCCGAGGATGATGGAGTTCTCGAGCGCGGAGATGGCCATGAACCCTGAGCTCGCCTCGTACGGCAGGGGACGGAACAAGACGGTGAAGAGACTCATCGGCAGGGAGCTCACGGACAGTTGAGGGGGCGGCGTGTCGAACTGCGACCCTCCCGAATCGTTCCGCCCGCTCTGGACCGCCAGCCGATCCTCGATCGACGACCTGCTGATGCCTCCCTGGATGTCGAGGAACTCGGCTGCGCTCTGGACGAACACCGCCGAGGCCCCGAGAACGACCACGATCCCCACCATCCGGGTGAGCCCGGGCGCGACCATCGGACGATCGGAGCGGAGCCGGCCGAAGAGGTACGCCACCGAGAGCCCGATCCCGAAGATGGCGGTGAGGTGCGGCCGCACCACGTTCACCAGCAGCGCCGACGGAGCGAGCACGAGCACGGCGGGCAGCGGACGCCGACGCAACAGCAGCGACGACCCGTAGGCCATCCCGCCGAGCCCCAGGTTCATCAAGGCTTCCTTGCCGATGGAGCTGGGCCAGAAGGCGATGCTGGGGAGGAACATCACGATCCCGAGGAACATGCGCTTGTTGAGGGTGGGGATGCTGTCGGCTGCCGCCCGGAACCAGAGATACGAGCCCCAGTAGGCGGCATAGCCGTACACGAGGAAGCCGCCGATGATCGTGGGCCCCCCCGTGCCGACGTAGAGGATCCCGGTGAGGTACCGCACGAAGTTCGTCTGGCTGGCGTCGGCGAGCTGCGGTCGCTCGTAGCCGCCGAAGAACGCCGCGGCCCAACGCCGTCCGAAGTTGTCGTACTGCGACGCATCGCCGACGCCTCCATAGCCGACCTTGAGCGTGAGGTACCGGAGGAGGCTGCAGATCAGCTTGAAGATGAGCCCGGCGAGCAACAACTTGAAGAGGTACGGCTCGTCGGGATGGCGACGCTTGAGCCACGCCAGGACCGGGAGCCCCAACACCACGAGCAACGGCACCACGGTGACGGCCGAGTACTCGCCGGGCTCGCCGTTGAGGATCGCCTGGGTGACAACCAGCACGAGCCCGAACACGAGGACCAGCCCGAGGATCACCATCGGGCGGAACTCGGGCCGGCGACGACTCGGGCGGTACGCGACGCCGATCTGGGCCGCGATCTTTCCGGGCGGGCTGAACGTGGTCATGCGCCAGCGCCTCCAGGGGTGGGTGCGGCAGGTGTCGGCGCGGCGCCGTTCCGGGCCCGGGACGCGAGCGTCCGCCACCGGGTGAGGTACAGCGAGGGAAGGGCGCCCGGGCCCTCGAGATGGCGGAGGTACGACGGGGCCGGCACCACCAGCGCCCGAGCCAGCTCCAGCCGCCTGCGCCACGATCCGCCGCGGAGCTCCGACAGGCGCAGCGCAGCCGAGCGCCGAGCCGGGCTCAGGCACGCCGCGAGCAGCTGCCGTTCGTGTGCGCTCGCCGACATCGCCCGACCCTCGGCCCATCCTCCCAGACCGTGGGGAAGCGTCATCGCGAAGATCCGCTCGACGCGTCGAATGCACTCGGCCACCAACAGGCCCACGCCCCACTCCTCGGCGACGGCCAGCATCCGCTGAGGGTCGACGGGGGCAGTGACGACGATCTGCGCGACGTCGCGCAGCGCGATCGGACGCGTGAATCCGTGACCGACGGCTCCGTGCAGGGCAGCCTCGATGAGATGATGCTCCCAGCTCGGAGCCCGCATCGAGAGGGCACCAGCCTTGATCTGCACCGCCTCGGCGAGGATCTCGTGGGTCGGGATCGAACGCTCGAGCGGGCCAGGGACCAGCGTTCGGTGGAGATCGATGCTCAGGCCCTCGGGGTGCGTGAGACACATCGCCTTGGCCACGAGCTCGACGTATCTGGGCGTCGGGTCGGGCCACGGACGTCGGTACCCCAGCGCCACCAAGCCCTCGATGGCGGCCTGCATCGATCGCGGGGCAACGAGCACGTCGAGATCGGTGAACAGCCGATCAGCCGGATCGGCATAGACGCCATGGGCGAACGCCGGGCCCTTGAGCACCACCGCGTTGGCGTCGGCCATCACGTCGTGCAGTCGGACCAGCTCGACCTCGTGGCGGAGCGATCGGACGAGCATCGGTTCGTGCGCTCCCACGAGCTGGGCGGCCTCGTCACGGTCGAGGTCGACTAGGCCGGCCTCGACCGCCCGGACCAGCAGGCCGCTGAGACCCTCGGTGGCCACCCACTCGATGCGCTCGCCCCAGCCGGTACGCGGAAGCTCGACCGACGCGCCCGGCAGGCCGACGCCGGCCAGGGCCTCCAGCACCGCCAACCCGTCGAGCCGATCGCCATCGCGTCGCTGAGCATCGAGGCCGTCGGAGCCCGCCGACCGCACGGACTCCACGGGGCCCCCGGCGGTCATCTCACCACCGCCACACCGAGCTCGCAGAGGTGCCGGCCGACCAGGGTGACGTCACGCAGCACGTCTTCGGGGTCAGCGCCGAGGCGCTCGGTGAGCGTCTCGGCGATCGTCCCGAGCGAACGTTCACCGTCGATGAGATCCCAGATGAGCGGGCCGGTCGCGTCGAGGCGGACGGGTTCGCGACCGGGTCCGGGGCGAGCGATGATCACCGAGCC
>VFJJ01000010.1 GCA_009886115.1 Actinomycetota bacterium
CAAAGAGCCGGGCCTTTTCGTCGGGCGTTGCGGTGTGGCAGGGACGGATGGCGCGACGCAGCGAGTCGGAGGCCCGGTCGATCACCCACAGGGCGCCGCCGGCGCCGACGAGCCCGACGGGCGCGGTTCCCACGGCGATGGTCCGGTTCACCTGGCGGGTGGCGGGGTCGATGCGGGCGACGGTTCCTTCCCCCGCCTGGGCGACCCAGACCGCACCGTCGACGACAGCGAGGCCGAACCCGCCTCGCCCGACGGGGATGTGGTCGGTGACTCGGTGGGTGAGCGGGTCGATGCGGGCGACGGTCTCGGTCTCGGGCTGGCTGACCCAGACGGCGTCAGCCGTGGCGACGACGGTGCCGGGTGCGCCGCCGATGGCAACCGAGCTCTCGGTCTCGTGCGTGCTGGCGTCGATCGTGACCAGCCGTCCCTCGTCGGCGACGGCCATCCAGACGTTGTCGCCGGCGCTGGTCAGGGCCGACGGCCTACCCGCTACGGGCACCGTCTCGAGGAGCGACGGGCCGGGTGCCCGGGTCGCGACGGCGCCGACCGCGGCCGTGGGCGTGACCGGCGGCGTGCCGGTGGCGACCGCTGACGGGTCGCCGCTCCGGGCCCGCTCCGACGGTTCCAGCGTCACCGCCGGACCGGCGCTCGAGGCGCCAGCGGCCCGGGCGTCGGTCGCCGCCGCCGGGCTCGGAATGGTGGACCCGGTCGAGATGCTCAGGACGATCGCGCTGATCCCGAGGCCCACCGCAGCGAGCGCGGCACCGAGCGGGAGCGAGAACGACGTCGGGCGGGCCCGCTCGACCGGGCCGACCCGGCGCGTGCGCGGCCCCGTGCCGATCGGCTCCCGGCCCGTCCGGCCCGTCCGGCCCGTCCGGCCCGTCCGGGTCGTCCGGCCCGTCCGGGTCGTGGTGCTGGCGGCCGTGGTGGTCCCAGGGGCCGCGGCGGTCCCGGGGGTCGCCCCCGGCGGGTCGGTGGCCTCCGCGGGGGATCGGGACGGGGAGGGAGCCTCGAGCGGGGCCAGGCGCCGGGCGCTGACCTCGACGCCGAGGATCGCCTGGCACTCCTGCAGCAGCGCGACCAGCTCGGCGGCGCTCGACGGCCGACTGGCGGGATCCTTGGCCATGGTCCACGCGACGGCGCCGGCGACCGCTTCGGGTACGCCGAAGCCCCGCAGATCCGGGGCCGGCTCGGTCCAGGCCCGGAGGGCGACGGGAAGGAACGACTCGTCGGTGTCGCGTACGAACGCCGGGCTGCCGGCCAAGAGCGTGTAGAGCGTCGATCCGAGCGAGTACACGTCGGAGGCCACGCTGGCCCGCTCGCCCCCGAGCACCTCGGGAGCCGTGTGCGCGACGGTGCCCGTCACGATCCCCGACTCGGTGCCCGGCTCGCCCCCCACGGCCACGACACCGAAGTCGGCCAGCTTGCACTCACCGAAGCAGTCGACGAGCACGTTGCCCGGCTTCACATCGCGGTGCAGGAGCCCGGCGCGATGTGCGGCGTCGAGCGCGTCGGCGACACGAACGCCGACATCGAGAACCTCGGCCCAGGGCCGGGGCCCCAGCGCTTCGAGCCGCTCGCTCAACGACCCGCCCGTGAGGTGTTCCATGGCGAGGTACCAGGTGCCGTCGGGTGTGAGGCCGGCGTCGTAGACCCGAACGATGCCCGGGTGCCACGACAACAGTCCCAGCGCCTGGCATTCGCGGTGGAAGCGCCGGGACAGGTCTCGCTCGGCGCCGAGGTGGGCCAGGATCTTGAGGGCCACGGTGCGACCGACGGCCGTCTGGCGTGCGAGGTACACCACCGAGTGTCCGCCCCGGCCGAGCTCGTCGAGGATCTCGTAGCCGGCTACCGACACCGTGACCCCGGTCGAGCGCTCGTTGGTCAGGTCGATCGTCATGACACCCTCCGTCGTTGCCGTGCTCCACGATCAACGAGCCCCGACGGGATCTCGTGATACAGCCCGGTCGGTTCGGCGTCGCCGATCCCGTGCGCGACGTGTGCACAAGTGACAAGATGCGAACCACACGTCGCCAAGCCACCAGGGGGAGCGGTGCGAGTCTCGATCACCGTCAACGGCCAAGAGCAGTCACACGAGGTCGAGCCGCGTCAGTTGCTCGTGTTCTTCCTTCGTGAGTCGTGCGGCCTCACCGGCACCAACATCGGCTGCGACACGACATCGTGCGGCGCATGCACGGTCATGTTCGACGGCGAGTCGGTGAAGTCGTGCACGATGCTGGCCGCCCAGGCCGATGGTGGCGCGATCACCACGATCGAGGGTCTGGCCGACGGCGAGACCCTGCACCCGATGCAGCAGGCGTTCATGGAGAATCACGCCCTCCAGTGCGGCTACTGCACCCCGGGCATGATCATGGCCTCGATCGGCCTGCTCGACGAGAACCCCAAGCCCACCGAAGCCGAGGTGCGTATGGGTCTCGAGGGCAACTTGTGCCGGTGCACCGGGTACCACAACATCGTCAAGGCTGTCCTCGCTGCCGCCCAGAAGAGCTGACGGGCCCGATCGCCGGGCCTGCCTGACGCCAACCACCCTTCCCAGGAGACGACGAGATGATCCCCGCTGCGTTCGAGTACGTCCGGGCTGGTTCGGTCGACGAAGCCGTGTCGCTGCTGGGCCAGCATGGCGACGACGCCAAGCTGTTGGCCGGCGGCCACTCGCTGCTGCCGCTCATGAAGCTGCGCTTGGCGACGCCGTCGGTGCTCGTCGACATCGGCCGTCTGAAAGACCTGTCGTACGTGCGCGACGCCGGCGACCACATCGCGATCGGGGCGCTCACCCGCCATCGCGACCTCGAGATCTCGCCGGTGCTCGCGGCGGGCAACGCGCTCGTGGCCGAGGTCGCCGGTCAGATCGGCGATCCGCAGGTGCGTCACCGGGGCACGATCGGCGGCTCGATCGCCCACGGTGACCCGGCATCCGATCTGCCGACCGCGCTCGTCGCGCTCGACGCCACCCTCGTGCTCACGGGCAAGGGTGGCACCACACGCAGCGTCGGTGCCACCGAGTTCTTCAAGGGCTTCCTCGAGACGGCGCTGGGGGCCGAGGAGATGCTCACCGAGATCAGGGTCCCCAAGGCCAGCGCCGGCACCTACGTGAAGTTCAACCGTCGGGCGCAGGACTGGGCCATCGTCGGTGCGATCGCGGTCAAGGCCGGCGGCACCACCCGGGTCGCGCTCACGAACATGGGCTCGGTCCCGGTGCGCGCCCGCGGCGTCGAGGCTGCGTTGGCGGGGGGTGCCTCGGTCTCCGATGCTGCTCAGGCCGCCGCCGACGGCACCGAGCCCCCGTCCGACCTGAACGCGACGCCCGAGTACCGACAGCACCTCGCCCGGGTGCTCACCCGGAGGGCCCTCGAAGCGATCGGCTGATCGGCCCAGCGCTGCTCGACGTCGGGGGCGGTTCTCGCGGCCTCAGAGGTACGAGAACCTGTTCTCGCGTTCCTGTACGCTCGATTCGCGCGTCCATCGCACTCGGTGAAGCTCGAGAACTCGGGGAACGAGCGCCAATGTTCATCTACGGCCCGACGCCGGCTCAGCCCTCTCCACCCGAGCGGTCCCACGGGCCGCTCGTCGCGGTCGGGGCGTACGACGGCATGCACCGGGCTCATCAGGCGGCGCTGCGTCATCTCCGAGGTATGGCCGACGAGATGGGTGTCTCGGCGGGCATCGTCACCTTCGACGAGCCCCCGTCACGCGAACGGCGCTTGACCACGCTCGAGTATCGGCTGGAGCTCATCGAGCAGACGCACCTCGTCGACGAGGTCTGGGTCGTGCCCACGGGTGACCGTCCCGCCACTCCCGAGGCCTTCGTGCGCGACGTGCTCGTCGACCGGGTGCACGCCAGCGGGGTCGCGCTCTCGAAGCACTTCGGGCTGGGCTACGACGCCGTCGACGACATCGCCACCGCCGAGCGACTCTCGGGCGAGCTCGGCTACGACGTCGTGGGGCTCGACGAGGCGCTCGAAGAGCTTGCCGATCTGCCGTGCTCGATCGACGGCGTCACGGCGCGGCTCTCCGAAGGCGACGTTGCCGGCGCAGCCCAGCTGCTCGGGCGCTGGCACGAGATGCGGGGGGTCGTGGAGCAGGGCGATCAGCGGGGCCGCACGCTCGGCTTCCCGACGGCGAACATGGCCATCCCGAGCACGTTGGTGATCCCTCGCGAGGGTGTGTACGCGGGGTTGTTCATCGACGAGGACGGCGTCCCCCGGCCCACGGCCATCTCGCTGGGCCGTCGCCCCACGTTCTACAAGGAGGGCCACGAGCTGCTCGAGGCCCACGTGCTCGACTTCGACGGCGATCTCTACGGCCACGTCGTACGGGTGCAGTTTCTCGCCCATCTGCGCGGGCAGGTCCGCTTCGCCTCGGTCGACGAGCTCGTCGCCCAGCTCCACAAGGACATCGCCGCAACCCGCCAGCACATCGGCGAAGGCTGAGTCAGCTCCCACCGCCCCAAATTTGTGCAGAAATCGTCGCTGGGCGACGATTTCTGCACACAGAACGATCGGGGTGGGGTGGGGGGCTCAGGCCGGGTCGGGCGTCGCTACCTGGCGGGCGAATTCCTGGCCGTCCCAGTAGTCGACCCGATGCGCCACGAGACCGTCGGCCACACGGAACCGGAACATGCCGCGGATGCGCACCGGGTGGCCGTCGTGGCGGCAGGTCATCGTGTACGGCACCGCCGCCCGGTCGCCGTTGACGATGGGATCGTCGTCGATCTCGTAGCGCAGCTCGGCGAATCGGGCGAGGAACCCGTCGAGCCGGCTGCGGTACGCGGCCCGTCCGACGACCGTGCTACCCAGCGCCGAGGTGTGCTCGTTGACGAAGTCGTCGGTGACGGCTGCGGCGACGGCGTCGGCATCGTGGGCATTGAGCGCGTCGAGGTAGCGCTCGACCGCCATGCGGGTGACGTGGGCCGCCTGGGTCATGCGACGTCGATCCCGGCGCGAGCGAGCAGCGCTCGGCGGGCCTCGTTGGCCTGGGCTCGCACGGCGGCACGATCGACGGTCGTGGCCCGTCCGCCGGCGACGACCTGACGGCCCGCCACGAAGACGTCACGCACCGTGCGGGAGCCGGCCCCCCACACGAGCTGGAGGACGGGGTTGCCGTACGGGAGCCACTCGGTGCGGGTGAGGTCGTGCAGCACCAGGTCGGCCCGCTTGCCGATCTCGATGGAGCCGGTCTCGTGACCCAGGCCGATCGCTTCGGCGCCGAGGCGGGTGGCCATCTCCAACGCCCGCTTGGCCCCCACGAGCGCCGGGTCGAGCCGGGCGTCGCCGAACAGGCCCGCGGTGAGCTTGGCCGCGTCGAGCACGTCGGGCCGGTCGCCGGCATTGTGCGAGTCGCAACCGAGCGCCACCCGCCCGCGGGCGTCGGCGAGCAGCTCGGGGATGCGGCCGTGCGGGCCGGCTCCCTGGGCCAGGCGCAGGTAGGCCCACGGGCAGAAGGCGACGGCCGTGGCGGTCTCGAGCACGAGCGCGACCTCGGCATCCGACAGGTGCACGGCGTGACCGAGGAGCAGGTGACGTCCCAGCATCCCGAGATCGGCGAAGTGCTCGACGGGCCGCCTTCCGCAGCGGGCCAGGTACGCCTCGGCGTCGCCGGGACCGGGGGAGATGTGCAGCGTCATGCCGGTGCCCAGCGCCCGGGCCAGATCGGCGGCGCCGCCGAGCAGCTCGTCGGTGGCGAGGTCGTGGCCCACCAGGGTGACCCAGCCAACGATGTCGCCGCCGGGCGGGTAGCGCTCGCACAGGGCCCGCAGGCGGTCGAGCACCTCGTCGGCGGGTGCCGCGTACGGCGCCGCCGGATCATCGAGATCCCAGCCCCAGCGGCCGATCGTGCCCCGGATGCCCGCAGCTCGCATGCCCGCGACCACCCGGTCGGGATCGGCGACCGTCCCCGCCTCGACCAGGGTCGTCACCCCGCACTCGAGCGCCTCGACGCTGGCCACCAGGGCCGAGAGCTCGTCATCGTCGGGCGTGTGCTGCGCATGGATCGGAACGGCCCAACCGAAGATCGTCTCGTGCGACGGGAGACCGTCGGGGATGGTGCTACGCACGAGCGGGTCGCCGGTGAGGTGCTGGTGGGCGTTCACGAAGCCCGGGGTCACCAGACAGTCGCGGGCGTCGTGCTCACGGGCGCCCGGAAACCCTTGGCGCATCTGGTCGAGCGGACCGACGCCCACGATCGTCTCGCCCGCGATGGCGATCGCTCCAGTGCGAACGAGTGTCTGGGCTTCATCGCAGCACAGCACGTCACCCCCCGCGACGAGCACGACATCGGCGCCAGTGGCGGTCCCGCGCACGCCCGACGCACTGCTCTCCTCGCGATTGTTCACCGGGGGTGCGCGAAATCGCGAAGAAAGGCGGGGGGAGGCGGCACGGAGCCGATCACTCCGATGCCGTGCCCCACTTGGCCTGCACGGTGTCGTACACCGCCTGATCGTGCGAGATCTCGATCCGGTTGCCGTCGGGGTCGGCCAGCATGCAGACGTAGCCGACGGGCGGCGGGATGTGGACGGGCTCCATCGCCAGGCAGCCAGCGGCTCGGGCCCGATCGGCGATGGCATCGAGATCGGCGGCGGTCGGGACCTCGACGCCGATGTGCGCGAACGGCGCCAGCTGCGGCTGCTCGCGGCCCTGGTCCTTGAAGAACATCACCAGCACGAGCACGAAGGGAGGATCGACCTGCTGGTCGTGCGAGAGCCAGGCGCTCTTGCCCATCTCGTCCTCGAACCGCTCGAGCAGCACCAGCGGCGTGAACGTCGTGTACCACTCGATCGACCGGTCGATGTCGACCGAGGGCAGCGCGATGTGCGTCCACCGAGGTGCAGTGAGTCGGGTCATCGGAACCTCCTCGACACGGCATCGCGCCGAACTCGCACCATGCGTCAGCCCTTGGCCTTCTTGGCGGAGCGCTGCGCCGACTGGGCCTGCTTCACCTTGGCGTCGACGACCTTGGTGGTGTCCCACCTCGGGTTCAGCGTGGGATCGTCGCCGGCCTTGATCCACAGGATGATCTCGGAGCCCCACGGGTCGCGGAACGCGCTGTGGAACCCGTTGAACTCCTTCCAGTAGTGATCGCGCCAGAGGACCTTGGCCCCGAGCTTCTCGGCGGTGGCGAGGATCCGCTCGGGGGTGTCGTCGTCGCTGACGAGGATGTAGACACGGGGCCCGGCGCCCGACGCCTTCTTGACGCCAGCGGACGGCTTGGCGTTGGGGTCGGGGACGGCCACGCCCGTCTCGTAGATCCCCATGTGGAGGTTGCCGACCTCGGAGTCGACCTGGCCCGACGTGCTGTCGTCGGGGTTGGGGAAGAACCCGCCGGGAACGATGCGGTGGAACCAGCCCGCCGGCCGGCCTTCGACCTTCCACTTGAAGACCTTGGCGTAGAAGGTGGCTGCAGCCTTGGCGTCGTCGGAGGGGAAGTCGACGAAGATCAGGGTGTTGGGTCGGCCCACGGGTGCTCCTGGGGTGTCGGAGTGCTCGAACGTCCGGGTCGGCTGGACGCTACCACTGGTCTGACCAACTGACCACCGATGCTGGCTCCCCGGGGTCGGCCGCGACTATGGTCAGACCAACTGACCACGTCGGACGGGGGTGAGCGATGCAGGCATCGGTGAGCAACCCGGCTCGTTCCACGACCGACCTCGCGAGCGGCGCGTTCTGTGCCAACCCCGTCCTCGACGAGTTCTGGTATCCGGTGGCCTTGGCCAGCGAGACCGTCGCCGGGGCCCGCCGGATCACCGTGCTGGGCAAGCACTACGCGCTCTGGCGCGACGCCGCGGGCAACCCGTCGGCGCTGCCCGATCGGTGCACGCATCGCAACAGCCCCCTGTCGGCCGGTTCCGTCACAGCCGAGGGGTGCCTGCGTTGCCCCTATCACGGCTGGGAGTTCGACGGTGCCGGGCGCTGCGTCGCCATTCCGTCGTCGGGGCCGGGCGCGACCATCCCGCCCAAGGCCCATCTGCCGGCGGTGCCGTGCGTCGAGCGATACGGCCTGGTGTGGGTGTGCCCGGGTGAGCCCCGAGGCACCATTCCCATGATGCCCTGGGACGACGATCCCACGTTCCGGCGTTTCCAGAACCCGGTGCAGGAATGGGCTGTCTCTGCGACCCGCATGGTCGACAACTTCATGGACTACTCGCACTTCCCGTACGTCCATGTCGTCAGCTTCGGGGGTGCCGCGGCGACCGAGATCCCCGACATGGAGCTCGGTCCGCTCCCCGACGGGTTCTACGGCTACGAGTACGAGGTGATCGCGGCCAACGATTCCGGCGGCACGTCGGTGAGCCTGCAGGACTCCCCGGTCGTGCACCGGCGCATGAGCACCGGGTTCCACCTCCCGTTCGCGGTCCGCTCGACCATCGAGTACGACTCCGGGCTGCAGCACATCTTGTTGTTGCTCTCGACACCGGTCGACGACGTCAACTCACTGTTCACCTTCGTCGTGTGGCGCAATGCTGAGGCCGACGCCGATGCCGACGAGGACACCGTGATGGCCTTCGACCGTCTGATCGGCGCCGAGGACAAGCTGATGCTCGAACGGCTCTCGGGCCCGCTCCCCCTGGGTAACGAGGGCGTCGTGAGCGTGCAGGCCGACAAGCCGTCGGTCGAATGGAAGCGCCAGCTCCGTGCGCTACTGGCCCCCCGCCAGGAGGACGTCCCATGCCCGTGACCGGGATCAACCACGTCGTGCTCTACGTTCGCGACGCTCGGCAGCACGCCCGCTTCTACAACGAGGTGTTGGGCTTCGTGGAGGTGATCTCCCACCCGGACGGGGCGTTCGCCTTCATGCGTGCGCCGGCGTCGAGCAACCATCACGATCTCGCGTTCTTCTCCGTCGGGGCCGAGGCCGGCCCGTCGGGAGCCGGTCGCACGACGGTGGGGATGTACCACGTCGCCTGGGCCGTCCCCACGCTCGCCGAGCTGGCCGAGGTACGCGAACGCTTGTCCGCCAAGGGATGTCTCGTCGGTACGTCCGACCACGGTGTGAACAAGTCGCTCTATGCGCATGATCCCGACGGTCTGGAGTTCGAGGTCACCTGGATCACCCCGGCGTCGTTCTGGGGCACGCTCGAGCACGAGGCGATCGTGCAGCCGCTCGATCTCGACCGCGAGATCGCCCGCTACGGCGCCATGACGCCGGGCAACACCGAGCTGGCGGCGGCCTCGTCGTGAGCGTGAGCGAGCCCCGGACGGGCACCAGCGGCCACGCCAGCGCCGGGCGCGACGGGCGCGACGGGCGGTTCGAGCCCGTGAGCCGCCAGACGGTGTCGCAGCAGGTTCGCGACCGGCTCGTGGCGTCGATCCGCGACGGCGACTTCGCCCCCGGGCAGGCCCTGCCGTCGGAACGGGCCCTGTGCGACGAGTTCGGCGTCGCTCGCACGTCGGTGCGCGAGGCCATGCAGGGCTTGATGTCGTTGCAGTTGGTGGAGCGGCGGGGCAACCGCACCCATGTCGCCGAGCATCTGCCCGACGTGAGCGTCGACGGGTTCGACCTCCGCAAGGAGCGCGTTCGCGAGCTGTTCGAGGTGCGTCGGGTCATCGAGATCCCGGTCGCGGAGCTGGCCGTGTGCCGGGCCACTGCGCACGAGCGGGCCGAGCTGACGGCGTTGGCCGCCCTGTTCGTCGACACGATGCCGTTGGAGGAGTTCCGGCGGCTCGACCGGGCGTTCCACTGGGCGCTGGCCCGGGCGTGCGGCAACCGCCTCTTGGCCGAGATGTACCAGAAGGTGCTCGACGCCCTGTTCCAGTCGAGCGATTTCGGCTCGCTGTTGTACGCGACCCCGAACCGCAAGGCGGTCAAGGAGATCGTGGCCTCGGCCGGTCGGGCCCACCGCGAGATCGCCGCGGCGGTCATGGCCGGCGACCCGGTCCGGGCCATGGAACAGGTCAGCGCCCACTTGCAAGACGTCGAGGACCGCATGGTCAAGCGGCTCGCGTGACGACCGCCGAGGAGAACCGCCGATGAGCTCCCAACCGGCCCTGAACGACCAGCGGGTGTGGTTCCTCGACGACACCGCGTTCGTCGACGTCAAGCCCGGCATGCGCCGACGGGTCATCCCCGGAAACGACATGATGCTGTGCTTTTGGCGGATCAAGTCGGGGGTGGGTCCGACGCCGTATGCCGATCATCCCGAGCACGAGCAGTTCGGGATCATCGTGGCCGGGCACCTCGACTTCCGGATCGACGGCGACGAGCGCCGGGTCCTGGGCCCCGGCGACGTGTACTGGGCCCCGGCGGGTTGCGATCACGGCGACTCGTTGTTCCGGGGCGATCCCGAGCGCGACGACGAGGTCTGGATCGTCGACATGTTCTCGCCCAACCGTGAGGAATACCGTCCGGACGTCGTGCGATGACCGACGCTCTCGCCGGGGCGACAGGCCCTACCCCGGGCACCGACTGGCGGTTGGCCGTCGACATCGGGGGGACCTTCACCGATGTCGTGCTGCTCGACGCGGTGTCGGGACGCGTCGTCGTCGACAAGACGCTCACGACACCGGCAGCGCCGCTCGACGGCGTGCGCTCGGGCGTCATCTCCTTGCTGCACAAGGCCGGGGTGACTCCCCAAGAGATCCGACGACCGATCGTGCACGCCACGACCCTCATCACCAACGCGCTCATCGAGGGCAAGACGGGACGGGCCGCGCTCGTCACCACCGAGGGTTTCGGCGACACGCTCCTCATCCGCACCGAACACCGCTACGACATGTACGACCTCCAGATCGAGTTCCCGCCGCCCCCCATCCCGCGCGAGCTCACCTTCGAGATCGCCGAGCGCACGAGCGCCGACGGGAACGTGGTGCGGGCCGTGACCGAGGCCGCGCTCGACGCGCTCGCGGCGCAGATCGCCGCGGCGCACGTCGAGGCGATCGCCGTGTGCCTGCTGCACGGCTACGCCAATCCGGCCAACGAACGGGCGGTCGCCGAGGGGCTCGAGAAGCGTCTCGGTCTGCCCGTGTGCGGCTCGGCCGACGTGGCCCCGCAGATCCGCGAGTACCCCCGCATGGTCACCACCGCCTGCAACGCGGTGACGATCCCGGTGATCGGGCCCTATCTCGAGGAGCTGCAGCGCTGGCTCCGCACCGAGGGCTTCGGCGGGGGAGTGCTGATGATGCTCTCCAACGGTGGTGTGGTCTCGGCCGCCGAAGCGGCGCGCCTGCCCATCCGCCTCGTCGAGTCGGGGCCCGCGGCCGGTGCGCTCGCCGGCACGTGGCTGGCCCGCAGGCACGGGATCGAACGGCTGCTGTGCTTCGACATGGGCGGCACAACGGCCAAGTCGTGCCTCATCGAGCACGGCGAGCCCGAGCTGTCGACCGAGTTCGAGGTGGCTCGGGTCTACCGGTTCAAGAAGGGCTCGGGCTATCCCTGCACCGTCGCCTCGGTCGACCTGGTCGAGATCGGCGCCGGCGGCGGGTCGCTGGCGCACGTCGACTCCCTGGGGCTGTTGAAGGTCGGGCCGGAGTCGGCGGGGGCCGAACCCGGACCGGCGTGCTACGGGCGCGGCGCCGCCGCGGCGACCGTCACCGACGCCGATCTGCTGCTGGGACTGCTCGACCCGGCGTTCTTCCTCGGCGGCGACATGCCGCTCGACGTGGCCGCCGCCGAGCGGGCCGCCGCCTCGCTCGGGGTCGCGTTGAACGCCGGCGTGCTCGACGTGGCCGGGGGCGTTCACGAGATCGTGAACCAGAACATGGCCGCGTCGGCCCGGATGCACGCCGTCGAGCGGGGCGTCGACCTGCACGGGGTGACCGTGATGGGCTTCGGCGGGGCTGGCCCGGTGCACGCCTGCGGTGTGGCCGAGCTGCTCGAATCGCCGACGGTCGTCTTCCCCGTCAACGCGTCGGTGCTGTCGGCCTTCGGGACGCTGGTGTCGCCGGTACGGGTCGACCTGGCCCGTTCGAAGCTGGGACTGCTGAACGAGTCGGTCGTCGCGTCGCGCGACTCGCTGCTCGACGAGATGCGCGCCGAGGCCCGCCGGGTGCTGCCGAGCGCCGGGGTGCCCGTCGACGCCATCCGCTTCCGTTACGGGCTCGATGCCCGCTACCACGGGCAGGGCAATGAGATCACGGTCTGGGTGGGTGAGGGCGACGACTGGCCGACCGACCTTCCCGAGACGACCGAGCG
>VFJJ01000032.1 GCA_009886115.1 Actinomycetota bacterium
TCGAGGCTCGAACGAACGACGAGCTCGTCGCCGGGCCGTGGAGGGTGTCGAGCTCACTGGCCAGATCGGCCATGGTGAAGTTTCGAAGTTGACCCCGGTCGATGAGATGGCGAGCTTCTCGGAGCAGGTCTTCCAGCGCACGCAATGCGACGGCGGGATCCTGCGAGATGTTCTGGGGATGAAACCACAAGTGAAACACCGAGTTCTCGCGCGACGCCTGATGGAGCCGTCGCTTGGCTTGGAACAACCACGGACGGAGGTTGGATCGGTCGGCCGGGTTGAACAAGAACGACTGGGGAATATTCCATACGTCACCCTCGAGCATGGGGAACGCGGCAGTTTTTTGGGTCGGTCGGAGTCGATCAACGATGCGCAGCACCCGATTCGCGAGCCGAGGGAGCTCGGCGAAACGGTTGGGTGCACTGCCGCGGTAACAACGAAATCCGGCCGACCCGAGTTGGTCGACATGACCAATCGCGTTTCGCGGATACACGAACGACCGCAGCGACAATCCGCCGGCGCCGGCTGCTTCTTGGCAGGCGCGGAGGTCAGCAGAGAAGCTCTCGGCTGTACGCGCCGGATCGCCAGCGATCATGTGGGCGAAGGAGTGAGAAGCCAGCTCCTGGTGTGTCGGACAGGCCCGGATCATCTGGACGACATCAGGGGCGTACCAGCCTGGCGACGAAGCGGCAGCAGTGCACGGGTCGTTGGCGAACCAGTCCTGCTTCATCCACTCGTAGCGCGGTCGCTCGACATCTGCGTGCTTGAGCCCGTCGATCGGAGCGCAGGCCTCGAGGAACAGATGACCAACGGTCGCCCACGTCGCCGAAATCTTGTACCGATCGAAGATTTCGAGTATCCGGGTAATGACCTGTCGCTCATCGCGGTTCTCGTAGCCAAGGCCGAAATCCCCGTGATGGATGTAGCCCCATTCCATTTCGAGGTCGATGGAGATCACGAGCGTGCCGCGGCCGAGCACGACTTCGCCTGTGCCTCGGGCCGGCATCGGCGTTCGCGCTGAGCGTTGCCTCACCTCGGCAACCTCGGCGAGGTACTCGCACAGCGCGCTCGAGACGGCGTTTGCTTCGTACGACCCGAGTACCCAGTCGCGGCCGGCTCGGCGTCGGGCCTCCGAGCCCGTCGCCGCCGAAGCCAGCTCCTCGGAGAGGGCGTCCCCCAGGGCCCGAATGTCGCCGACGCTGACCAGGCGCGCCAGGCGCCCGTCGTCGGTGCTCTCCCTGACGGCGGGGATGTCGAAGGCCACCACGGGTTTGCCGGCTGCCACAGCCTCGATCACAGCCGTGCCGAGCCCTTCGGAGAACGACGTGAACACGAAGAGGTCGCACGAGGCCAAGAGCACGGAGACATCGCTCCGGTAACCGAGGAGCACAACGGCGTCAACGAGACCGAGTCGGTCGATCGTCGCCCGCATCGCGCCTGTCTCGCTGCCCTCCCGCCCGGCCACGGCGAGGACCGCGTTCGGTATCCGCTCCCGGACTGCGGCGAACGCTTCGATCAGCTCGACATGCCCCTTGCGCGACTCGTGCCGGGCCACGTTGACGAGGAGTGGGACTCGGTCCGGAAGGCCGAAGCGGGACCGGTCGGGAGCGCCTGACGACCCGAGGTCCAGTCCCCTGGGAATGATCCGGATCCGGTTGCCGCGCCCACCGGAGTCGACGAACGACGCTGCCGCGTGCCGTGAGATTGCCCGGTATCGAGCTCTCGACATCCGAGACAGCAGGCGAGAGATGCGATCGAGGACGGCCGCTCGGCGCTGGGCGCCTCCGGGTCGCTTGTCGCGGAGCTCGACGTCGGCGGACGACACGAGCGAAGACACCACGGGCGTCCGGGTCAGGATCGCCGCGATCTGACCGGCGGCATCGGCGTGGAACAGCGCCGTGTGGATCACGTCGGGCCGTTCCCTCCGGACGATCCGAGCCAGCCGCAGCCCAGCCAGCGGAAAGGTCCTCCCGGCGCTCGAAGCGCGCATCCCCAGGCAGCGCACGGGAATTCCCGCCGCCTGGAGGCGTGGAAGGAGGTCGTCGCGCTCGAACAGCGTGACGACCGACTGCTCAATGGTGTCGTCGAAGCGGGTGATCTCCTCGACGAATCGGTTCTCGGCTCCCCCGGCCGAGGCCAGGGAGTCGATGACGTGCAGGATGCGCATCAGTCGCCTCGGGTCAGGAGCTCGCGGGGGTGAGACGCCGGTCCCCTCGGCTCACAGGATCTCACCGGTGAAGTTGCGACCGCGCATCTTGCCCTTCGTGTCGAGCACGAGGGTGCCCTGCGCGCACAGCTCGTCGTAGGGGAAGCCGGGATGGTCGACGAGCACGATGACTAGGTCGGCCGCGGCGATCTCCTCCGAGGTGCACTCGACCAACGGGACGTCGATGCCGAGGTCGGTCTCGAGGGGAAGGTGGGGCTCGCACGCTCGCAGGTCGGCACCCAGCAGCAAGAGGCGTTCTGCGACGTGAATCGACGGCGACTCGCGCCAATCGGAGGTTCCTGCCTTGTAGGCCATGCCCAGCAAGAGGATCCGCGTGCCCTTGACTGCCAACGATCGCTGGTTGAGCATCGCGGTCACCCGGGTGGCGACGTACTCGGGCATGTGCTCGTTGACGTCGTTGGCCAGCTCGACGAAGCGGAACGTGTGGCCCAGCCGGCGTCGCACACGCCACGCCAGGTACGACGGGTCGATCGGGAGGCAGTGCCCGCCGACGCCCGGCCCCGGCGTGAATCGCATGTAGCCGAAGGGCTTCGTCGATGCGGCGTCGATGGCGTTCCAGATGTCGACACCGAGATCGCGGGCGAACATGGCGAGCTCGTTGACGAGCGCGATGTTCACGTGCCGGAAGGTGTTCTCGAGCAGCTTGACGAGCTCGGCCTCCCCGGTGGTCGCGACGGGAACCGTGGTGTCGACCAGGGCCGAGTAGAAGGCGTCGACGCAGCGCAGCGATCCCTCGTCGATCCCCGAGACGACCTTGGGGGTGCTGACGAACGTGTACTTCGTGTTGCCCGGGTCGATGCGCTCGGGCGAGTACCCGAGCAGGAAGTCGCGCCCGGCCACGAGGCCCGATTCCTCGAGGATCGGCTTCACGAGCTCCTCGGTCGTCCCCGGGTAGGTGGTCGACTCGAGGATCACCAGCGAGCCGATCTTGAGCCAGTTCCGCAGGTCTCGGGCCGCGTCCTCGACATACGCCAGGTCGGGCATCCCTTCGCGGAGCGGCGTCGGGACGCTGATGACGGCGATGTCGAAGCCTCGGAGATCACGATGATCGCTCGTTGCCCGATACCCGCTGCGGACGGCCTGCGCGATCGTGGCGTCGGTCACATCCTCGACGTACGAGCGGCCCGAGCGCAGCGCAGCGATCTTGGCTTCCGACACGTCGAACCCCACCACGGGGAACCCCACCTCGACGGCGCGCATCGCCATGGGCAAGCCCACGTAGCCCTGCCCGACGACGATGACCCGAGCCGACCGCTCCGTGATGCGGGCGAGCAACGAGTCGGCGACGTCGCCGGTGCTTGTGGACGGAGGGACCGAGAGGGTGGTCATTCGGGAGCTCCTGGGTGCTGGGCGCGAGCGCCGCTGTCGTTCGGTCATGGTCGGCCGGGTGAAACCGTCGGGCGACCGCGCGTGGGCAGGGCGGACCCTGGATTCACGAGCGGCTGACGAACCAGTCGACCGTTCTACGCAATCCGTCAGGGAATTTGATCTCGGCTCGGAATCCGAGGTCGCGCTCGGCGGCGCTGCAGTCGGCCTTGGAGTGCCTCACGTCGCCCGGGCGGCTCGCCGTGTGGATGGGATCGGGTGTCACTCCGAGCACCTCGCCGAGGATGGTAAGCAGGTCCATGAGGCTGTGCGCGGCGCCTCCTGCGATGTTGTAGGCCTTGCCCGTGCAGCCTGCGGCCGGAGCGGTGGCCGCCCTGACGTTCGCCGCCACCACGTCGGTGATGTAGGTGAAATCGCGCGACTGGAGCCCGTCGCCGTGCACCTCGGGCCGGTCGCCGCGCCGGAGCGCCTCGATGAACAGGGGGATCACGGCGGCGTACATGGAGTCGGGGCGCTGACGAGGGCCGTACACGTTGAAGTACCGCAACGCCACCGTCTCGAGCCCGAAGAGCTCGCTGAACACCCGGGCGTAGTGCTCGCCGGTCAGCTTGCTCACGGCGTAGGGCGATCGGGGCACGAGCGGTGCCGACTCGGGGGTCGGCATGATCTCGGCGCCGCCGTAGACCGAGCTCGACGAGGCGGAGACGACCCGCCGCACACCCACCTCGCGCGCCGCCTGGAGGACGGCGAGGGTGCCCGCCACGTTGGCCCGGTCGGTGGCGAGCGGGTGCTCCACCGACCGGAACACGGCCCGGTGCGCGGCCTGGTGGATGATCACCTCGCACCCTCGGGCCGCCTCGCGCACCAACTCGTGATTGGCGATGTCGCCTTCGACCACCCGAGCTGCCGGGTGGACGTTCTCCCGGTAGCCGGAGCTGAAGTCGTCGAACACGACCACCGAGTGGCCGGTGTCGATCAGTGTGGCGGCGATGTTCGATCCAATGAATCCGGCACCGCCGGTGACGAGCACCTGCATGGGTTGGGCTCCGAGAGCTGAGAGGGACGGCCGTTCAGGCCACTTGACGAATCCACGCTACCCGGCTCGCGAGGGGCCTCCGTCCGCGTCCTCGTCGGTGCCGCGACAAGGCCTAAAGCGCTGCTGGGAAGTGCCGATGGGACGGTGATGGGGCGGGACTGGGGGGTCGGTCGCGTCCGGTAGGCTGGCTGGCACTTGTCCGAAAGCACGTACTTCGCCCCCGTTTCCCAGGGGGGCGGTCGATTCCGGGACGCACACGTATGGGCCTCGAAGAATTCCTGTATGCGCTGAGACGGCACCGTCGAGTGCCGATCGTCGTGTTCCTGCTGGGGATGCTGGCCATCACCTTCGTGCTGGCCACGCATGAGGAGAAGGCGCCCCGGTTCCGCTCCACGTTCCAGGTCGCGGTCACCGACGTCACCGCGCCTCCGCCCGAGTTGTTGCTTCAGGTCGTCTCCGACGCGGCCGGGAACCTCACGTACGTGCTGTCCGACGTCGTCGAGAGCGCAGCCGGCCTCGAGGACGTCGACTACGTGCTCACGACCATCCGACGCCTGCCCAGCGGCGACGGCGAGGGCAGCGACACCGGGATCGACTTCCAGGTCGACGCCAACGACGCCGCGACCGCATTCGACGTGGCCACGCGCATCGGCAACGAGTACATCGAGCAGCGCACCGCGGCGCTGACCCTGGCGGTCGATCAGAGGGTCGCCGATGCGCTCACGGCGCTCGAGCGCATCGATGAGAGGATCGCCCAGCTGGAGGAAGACCGGCTCATGACGCTGGAGGACGTGCTCCGAAAGGACGATCGCGGCGACTTCGTCTACCCCCTCAACGAGCTCATCGCCGCGCCTGTGATCACCCCAGCCATACCGGATGATCCCGCGACAACGCGGGTGGAAGCCACGCCGGAAGTGATCGTCGGTCTGCCCCAATCCAGCGTCACCGGGAAACTGATCCTCCCCGAGGTTCGGGCGCTCTTCGAGGGTCTCAATGCGCTGCGAGCAGAGCAGTCGCTGGAGCTGGTCGCGGCGGACGGGGCTTCCATCATCGGCCCGCCCACCGACCAGCCCGGAGGCCAGACCGCGGCCATCCAGATCGACGAGTCCGATGCGCTCTCGGTGTTCATCCCCATCGGGGCGTTGCTCGCACTGGCGATCGTCATCGGCATCGGCGGGGCGCTCATGCTGGCCAAGCTCGACCACTCGGTGACCGAGCCGTCCGACGCGGCCCACGTGATGCACGCGCCGGTGCTGGGCATCATCACCAAGCGGCGCCGCACCGAACGGGCGCCGGTGGCGCTCGATCCCCGAGCGGGCAATCGGGTTCGGCAGTTCCGCTCGCTCGCAGCCACGATCGACGCCATGGGCACGATCCCCAAGCGGATCTTCGTCACCTCGCCCGAGCCGACCGTCGAGATCGCCCGGGTGGGCACCAACCTGGCCGTCTGCCTCGCCGAGATGGGCCACACGGTCGTGCTCGTGTCCACCGACCCGGCGCAGCTCCTCCAGCTCGGGAACCTGGCCATGCCCAACGCCGAGGGGTACGCCGAGATCCTCGAGCAGGCCCGCATGGGTTCCATCAACGGTGAGGTCGGCGCGGCGCTCCAACCGGCGCCCGGTCTGGCGTCGTTGTGGGTCCTACCGCCCGGCCTGTACCGCACCAACGCCCAACCCCGGGCCGTGGCGGCGTTGCTCAGGGCTCTCGAAGCTCCACCCGTCGCCGGTGGAATCCGTCCCGACGTGGCGATCGTGCTCGGGCACTCCATGGTCGACGACGCCGATGCCGCCGTGCTGGCCCGTGAGGCGGGTGCCGTGCTGTGGGTGCTCGAGAGCGGGATCACCGCCGAGGACTCGGCCGTGGCGGCCCACGAACGCCTCGCTCTCACCGGCGTCGACGCGCTCGGCGTGGCCGTCGTGATGTCGACGGGGGCCTGACCGGCGCCGCTTCGCCCGCCACCCTCGCCATGGCCACCGCCCGCGTGCCCGCACATGTCCTGCATGTCCTCCCGCTGGATCTCGCCCGAGGCGCCCAGACCTACGCGGCCGCCCTCCGCGACGAGCTGGACGGCGGTCCCGACGAGCACAGGACGTTGACGATCTTCAGGTCGATGTCGGCGGTTCTCGATGCCGATGTCCGACTCGACGTCACGGGAGGCCGGGCGCGACGTTTGGGTCTGGATCCCCGAGCGGTTGTCGCGCTGGCTCGTTCGTTCCGGAGCCGAAGGCCCGATGTGGTGGTCGCTCACGGCGGCGAGCCGTTGAAGTATGCGGCCCTGGCCAAGCGGAGCGGCCAGCGGCTGGTGTACCTCAAGATCGGTGAGTCGAGCGGCGAGGTTCGTTCGCGGTTGCACCGCTTGGTGTATCTCGCCCTGGTCAGGCGGGTCGACCTCGTCGTGTGCGTCGCCGACGAGCTCGCGGACGAAGCGCGAGAGATGTTCGGCCTCGATGATGCCCGGGTACTCGTCATTCCCAACGGGCGCGATCCCGAGCGCTACCAACCGCGCGGTGACAGCAGCGCGTCTGCTGGCGGTCTCGACCCGTCCGGCGAGCGGCCGACGGTGGTCTCCTGGGTCGGGAACCTGAACGAGGGCAAACGCCCCGACTGGTTCTTCGAAGCGGTGCGCCAGCTCCGCGCCGCTGGTCACTCCGACTTCGTGGCCCGCCTCGTCGGTGACGGTCCGATGGAGGCTCGGCTGCGGGAAGAGGCCGAGTCCGTGGGGATCGAGGTCCTGGGCCGCCGCTCCGATGTTCCCCAGCTCCTGGCCCAGAGCGACCTGTTCGTGTTCACCAGCTCTGGACTCAGCGAGGGCATGCCCGGTGTCCTGATCGAAGCCGGCATGTGCGGCCTCCCCGTGGTGACGACCGCGGTCTCCGGCGCTCGCACCGTCGTACGAGAGAGCGAGACGGGGTTCGTCGTGCCGGTCGACGATCTCGGGTCGCTCGTCGCCAGAGTGGCTGAGCTCCTGTCGGATCCCGTGCGGCGCCGGGCGATGGGGGCCCGGGCCCGCGTCCACTGCTTGAATCGCTTCACGCTCGAAGGCACGCTGCGGACGTGGCAGCAGACGTTTGACGCCCTCCTCGGGCGCGCCCCGACGGTTTCGGTCGACGGTACGAGATTGCCGTCCACGGAGGCTGTCGAAAACGTCGGTACCGGCGACCGCGACGGGGCGAGCAATCACCCGATCCAGGCGACCACCGTGCTCGCCTCGGCGGCCGTGGCGTTCCGCCGAACCCCAGGCGGCTCGGTGATCATCGCTCGCCCCGGACCCGGTCGCGAACCCGTCCGCCTCGACGCGACCGGCCCGCTCATCTGGGATCTCATCGACGGTGAACGTTCGCTCGGGACGA
>VFJJ01000162.1 GCA_009886115.1 Actinomycetota bacterium
CGAGCTCGTCGAGCGTCATCGCCTCACCACGACGTCGAGCTGCCGTGAGGTCACCCGAATAGGCGTCGACTGCGGCTTGGGCGTGGGCCCGGCACACCGTTTGGGGATACGTGGCTCCGATCCCGAGGGTCGCTGCGTGCCCGGCGGACGCCCCGAGAAGCACCGCGGCGGCCTCGAAGTCACCGGATTGCGAGGCGAGGGCCGCGGCAACGAACACGCCATAGACCACGAACCGGACCTGGCCCTCACGGTGTGCCAGACGGAGCAATTCGCACGCGTGGATGCGGGATCGAGCGACGTGGCCCCCCAGCGCATCGACCGCAACTGACATCGTGAGCGCGGCGGTGTACATGTTCGAGGTGGCCCGTCGGGACGCCGTCTCGACCATCGCACGCGATCGTTCGCTCGCTTCGTCGAGCCGACCGGCGAAGAACAGCACGTTGGCGTAGATCAACTCCGAGCCGATCACCCACGTGTCGTCGTCGCGGCGGTACTCGGTGGCCAGGCGTTCGTAGTGTTCGATCAGCTCGGCGGTGTCCCACGCACCGGCGAAGATGCCGCGTTGCGACTCGACCAGCCGCTGCACGTGCCGCGACCCCGTTGCGGTCGCGACCTCGAGCGCCTGTTGGTACCAGGAACAGAACGTGGCCGCGTCGCCGCGGTGCACCGCGACCATCATCAGCGCGTACGCCGGCCACGGGGCCGGCTCGAGGCCGGCGGCTTCGGCCAGCGCGATGGCCTCGACTGCGTGACGCTCCGCCGCTGTCACGTCCCCCGTGCTGGATTCGATGTGCGCAGCGCGGCCGAGCGCCGCGTAGCGGTGCGAGTCGGCCAGGTCCGGGTGGGTGAGCAGGTGGAGAAACCATCTCGAGCCCTCACTCACACGGGCGTTGAGCCAGACGTAGTGGTCGATGGCCAGCACGCCGTCGGCGGCGTCGTCGACCCGGCCGGCGGCCAACAGGTAGGCGAACGCGCTGCGATAGTTGTCGAAATCGGAATCGATCGCGTCGTAGACCGCGTTCTCGGCCGCGTCGTCGGTGATCCGGCCGACCCGCGTGCCGCGAGCGCACCAATATGCGGCGTGACGATCGCGGACCTCGAGCGCGTCAGGCTGCTCGGCGAGACGATCGGCGGCGAACTGGCGCAACGTCTCCAACAGCCGGAACCGGGCGTTGCCCGCTCCCGCGCCCGCGACCACCATCGACTTGTCGACCAGATGACCCAACGCATCGAGCACCTCGAAGGCCTCGACCGTCCCACCCGCGGCGATCGCCTCCGCCGCGTCGAGATCGAAGCTCCCCGCCAACGTCGACAACCGCTGGAACACCGCCCGTTCGGTGTCGTCCAACAACTCATAGGACCACGACACCGTCGCCTGCAACGTCCGGTGACGTTCCACCGCCGTCCGGCCACCGCCCGTGAGGAGGCGGAAGCGCTGATCGAGCCGCTCCGCGATCTGCGCCGGCGACATCATCCGAGCCCGCGCCGCCGCCAGCTCGATCGCCAACGGGATCCCATCCAACCGAACACAGATCTCCCCGATCGCCTGCCGTTGGCTGTCATCGAGGGACGCGCCCGCCTGCGTGGCGCGTTCGATGAACAACTCCACCGCTTCGGCCAACGGCGGCACCGCCCGCACCCGCTCCGCCGCGATCCCCAACGGCTCACGACTCGTCGCCAACACCCGCACCCCCGGCGCAGCCGACGCCAGCTGCTCGACAATGCGCGCCACCGCGCCCAGGACGTGTTCGCAATTGTCGACGATCACCAACAACTGCTTCGCCCGCAACCGGCCCACCAACGTGATCGCCAACGCCTCCCCGGCCTGGGCCGCCACCCCCAACACCTCAGCGATCGTCGCCAACACCAACTCGTCATGCGCCAACGGCGCCAACTCCACCACCCACACCCCATCGGCGAACCGCGGCAACACCTCCGCGCCGACCGCCAACGCCAACCGGGTCTTACCGACCCCACCGACCCCGGTCAACGTCACCAACCGATGCTCACCCAACAACGCCGCGATCTCCGCGAGTTCCACCTCACGGCCTACGAACGACGACAACTGCAACGACAAATTCGTCGACGCCGCCGTCAACGACCGCAAGGCCGCGAATTCCCCGCCGCCGACCTGCCACACCCGCTCCGCCCGGCTCAGGTCCCGCAGCCGGTGCTCGCCGAGATCACGTAGATCATCGCGGTCGCGGACGAGAGACGCTGTCGACTCGCTGCACACGATCTGGCCGCCGTGCGCCACCCCCATCAGCCGTGCGCACCGATTCAACGTCGAGCCGAAATAGTCACCGTCACGGAGTTCCGCCTCACCCGTGTGCAACCCCATCCGCACCGGCAACACATCAACCAGGCGCGCCTGCGTGTCCACCGCGGCGGCCACCGCGTCCGACGCGGACGCGAACACCGCAGCCACCCCATCACCCGTGTGCTTGAACAGATGACCGTGCCGCTTGTCGATCACGTCCCGCAGAATCTCGTCATGCTCGACCAGCAGGGCACGCATCGCCTCCGGTTCGTCCTGCCACCGGCGCGTCGAACCCTCAATGTCCGTGAACAAGAACGTGACCGTGCCGGTGGGAGGGCTCTGCACCGCAGCAGCCTCCCACGGCCAACGCGACGGCCGCACGATGAGCAGTCCCAGGACCGCGCCGACTTCGAAAACAGCGCCGACTGCCGCGACCGGCACTTCAAGACCCTACTGCCGCCTTTCAGCCCAGCCCGTGACCAGGGGAAACACTGCCAAGCGTGCGATCTCGTTCGCGGTGACGCCTTCGAGACCCCGTTCCGCGAACAGGCGCACCGCAATCGCCTCGACCTGGGCTACTCGTTGGACACGCCCGAGCTCGCGGGAGGTGAGTTGCCGGCTGGCGACCGGGGATAGGGCCCCGCCTTGCCCGACGAGGGTTGGCTGTCGTCACCGATCGTCGATCGGTGTTCATGTCGCGCACCGTTGCGGAGAACCTCCGGGTCGAGCGCGTTCAGCCCGATGATGCAATCGTGCTCTTCCCCGAGTGCGCCCGGGCGGTCGAGCAGGTCAGCTCCCGAACATCGGTATCTCGGCCTTACACTTATCATCTTACGAGGATGAGACCGTCACCCCTTGAACTCGCCGTCGCTTGGAGGCCCCGATCTATTGAAGCTTCCGGATCTCTTGAATAATCGGTGTTCTTCTGGTTGATATCGGGGGGTTACTGTCATACCCGGCTGGTATCATGACGGTGATGGATACCGATCGGTTCGGGGATTGTGAGTTGGATGATCTGGCGGAGACACTGGGACAGCTCCAGGCGTTGATGACCGCAATCCACTCCGAGTACCTCGAGGTGATCGCCGTGCTCAACGAACGGAAAGGCCACCTGTACGACGGGATGCCCACCATGGCCACCTGGCTCGCCGCCCGGTTGAACCTGTCGTCGCCCACCGCACGACACCACGTCGACATCGCCCTGCGCGCTGACGAGATCCCGGCGTTGATGGACGCCTGGCGTGACGGTCGCCTCTCCTGGGACCAGCTCCTACTTCTGGCTCCGGTCGCGACTTCCGACACCGACGCTGACCTGGCCGAGACCGCGCCGGGCTGGTCGTACAACCAGACGATGATGCGCGCCCGCGCGTTGCGGCCGGTCTCGGAGAAAGAAGCGTTCGATCAGCATCGCGACCGGTTCGTGCAACTGCTCCGTCGCAAGGACTCGACCTTGCAGATCCGGGGACGTCTTGCTGGTGAGCAGGCCGAGATCGTCGAGACCGCCCTGAACAGGCTCGCCGACAGCCTCCAACCAACCGTGCTCCCCGAGGACACGCCCGAAGGCGGACCCGAACCGCGAGCCGCGCGGATGGCTGACGTGCTCGTGAACCTGTGCGCCGGTGATCCCCAGATCACCGTCCAGAACCCGGCCCGGCCTCTCGTGATCGTGCACGTCACCGCCGAGCAACTCGCCGACGAACCACCCGTCACCCACACCAACCAGCACAGCAACGAGCACGACGAGCACAGCAGCGAGACGGGAGCCGACGTTCCGGGTGCCAGCGACTGCGGTGACGGTCGCGCTGCGGGTCGGGCTGGTGCACCGTTGGTTGGGCCGACGATCGGGGCTGGTTGGGCGATCGCCGGTGAGACCGCACGCCGCCTCGCATGTGATTGTCGTTGGCAGGTCGTTGCTGACGACCAGACCGGCCGGACGGTCGGGATCGGCCGTGAGTCACGCCGGATCCCACCGTGGATGGCCCGGATCGTCGATCATCGCGATCAGCATCGTTGCCGATGGCCCAGATGCGACCGGACCGTCTGGCTCGAACATCACCACGTCGCCCATTGGGGTCATGACGGCCTCACCGAACCAGAAAATCTTCTGAATCTCTGTTGGCATCATCACCATCTCGTCCACGAAGGCCGATGGCAGATCACATTCAATTCCAACACCAATATCGTCACGGTGATCCGGCCTGACGGACGCGAGTATCGACCACCAGAACATCCGCCCGGGCTCACCGAGGAAACCCGTCAATGGCTCGCCGAGCTCAGCGGCGCTCCACCCGGCCGCACCACCGCCGCCTAAACCCCCGTGAGACTGGACTTCGACGACGACGGCCCGTCTGCCTCGACCGGTACCGACGAGACGAGTGCGGCGACAACACTCCCAGCCACGACGCTCCCGACAACGGCCACGACAGCCGGCTCGTCGCCCAGCAGCCTCGGCGACGGCTGCCACGTCCGTGACCGCGTGTGTTGTTGCGTCGTGGTCGGCTTGGCAGTGGCGGTAGCGGTCAGTCCTGGCGATGTAGGTCGAGGTTGAAGAACTCGAGCTGTCCCCCGGAGAGCGCGGCCATCTGCTCCGCGATCTTCGCAGTCGCGGGAAGGGCGTTGTTGCGCATGGCGTCCTCATAGCTGGGGAATTCGACGATCACCCAGTACTCGCCTGGCTTGTCGCGGTTCTCGCAGATGATGTCGCGCGTCACGGTGCGCTGACCTTCGGTGTCGCGGAGCCACTCTTCGTGAGCCGCCTCGAGGCCAGCGTAATCCGCCGTGGACATCTTGATGATCTGCACAAAGCCCATCGAACCCCCAACCCCTCGGGTCATCGCTTGGTCACATTATGAACGAAGCGCCGACCCGTGTACACCCCCGAACTTGCCTGCCCCTCACACCCCGGTGGAACCCGCCCACCCGCGCCGAACGCACCAACCCCGCGACCCGTTCCGGACGCTGCGGACGCTGCGGCACCGTGAGCGTTCCACGTCGAGTCAGCGGAGCACGGTGGCCAGGGCGGCGTTGGCGGCGTGATGGCCGCACATGCCGTGGACGCCGGCACCGGGTGGGGCCGAGGCCGAGCACAGGAACAGGGCCGGGTCGGGGGTGCGATAGGAACGCAGGCCGAGCGTGGGGCGGAACACGAGCTGGAGGCCGGCATGCGAGCCGCCGGCGATGTCGCCGCCGACATAGTTCTCGTTGTGGTCCTCGAACCAGGCGGGATCGGCGACGTGGCGGGCGGCGACCACGTCACCGAACCCGGGGGCGAATCGTTCGATCTGGGCCTCGATCGCCGCCGTCACCGCGGCGGGGTCGCCCGAGAAGCCATGGGGCACATGGCAGTACGTCCACAGGACGTGCCGCCCGGCGGGAGCCCGGCTCGGATCGACGACGGTCGGCTGCGCCGCCAGCACGAAGGGGCGTTCGGCGCAGCGGCCGGCGGCCACCTCACGTTCGGCCAGGGCGACCTCGGCGATCGTGCCACCCAGGTGGAGCGTCCCGGCCCGGCGGGCGTCGGGATTCGTCCACGGCACCGGCTCGGTGAGCGCGTAGTCGACCTTGAAGGCGCCGGGCCCGTAGCGAAAACGCAGCAGGCGCCTGCGATACCGGGCCGGGAACCGGTCGCCACCGAGCGCAGCGAGCTGGCGAGGCGTCACATCCAGCAGCACGACCCGCGACGGCGGGAGCTCGCGCAGCGCACCGACCCGGCGACCGACCTCGATGGTGCCGCCCAGCTCGATCAGGTCGGCCGCCAGGGCGTCGACCAACGCCTGGGAGCCGCCGCGCACGAACGGCCAGCCGGCGACGTGCGCCGACGCGGCCAGCATCACCCCGAACGACGACGTGAGCGGCCGCTCGAGGGGGAGGAAGGCATGCGCGGCGCATCCCGCGAACAGCGCGGCGGCCTCGTCGCCGTCGAAGCGCCGCGCGGTCGCCGTGGCCGGCAGCAGCGCCCGGGATCCGAAGCGGGCCATGGCGACCGGGTGCCGCGGTAGCCGCAGCACCGGGCCGAGCGCGTGCGGCGCGATGTGGGACCAGCCGTCGACGACCGGGGCGAAGAGGCGGCGCCACCTCCGACCGTCGTCACCCCCCGCCGAGTCGAGGCCGGCCACCGTGTCGTCGAGCGAGCGGTGCAGGAGCCCCGCCCGTCCCCCGTCGAGCGGATGGGCCAGCGGGATCTCGGGATGGACGAGCTCCATGCCGTGCCGTACCAACGACTGCGACCGCGACGCGAAGAACGGTGACACCGCCGCGAGGGGGTGCACGGCCGAGCACACGTCGTGCCGGTATCCCGGAAGGGTCAGCTCGGCGGTGCGGGCTCCGCCGCCGACGGTCGCGGCCGCCTCGACGACGAGCACCGAGCGGCCGGCGGCAGCGAGGGTGACCGCGGCGGCGAGGCCGTTGGGCCCGGCACCCACCACGATCGCGTCGTACCCGGAGCCGCTGTTGAAGCTACCGCCCACGCCCACGCCCGTCCCTCGAGATCGCGACAAGGGCACCTCAGCCGATCACGACGGTCGGTGGTCCGGCGAGGACGAAGGCGATGCCGGCCGGGTCGAGGAACGAGGCGACGTCGGGGTCGACGACCTCGCGGACCGACGGGACGCCCAGCGACTCGATCCAGGCTTCGAGCGAGTGGAACCACTGCTGGGTCAGCCCGTCGTACTCGGCGCCGGGCAGATCGAGGGCGTGGTTCTGCTCGTAGCCCAACAGCGGGTCGCGCAGCTCGGCGATGTCCTGGAACAGGGGACCGTGGCGGTTGAGCCAGTGATCGTGGTACTCCTCCAGGCTCATCCCGGCCTTGCGGCGCAGGATGCACAGCATCGACATGCCGGCCTCG
>VFJJ01000083.1 GCA_009886115.1 Actinomycetota bacterium
GCCACCCCCGGCCGAGCAAGAGTGAGTTGTCCCCCACATGAGGCGCTCTACTCACTCTTGGTCGAGCTGGGGTGGTGACAACACCACCGGTGTGGGTGTGGTGGCTTCCTTGCGGCACCCGGCCGGGCGGCGTGTACTGATGCCGTGACGGCGATGAGTGCCATGAGAATCACCGGGCGATGAGCGCCGTCTGGCTCTGGGTGCGCGCCGAGTGGCGCCGGCGGCTCGTGTCGCTGGCTGCGGTCGCGCTCCTCATCGCCGTCTCGGGTGGTGCGGTGTTGGCGGCTGTGGCTGGCGCTCGGCGGACCGACACGGCGTTCGCGCGGGGAGCGGCGGCCACGGCCGAACCCGACCTCGAGGTCAGCACGTTCGACTTCATCTCGACGCTGCCCGACGGCGCCTTCGCACGGATCGTCGCCGATCCCGACGTGGCATCGGCCCGTTCCTATGTGTTTCTCGGTCTGGCCCCCGACCCGTCGGACAGCTTCTTCTCGATCGGCATCGCTGAGAGAGCCGGCACATTCACCGGTGACGACGACGTGTTCATCGTCGACGGCCGCAACCTCGACGACGCCGCCGACGACGAGATCATCGTCAACGAGGCCATGGCCGATCAGCTCGGCAAGGGGCCCCGTGATCAGGTTGCACTGTGGTCGCAGACCGACGAGCAGTTCCAGATCCTTGCGGCCAACGAGTCGCGGGCACCCTCCGAGCAGGCCGACCCGGGCCCGCCGGCCGGGCCCCGCCCCACGGTCACCATCGTGGGCGTCTTCCGTACGATCGAGGACGTCTCCGACAACCCCGACCCGTTCCTGGCGGTGGGCCCCGGATTCCTCGACGCGTACGCAGACGACATGTGGAATTGCGCGTGCGGGATCGGGGTGCGGGCGAGGCCGGGCGCAAGCGACGCGGTGATCGAGCGGCTCCAGGCCGCGTTCGGTGACAGCGTCAGCGTTCAGCCGGTCGAGGGCTTCGAGGCTCGGGTCGCCGACGCCATCGGCCTGCAGACCGGGGTTCTTCTGGTCACGGCGCTGGCCTGCGCGTTGGCCGGATCGGTCGTCGTCATCCAGGCGCTGGCGCGGCAGATGGCCCTGGCGGCGGCCGAACGCGAGGCGCGTCGCGCGCTCGGGATCACCCGCCGGCAGGAGGCCTGCGCCGGGCTGGCCCTGGTGGCCCCGGCACTCGTCGTCGGCGCCGTCGGCGCCGTCGCGATGGCCTGGCTGGCATCCGCGCTGCTCCCGGTGGGCCTGGCCGGTCGGGCCGAGCCGTACCCGGGCTTCGATCTCGACGGCTCGGTGCTCGTCCTTGGCGCGGCCGTCCTGTTGGCCAGTGCGGCGATCGTCAGCGTCGTCCTGGCGTCGTGGACGGCCCGGGCGCGCCGGTCTGGGCAGCGGGCTGCTCGGAGCCCGGCTCGCAGCTCGAGATGGCTCACCCGGCTGGCCGGCGGCTCACCGGCCCGTGTCGTCGGGCTGAACCTGGCCACCCGGCGCTCGGGTGGAGGTTCGGGTTCTCCCGTATTTGCCGGCGTGGTCGGGTTGGCCCTCGGGATCATCGGGATGATCGCCGCCGGTCTCGTCGACGGTTCGATCGACCATGTGCTGGCTACCCCGCGCCTCTATGGCGCTGATTACGACGCGAAGATCAAGGACGAGCCGGGATCGGTGCTCGACATCGACGCCATCGTGGCCGATCCCAGGTTCGATGCCGTCACCGCGACCCGAGCCACCGCGACCGGCGACAACGCGGCGAGCACGACCCTCATCGGCCCCGGTGGCGAGGCGACCGTCGAGGTCGATCCCGAGGTGTTCGTGTCGTACAAGGGCTCCATCGCTCCGGTCCTGCTCGAGGGTCGGGCCCCCAATGGTCCGGCCGAGGTCGCGCTCGGCCCCGGGCTGCTCGACGCGGTCGGCGCCACGATCGGCACGTCGGTCAAGCTCAGCGACGTGGGGGTGCTCGACGCGGTCGTCGTCGACGCGGTCGTCGTCGGCGTGGTCGTGTCCCCGGGCAACGACAGCTCCGAGCGGGGTTTGGTGCTCGACGGGCCCGGGCTCGACCTCCTCGTCGGTGAGCTCCAGGAGCTCAGGTCCGTGCTGGTGCGCCTGGCCCCCGACGCCCGTGACGACGCGACACTGCAGGCGCTCGCAGACGAGTACCCGGGCTTCTCGGCGGGCGCCGAGACACCGGCCAACGTCGAGAACCTGCGCGAGCTCGGTGGCGTACCGGCGGCCCTGGCGATCTTCCTCGCCGGTATCGGCGCGGTGGCGCTCGTCTACGCCATGCACACCGCGACCCGGCAGCGACGCCGGGAGCTGGCGATCCACCGGGCCCTGGGTATCAGCCGGGCCCAGCTGAGTCGCGCGTTGGCCTGGCAGGCGGCGCTCGTCGCCGGGCTGGCGCTGGCGGTCGGCGTTCCCGTCGGCCTCGTTGCCGCCCGCATCGTCGTCTACGACCTGGCCGAGCGGGTCACCGTCGTTCCCTCCGTCTCAGCACCCGCCTGGGTCTGGCTGACGGTGCCCGCAGCGCTGGTGCTCGCCGCAGTGGCCACCCTCGGCCCGACCCACAGCGTCCGGCGGCTCCGCCCGTCCGACGTGCTGAGAGCCGAGTGACGTATGAGGCCGACATGCTGGAGATGTGGTGACCCCCCGGTTCTTTGTGGCTCGGACCGCGCCAGGAGTGACCCTGGCCACAAAGAACCCAGGGGGATGACGGGGGCGACACCGTGACGGCCGGACCCGTGCTCGTCGTCGGCATCGCCGTGACCGCCGCGTGGTTCATCACGGGGCTCGTGCTGTGGCGTCGTCGGAGCGCCGAGCCCATGGGGCGTCTGGTCGTCGTGCTCGCGCTCATCGCCGCCGTCGGGCTGGCGGCCCAGGCCTGGCGCGAGGCCGGCGATCCCGCGGGATCGGCCGCCGATCTCGCATCGGCCGTGGCCCGCATGGTCGCGGCCCTGATGGTCGCAGCCACGATGCACGTGATCCTGGCGCTCCCCGACGGCCGGCTCATGAGCCGGGCGCACCGCCTCCTGGTCGCGGTCGGCTACGTCGTCGCCACTGGCGTCGGAGTCGTCTCCGCCATCGCCGTCGCCGACGCATCGGAGTCGATCAGCCGGTGGCCGTTCGTCGTGCTCGCGATGGCGTTTGCCGCGGTTGCTCTGCCGGCCGCCAACGCCCGATACCGGGCCTCGAGCGCGCTCGACCGGCGGAGGCTCCAATGGGTGGGCTGGGGCATCGCCGTCGCCATCGAGATCTTGCTCGTGACCGTGGCGCTGAGCCTGCTCGCCGACTGGCCCCACCACGTGCGGGGCATCGCCCTGGGCGCGAGCGGGCTCGTCGCACCGGCGCTCGTCGCCGGAACCAGCCCCCGGCTCGCTGGCCGGGTCGACCGTCTGCTCACCCACTCGGTGGCGCTGGCCGGTCTCACCGTGCTGGTGGTCGCCGGCTACGGACTCGTGCTCCTCGGGCTGGGCCGGCGTCCCGACGACGGTGAGCGCGGTCTCCTCCTGTTGTCGATGGTGGCTGCCGGGCTCATCGCGATGGCCTATCCCTGGGCCCGCTCCCGCCTGGAGGACGAGGCGAATCGCCTGGTGTACGGCGAAAGGATCGCGCCCGACGAGACGATCCGCACCTTCGGCTCGCGCCTCACCCGGGCCATTCCCATGGACGAGCTGCTCCTCCAGCTCGCGGAGTCGCTGCGCAAGACCCAGCTGTTGCGCTCGGCCGAGATCTGGACCGGAACCAGCGGCCGCTACGAGCTCGCGGCCGGTGTCCCCCACCGGAGCCCTCCTCAGTTGATCGTCGGCGAACGGGAGCTACCCGTCGTGGCCCGGGCTGGGGTGTCGGGCGGTACCTGGGTCGAGATCTGGCTTCCAGCCCTCCTCGACCGCGAGGGCCGGGATTCCCAGACCATCCGGGTGGCCCCCATCGCCCACTCGGGCAAGCTGCTGGGCCTGATTGTGCTGGAGCGCCGCGCCGACGGCGAGCCGTTCGACGACGAGGGCGACCGGGTGCTCACCGAGCTGGCCCGCCAGGTGGGCCTGGCGCTGCACAACGTGCAGCTCGACTCGGCGCTGCAGGCATCGCTCGAGGAGCTCAAGGAACGCAACGTGGAGCTGCGCGACTCGCGCAGCCGCATCGTGGCGGCCGGCGATGCCGAGCGCCGCAAGCTCGAGCGCAACCTGCACGACGGCGCCCAGCAGCACCTGGTGGCCATGGCGGTCAAGCTGCGGCTGGCCCACGACTCGATCGAAGATGGCGACACCGCCGACGCCATGGGCCTTATCGCCGAGCTGCGTTCCGACCTCACCGACGCGATCGCCGAGCTCCGGGCGTTGGCTCACGGGATCTTCCCGCCGTTGCTCATGAGCGGCGGGCTGGCCGAGGCGCTCCCGGCCGCGGCCACCCGGGCGGCATTGGTCACCTCGGTCGAGCTCGACGGGATCGGCCGCTACCCGAGCGAGGTCGAGGCCGCGGTGTACTTCTGCTGCCTCGAAGCTCTGCAGAACGCCGGCAAGCACGCCGGCGCCGGCGCGACCGCCCAGGTGCGCGTCTGGGAGAACGGGAGCGGCGTGCTGTGCTTCGAGGTCGCCGACGACGGAGCCGGCTTCGCGCTCGATGGCCTCTCGCCATCAGGATCGTCAGGCTCGTCAACGGGTCCTGCTCCCGGTCGCGCCGGCCACGGCTTCGTCAACATGGCCGACCGCCTCGGCGTGTTCGACGGCACCCTCACGGTCTCGTCGGCACCAGGAGCGGGCACCCGCATCGCCGGCTCGATCCCCCTCAGCCGCTCGTGACCGACCCGCGCACGTTCCAACTGTCAGCGTCACGGTCCGGATACGGCCCGCCACGCTGACAGTTGGTCGGGGTCACCAGGTGGGGTCGCCGCCGTCGGCCCAGAGGCGCCGGAGCACCCGGGGGCTGAGCTCGTCCTTGTTCACGTAGGCCTTGGCGCCACTGGTGCGGGCGCCGGGCGGTAGCTCGTCGAGCTGGTAGGTGGAAACGAGCACAACCATCGTGGAGGGGTCGGCCGCAGTGATCTGCCGTGTGGCTTCGATGCCATCGATGCCACCCATGTTGATGTCCATGAGGACCAGGCCCGGTCGCAGGTCGCCGTGCAGGGCGATCGCCTCCTCGCCCGACTCGGCCTCGCCGATCAGGGTGAAGCCCGCGACCCGCGCGACCACAGCCCGAGCGGCGGCGCGGAACGGCGGTTGGTCGTCGACGATGAGGACACCGACGCTGACAGTGGGCTCGGACACAGGCCCATGATCGCGCCCGTCACGACGGTTGAGAACCATGCTGTCACGACCCCGCCTGGGGGTGCTGGCCTCCCCCCTCGGCGAGGAACACCAGCACGGCCTTGACTCGCCGGTTCACGTCGGGTTCCTCGACGGCGGCGATGAGGCGGTCGAGGTCTTCGGTGGAGGCGACCACCTCGCGACGATGAACCTGGGCCCGGTTCGGCTGGGATCACTCACAAGGGAGGGCTGGCACCCTTTCCCCAGCGGCGTCACCGGCGGATGCTCGTCATGCGTCCCCACCGGTGTGAGACCGGTGCCGACGGACCGATGAGTCGAGTCAACGAGGAGCGACTGCCATGTGGGAGCGACGGAATGTAAGCGCGGTGGCCCTGGCCTTGATGTTGGTGGCCGGGGCGACGGCGTGCGGTGACGACGATGACGACAGCGCCGTCACCACAGAAGCAGCGACGGCGGCTGTCGAACCCGCAACGTCAACGTCGGCGTCGGAGCCGGCAGCGACGACGACTGCGGGACCGGCGCCGACAACCGCGGCGGCGTCGGAGCCGGCAGCGACGACGATACCGCCGGCGGTGTCGGAGTCCGACCGGGTCTCGATCCGCGACGTCCTCGACGCGAGCGTTGCGGCCGAGGCGGCCGGAGACGCGTCGGCGTTCGTGGCCCTGTGGACCGACCGGGGCCTCGAGCAGTACTCGGCCGACGGCTCAGGCCTGGGCACCCGGGAGGAGATCCTCGCCAACGGGATCGAGGGCGGGGAGGAGCCCCCTGAAACTGTCGGCGACCCGGCGGTGACCGTCACCGGCGACGACGCGTCGGTCACCGTCGATGTCGTCTTCGGGATCGGCGTCTATCGGATCGGGTTCGCGCTGGTGCGCGACGGGGTGAGTTGGCTCATCGACGGCTTCGAGTTCCAGGGCGGCGCCCCGGCCCCTGAGGGGGTCCCGACGGTCGAGGTCACGGCCGTCGATTTCGCGTTCGGTTTCGACCGGGACGCGCTGGCGTCGGGAGAGTTCGCCCTGCTCTTCGACAACATCGGTTCGCAGCAGCACGAGATGGCGCTGTTCCGGGTCCCCGACGAGGCCACCGTCGCCGACGCGGGCGCGGCGCTGGCCGGCGTCGACGGCGGATCTTACGAGGGGGTGCCGGCCGGCTACGAGGTCGTCGACCACCTCACGTTCGCCGAGCCGGGTGAGAGCACCAACTTCACGTTCGCCGAGCCGTTGCCGGCCGGGCACTACGTGTTCGCCTGTTACATCCCCGTCGGAGGGTTCGACCTCGAGACCGGCGAACCGCTCGTCCCCGGCGCCGAACCGCACATTGCCCGGGGCATGATCGCCGACTTCACGGTCGGGTGATGGTCGATACTGGGCTCATGCCCCGATCGCGATCGAGCCGTTGACCATGGCCGCCGTGGTCCTCTTCGTCCGCAGCCAGTGGCGCAGGCACTGGAGGAGCTATCTCGTCGTGGCCGGGGTGGCTGCCCTGGTCACGATGGTCGTGCTGTCTGCGGTCGCCGGGGCGCGGCGCAGCCCTGGCGCCTTCGACCGCCTGCGTGAGCGATCGAACGCGGCCGATGTCGCCGTCATCACCTTCGCGGACGTCGCGCCCGATGCCGAACGACTCGCCCGTATCGCAGCGGTTGACGGGGTGGCCGAGGTCGCTTGGCTGCAGGAGATGTTCGTGAGGCCCGCCGGCAGCGACCTGTTCCCCACCTACGACCTGGTGGTCCTGGCTGGCGAGATCGATCCGAGCGTCGCCGTGAGTGGCGCCCTGGTGATCGAGGGCCGTCGACCCGACCCCACTCGGGTCGACGAGGTCGCGATCAGCGAGAAGCTGGCCGACGAGCTCGGTCTCGTCGTCGGCGACACCGTCCCGCTGGAGTCGTTCAGCGAGAAGGAGCTCGCGCGGGCTGACGATGCGGGCGGGTTCGCCGTGCCCGACGGCCCGACGCTCCACGTCACCGTGGTCGGGATCGTCCGTAGCCCGTCCGACTTCGGCCGGTACCGTGGGGTGCTCCGGCTCACGCCGGCGTTCGCCGACCGGTACGGCTCGGCCATCCGCACGTGGGGCCACGTCGAGATCCGGCTCGATGATTCGCAGCTCGTCGATGATCCCGTGCGGCTGGACTCGTTCACGGAGGCGATCGGGGTGCTGGTCTCCGACCTCTCCGGCGGCGATCACGAGTTCACTGCCTCGTATTTCGCCGACAGGGGCCAGACCAACGACGGCCTGGAGACCGTGGCGTCGGCCCTGTGGATCGTCGGTGCGATCGCCGCGGTCGCGGGGCTGATGGCCCTGGTCTTGCTCCTGTCCCGGACGAGTTCCCTCGTCGTGGCGGAGCAGCACGTCATGGCCGCGCTGGGGTGGACGCGTCGGCGCAACGCCATCGCGGTGGCCGCGGTGATCGCACCGGCCATGGGCGCCGGCGCGCTGCTCGGCGCGGCGCTGAGCTTGTGGGCAGCCCCCAGGGCGCTGGTGGGCCTGGCCGGCCGGGCCGACCCCGATCACGGCGCCATCAGGTTCGACGGGATCGTTGTCGTCGGAGGGGGCGTGTTCGCGGCGGCGCTCGGGTGTGTCGTCGCGGTCGCCGTGGGCGCACTCTCCACGCGCTCGAAACGCTCGGGCCTCCGCCGTAGCGGCGGCCGGGCGCTGGTGGGCATGGGTCGGCCGCTGGCCGTCCGCCTCGGCGTTCGGCGGGTTCTGGCATCGGACCGCAGCCCCGACCGTCGATCGAATCGGGCTGCGGCGGTCGCGGTCGCAGTGGCCGCGGCCGGTGCTGTGGCTGCGCTCACGGTCGCCGCGTCGATCGTCCGGCTCCAGCACGATCCCCGCCTGGTCGGCGGTAGCGACCAGCGCGCCCTCGGTGGCGAGGCGATCGGGACCTTCGACCGGGTCCTCCCGCTACTGGAGCGCGACGATCGGGTCCAGGATCTCGCGGCGATCCACATCGTGTTCGCCTTCGGCCCCACGGCCAGGCCTGGCACTGACGTCTCCGCCGTGGTCTTCGACGTGATCCGCGGTCATCTCGACACGAGCATCCTCTCCGGTCGGCTCCCCCAGCAGACAGACGAGGTGGCGTTCGGACCGGCCACCCTCGACGACCTCGGGGTCGAGGTGGGAGACGAGACCGAGCTCGCAGCCGACGGTCGGACGGCGTCGTATCGCATTGTTGGGGAGATGCTCTTCCCGACCGGTGACTTCGAGCACGATCGCGGGATCGCCATGACCGTCGGAGCAGCCGCCCGTCTGGTCGGCGATGTCCGCGATGTCGACGGCGTCCACCAGATCGTGTTCCAGTGGGCGCCCGCGGTCGACGCCGGGGCAGCCGATCAGGAGCTCGCCAACCTGGGGATTGCCATCTTCACCAACGGCAGCGCGGTCCTGCCCGGATCGGTCATCAACCTCGGCGACGTCGCGGGGCTCCCACGGTGGATGGCGCTCTTCCTTGCCACATTGGCGCTGGCGGCCCTGGCCCACGCCCTGGCCACCACTCGCCGATCAGCCGGACGCGAGCTCGCCGTGCTGCGCGCCCTCGGGCTCCGCCGCCGGGATGCACTCGTGACCATCCACGTGCAGGCCGTCTCCATCATCGTGCTCGGCTTGGTCGTCGGCTGCCCGGTAGGCCTGGTGCTGGGTCGGCTGGTGTGGGCCCCGATCGCAACGCAGGCGAACGTGATCGTCGACACCATCTGGCCCGGCGGTCAGATCGCGATCGCCGCCGGGGCGATGATCGTCACGGCGTCGGTGACCGCGCTGCTGCCGGCGTGGCGAGCTGCCCGCGCCAGCCTCGATCTGGCGCTGCGGGTGGAGTGACGCGCGACGCGGTGACCGGCACACTGCAGCGTCGAACGTGCTCGAACGGTGCGGGGACCTGAGGACCGTCGCCCGGATGCTCGGCCACCAGACCGTCGTGACGACAGAGAGGTACACGAGCGGTGTCGATGTTGACCTTCGTCTCGGGATCTGACGCCACCCCAGCGAGCAGTGGGCAGTACGACGTCAGAGAGCACGTCCACGTGACCGATGCTCGTCGGGTCGGAGCGGGTCGGAGCGGGTCGGAGCGGGTCGGGTCGGAGCGGGTCGGAGCAAACGGCGCTCAGGGGGCAGAGGGTACGAACGAGCCGGGAACGGTCGTGGCCGGACGGCCGGAGATCACGGCGAGCGCGTTGTCGATCGCGCCGGCCATCAGGCGGCGGCGGCCGGCGACCGTCGACGACGCGATGTGCGGCGTGACGATCACCCGAGGGTGGCCCAGCAGCGGATGCCCTACGGGGAGCGGCTCGGGGTCGGTGACGTCGAGGGCGGCGCCGGCAACCCGCCCCGAGTCGAGCGCCGCGAGCAGCGCGTCCTGGTCGATCAGGCTGCCGCGGGCGCAGTTCACGATGTACACGCCGGGCTTGACGTCGGCCAGGGTTGCGCCGCAGATCATCTGACGAGTCTCGGAGCCGGCCGGGGCGTGCAACGACAGCACGTCGGCCTGTGCCAGCACGTCGGGCAGCGCCACGAGCTCGATGTCGACAAGCTCCGCGACCGGGTTGGCGCTCAGGTACGGGTCGTGGGCGACGATCCGCATCCCCAGGGCGCTCGCGGCCACGGCCACCCGCCGGGCGATACGACCCAACCCCACCAGGCCCAGCGTGCAACCGTCGAGCTCGAGAGCGGTGGCGGATCCACCGTCGAGGCCAGCCACAGCGCGGGCCGTCTTGGCCGGAAGGTCCTTGGTGATCGCCAGCATCAACGCCACGGCGTGCTCGGCCGTCGAGACGGTCGGTGCGTCCGGGGCGTTGCACACCACCACGCCGGCAGCCGCGGCCGCCGCAACGTCGATGTTGTCGTAGCCGATGCCCGAGCGGGAGATGACCCGGCACCGCAGCGCCGGTCGGAAGGCTTCGGCGTCCCAGAAGATCACGGCCGAGGCGATGATCCCGTCAGCCTCACCGAGCTCGGCGAGGTCAGGCCCGACGAGGCGGGCCCGGCCCTCGATGAGATCCCGGTGCTCCTCGGCCAGCGGCCGGTCGAAGAACAGTGTGGGCAACGCAGCGTCCGACCCTGGCTCCATCGGGCCGAGGCTATCCCGACGCGCTCGCACCGCACCGGGCCGCGGCCGGATGGGCCGGAGCTCCCGCTCTTGCCTTCCCGGTAATCTCGGTCGATATTTTCGACCGGAGGGGCCCGGGCCCAGCCTGGGGGGACGGGCGGAGTCGCGATGGGCGCCAACTGGGAACAGCGGCTCGGGGTGTGGTGGATCGCCGAGGACCATCCCGATACCGTGGTGTCCCGGCCTCCCCCACCGGACCGCTCACCTACGGAGAGCTCGCCGGTCGGGCCGGTCACACGTCGGTGTCGGTCGTGCTCGACCGGTACGGGCATCTGCTCCCCGGGACCGAGGAACGGGTCAACGACGCGCTCGACCGAATGGGCCGCGACGCCCGGGTCGAGACGGCGTCGGTGGTCCCGATCCGAAGGTGATTCGCGAAGCTCTCCTCGGAGCCCCGTGGTACAGGCGTGGTACAAGAGACCTCGGACGCGAAGCAGCGAGGGCATACACCCTCGCTGACCTGCGCTGGAACCGGTGGGCGATACTGGTTTCGAACCAGTGGCCTCTGCCGTGTGAAGGCAGCGCTCTACCGCTGAGCTAATCGCCCGGTTGGCGGTATCATACCCACGGCGACTCGGGGCCGGTCGTGTTGATCGCGACGATCGTCCGACGCTTGATCTGCGCTGCACCCCCCCCGTGGGGCATCATTGCAACCTTCCGGAGGAGGGTGACGGCCGTGGCGAGAAAAGGACGGGCGCGCCGGTTCCGCGAGGCGCGCGAACTCAAGCAGGGTTTGGCTGATCGGCCGATCGAGAGTCTGCTCGACAGCTCGGAGTACGTGACCATCTCCGAAGAGGAGTTCGAGGACGAGTACGAGGACGACGGCGACTGGGATGATGACGACGACGAGGACGACGACGACGACTGATCGTCTCGTCGCCACGACAACCTACGAGTCCCCGACGGCACGCCCATGGCGTGCCGTCGGTCGCGTTTGTCGGCGCTCAGCACATCAGCCCGGGCGCTCAGCCCTTCAGCTCAGCCCGGGACCTCACACCGAAGCGGGGTCGAGGGCGTCGGGGTCGATGTGGTAGCGGGCGCAGGCCTCGACCACCGCTTCGGGCTTGAGATCGCCCCGCTCGACGAGGCCGTGCAGCACACCGACCACCACGTGGCCCGCGTCGACCTCGAAGTACCGGCGTAGCGCTGCACGGGCGTCCGAGAGGCCGTATCCGTCGGTGCCGAGCGAGAGATACGGCTGTGGAACCCACCGGGCGATCTGGTCGGGCACGGCCTTCATGAAGTCGGTGATCGCCACCACCGGCCCCTCGCTGGCCGCGAGTTGCTGCGTCACCCACGGGACCTGCCGAACGGTCGTCGGATGCAGCCGGTTGTGCCGCTCGACCTGCAGTGCTTCGCGGCGGAGCATCTGGTACGACGTGGCGCTCCAGACCTCGGCGGCCACGTCGTGATGCTCGGCCAGGAGCGCCTGCGCTTCGAGCGCGGCTCGCATCCCCGTTCCCGAGGCCAGGATCGTGGCCGGATGCGTCGGCCCGGCGGGCGCCTCCCGGAACCGGTACAGCCCCTTGATCACACCGTTTTCGACCACCGCACGGGCCTCGGGGTCGGCGGGCAGTGCCGGCATCGGCATGTTCTCGTTGTAGAGGGTCAGGTAGTAGAAGGCCTCCTCGGCCGCGGGCCCGTACATGGCCTCGATGCCGTGGCGCACGATCAACGCCATCTCGTAGGCGAACGCGGGGTCGTAGGCGCGACAGTTCGGCACCGTCGAGGCCGTCAGCAGCGAATGCCCGTCGTTGTGCTGAAGGCCTTCGCCCTGCAGCGTCGTCCGCCCGGCCGTCGCGCCGCACAGGAAGCCCCGGCCCCGGGAATCGCCGAACGACCAGATGAGATCGCCCACCCGCTGGAAGCCGAACATGGAGTAGAAGACGAAGAACGGGATCATCGGCTCGCCCCAGGTGGCATACGCCGTGCCCGCTGCCGTGAACGACGCCATCGAGCCGGCCTCGGTGATGCCTTCCTGGAGGATCTGACCCCGGCGGCTCTCGCGGTACGAAAGCATCAGGTTCGCGTCGACGGGCTCGTAGCGCTGCCCGAACGGGGCGTAGATCTGGACCTCCTGGAACAGCGCGTCCATCCCGAACGTGCGGCCCTCGTCGGGGATGATCGGCACGATCCGACTGCCAACGACCGGGTCACGGAGCAAGTTGCGCAGCAGGCGCGTGAAGGCCATGGTCGTCGACGCTTCGAGCTTCTCGCCGGTGCCCTTGGCGAACTCGGCGAACGGATCGGGAGCCTCGCCTGCGCCGGGCATCACGAAGACCCGCTTCGGACGGATGAGCCGGCTCGGGACCTCGCCCCGCAGGATGCGCCGGCGGCTCATCAGGTACTCGTACTCCTGCGATTCGAACCCGGGGTGGTAGTACGGCGGCAGCCCCGACTCGAGCTGCTCGTCGGGGATGTCGAGGCGGAGCCGGTCGCGGAAGGTCTTGAGCTCCTCCTCGTCCATCTTCTTGATCTGGTGGGTGGCGTTGCGGGCCTCGAAGTCGGCGCCCAGGGTCCAGCCCTTGATGGTGTGGGCGAGGATCACGGTGGGCGCGCCCTCGTGCTCGGCTGCCAGCTTGTAGGCGGCGTAGAGCTTGCGGTAGTCGTGGCCGCCACGGCGCAGGGTGCGCAGACCGTCGTCCGAGATGTGCTCGACCATCTTGCGCAGCCGCGGGTCGGGGCCGAAGAAGTGCTCCCGGATGTACGCCCCGCTTTCGATGGTGTACCGCTGGAACTGACCGTCGACGGTGGTGTTCATCTGGTTGACCAGCGCGCCGTCGACATCGCGTGCCAGCAACGGGTCCCACTCCCGACCCCAGATGACCTTGATCACGTTCCAGCCGGCGCCCCGGAACAGCGCCTCGAGCTCCTGGATGATCTTGCCGTTGCCCCGTACCGGACCGTCGAGGCGTTGCAGGTTGCAGTTGACGACCCAGATCAGGTTGTCGAGCTGCTCCCGTCCGGCCAACGACAGCCCGGCCAACGATTCGGGCTCGTCCATCTCGCCGTCACCGACGAAGCACCACACCCGCGAGTGCGAGGTGTCGGTGATCTGCCGGTTGTGGAGGTAGCGGTTGAAGCGGGCCTGATAGATCGAGTTGAGCGGCCCCAGCCCCATGGAGACGGTCGGGAACTCCCAGAACTCGGGCATCCGTCGGGGATGGGGGTACGACGAGAGCCCGAGGCCGCCGACCTCACGGCGGTAGTGGTCGAGCTGGTCCTCGCTGAGGCGGCCTTCGAGATACGACCGGGCGTAGATGCCCGGCGCGGCATGACCCTGGACGAAGATCTGATCGCCCGCTCCCCCGTCGGCCTTGCCGTGGAAGAAGTGGTTGAAGCCGACCTCGTAGAGCGAGGCCGCGCTCTGGAAGGTCGACAGGTGCCCGCCCAGGCCGTCGAACTGACGATTGGCCCGGGTGACCATGACCGCGGCGTTCCAGCGGATGCACGACCGGATGCGGCGCTCGAGCTCCTCGTCGCCGGGGAACCAGGGCTCTTCCTCGGGCGGGATGGTGTTGATGTAGTCGGTGGAGACCATCGCCGGAGCCACCACCCCGAGGGTGCGGGCCCGTTCCATGAGGCGCAGGAGGAGGTAGCGGGCCCGCGGCCGTCCTCGACCCTCGATGACCGAGTCGAGCGAGTCGACCCACTCCTTGGTCTCTTCCGGGTCGATGTCGGGCAGCGCGTGGGCGAATCCGTCGATGATCACTGCCTGCCTCCTGCTCGGGCCGGGTCAACGGTCAGGTTAGGCCCGGCCGCCGGTCGATCCGTCCCGTCCTCGTTCGCGCCCGATCGACGGTCGCCATCGGATCGGCCGGCGTCGGATCGGCCGGTCGAGAACCTGAGCCGGATCCGCGAGCCCGAGCGGCTGGCCGGCTGGCTGGCCACGACCGCCCGCAACGAGTGTCTCCGTGGCCTGCGCAAGTCGGGACGCAGCGTTCCCACCGATGATGAAGGCACCTTCGATCGGGTCGAGGGTGATGATCTCGATGCCACGCTGATCGCCGGCGAACGCGACACGCTGGTGTGGCAGTCCTTCGCGACGATCTCATCGCGTTGTCAGACGTTGTTGCGACTCCTGACCGCCGATCCGCCCATCGCCTACACCGACATCTCCGCCATGCTCGACATGCCGATCGGCAGCATCGGGCCGACCCGGTCCCGATGCCTCGACAAACTTCGGAGTGCGCTCACCGCTGTCGGTATCACGGGCGAGTGAGCGGGCTCTTGAGCACGAGGAGGACATCATGACTGCGATCGACGAGCATCCCGACCCCACACTCGACCTGCTGCGGGCCACAGCGTCGCGGGTCGATCCCGTGCCCGACGCCCTGGTGACGATGGCCAAAGAGTCGTTCACCTGGCGCACCATCGACGCCGAGCTGGCCGAGCTGGTGTTCGACTCGCTCGTCGACGAGGTCGTGGGCGTGCGAGGTGCCGGCGGGCGCGAACAGGCTCGCTCGATGTCGTTCGAGACCGCCGGAGGGGCCATCGAGATCGAGGTCGATCGGGGCCGCCTGGTGGGGCAGGTGGCCCCCGCCGCGGCCGTGCTCGTCGAGCTCCGCCATCCCAGCGGCACCATCGCCGACCACAGCGATGTCGTGGGCCGCTTCCGATTCGACGGCGTCCCGACGGGACCGGTCCGCATCACCGTCAGCGGAGAAGGCCCCACGATCTCCACCGAGTGGTTCGTGATCTGACGATTCGAACGGTCGGCGGCACCATCGCCGTCGCGTGGCTGCCCTCGCCGGGCGTCCGAGCGAGCCGGACCCGCTGCTCGGCCGCGTCAGCCACAGGCGAGATGCCCGGTCGGAGCGAGAGCTGAGAAGCCGGAGGCGAGAGACGTGGAGCCCGGGCAGACCGGTGGGGGAAGCCGGACATCGAGCTGCGGGCAGTGCAACCGCCCGGGCTCCACGACTGGGTGCGTGCCCGTCGGCGGAGGCCGATCGGGCCGCACTGGCGCTGTGGTGGGAGTCGAACCCACACCTCCCAGAGCCCAGCTCCGGTCGAGCCCCGCTCGCACAGCCATGTTGGGTGTCGCTGTGGGATTCATCGGCCGATTCGGAGGTCGCTGAAGGACTTTTCGCTCACGTACCATTTCGCATGCCAATGACCGGGTCAGACCACGACGACTGGACCGAGCATCGGCTCACCGACGACGAGAGCCACCGCTTCGAGGTCGAGGGCTACCTCACGGTCCCCGGTGCGCTCACCGAGGCCACGGTCGCCGAACTCTCGGCGATCGCCGATCGCGAGCTCGATGCCTTCCGCAGCTCCGACGGTGTCGGGCCGCATCACGTGCTCAACCTGCACGACTGCGTCGGACGCGACCCGGTGTACCTCGACCTGATCGATTGGCCGGTCACGTTCCCGAAGGTGTTCGGCATCCTCGGCTGGCACATCCAGCTGTATCACACCCAGTTCATCGTCAGCCCGCCGACGCACCCCGCAGCCCGGGCCGGCGCCTACGGCTGGCATCAGGACAACAACCGCATGAACCGCGATTTCGAGACCGTTGGTCCCCACCCGCGCGTCTCGCTGAAGGTGGCGTACTTCCTCAGCGACCTCCCCGACGACGGGATGGGCAACTTCTGCATCGTGCCGGGCAGCCACCTCAACCTTGCGGCACAACGAATCGGGGCCGACGGACGACCCGACGGAGCGATCGAGGTGAAGGCCGGCGCCGGCGACGCTCTGGTGTTCGACCGTCGCCTCTGGCATTCGGGGAGCACCAACCTCTCGCAGGTCACCCGCAAGGCGCTCTTCTACGGCTACAGCTACCGGTGGCTGCGGCCCAAGTCCTGTATGGATCACAGCGAGTTGTGGCCCAGCGTCGATCCGATCAGGCGGCAGCTCCTCGGCTGGTCGTCGAGCCAGAACGGATTCTTCGACCCGACCGACGACGACGTGCCGCTCCGGACGTGGATTCGCGAGCACCTCGGCGCCGAAGCCGTCGCTCCCTGACGACCGATCCCTGAGTACGAGCGGCTGGCACCGACACCAGCTACCACATCGAGTGGGTCATGCAGCCGATGGGCGTGCGGGGCGTCTCGGTCGGCTCGTTGCGCGATGGCCGCATCACCGAGAACCGCGACTACTGGAACGGGGCGCTGTTCACCGTCCCCGAATGGCCCTCAGGCGCCCGGGCCCTCAGGCGCCCGGGCACCGGGCACCGGGCACCGGGCGCGCTGCAGGGGCACTCGAAAGTGCCCCTGCGCTGGGTGTTTCTCGGTGGGCGGTACAAGGATCGAACTTGTGGCCCCTTCCGTGTCGAGGAAGTTTTCGCAGCTCCTCAGCCAGCGGCTACGACGCGCACCTGGAAGGTCGCGGCGTTCATCTTGAAGGTGCCACCAGCGGTGGTCGCGGCGGCGATGCTGAACGCCACGGTCCCGGTGCCGAGGCCCATACCTTTTACCCCGACCGATACCGGGGTTGTGCAGTTGCTGAACGTCACGGTGGTTGTGGTGGAGAACGCGATCCCGTCGTTCGACACCAGGGCCACGTTGGGCTTCTGCGACGTGGCGTTCACCACCAGGACCTCGCCGGAATCGATGTTGCAGCCCTTCTTCGAGTCGGCGGTCGCCTCGACAGAGAGGCTGACGGAGTCGTCAGCGCCGAGGTTCATGGTGACGACCTCGGCGATGGCGTCGACGGTGTCGTCTTCGTAATTGCGGACGGTGTCACCCCAGACGGCACTAGCGGTCGCGACCATCAGTGCGGCACTGCCGAGGGCGATGGAGCAACGGGTCGCGAGCCTCATGGGTCTCCTCGTGCACTCGTGGTTGGACGAGCGTAACCGTGTTGCGCTGAGCGGAGGGTAGCACGTCCACGGTGGGACCTGAGCGTGCACTCGTGGTTGGTCGAGCGTAACCGTGTTGCGTCTACCGGGGAGGCGAGCCCGTGGCCCCTGGGCCGGTCCCCTCACCGGAGCCTCAGCCGGTCATGGCGCCGCCGGGGAGGGCCGACGGGTCGCCGCCGAGGAAACCTTCCAGCGTGTGGTGCATGTTGATGATGCGGATCTCCTCGCTCGGCACGACGAAGTGGGTGAGGCCGGGCTGGCGCACGCCGACCTGGGCGTGCTTCAACAACGCCAGATCCTGGTTGAGCACGGCGCCGAGGTCGGCCTGCTCGTACGGCACGGTCGCGTCGAAGGGGCGCGATCGGGTCTCGGGCTGCGCTCGAAATGCATGGCAACCAGCTCCGCCCGATCAGGGGCAGAGCCGGGCACGGCAACGAGCACCGAGACGAGGTCGGCCGAGACGAGCACGGTGGCGTTGGGGAACAGGCTGTACTGCTGCAGCGACGTCACCTCCTCGGTCGAGAACCGTGAGAGATCGACGCTCCGGGTGGAGCGGTGGTGCTCGCGGATCTGCTCGGCGATCACGTACGCGCCGCTCGATTCGGCCGTCTGCACAACCTGTCCATCGGAGGTGATCGTGCACGTGATCGTGCCGTGGTCGCCCTCGTTCTGCGCCGAGAGGTAGACGAACTGGCCGGGCGCTACGGTGAACGTATCGTCCCATGGGACGAGGTGCGTGCCCTGCTCGGTGCCGCCGGTCTCGTTCCTCATCGTGAGCGATGCCCGTGACGCCGTACCGTCGATCCTGTAGACGACCGTCCTCGTGTCGTCGACGGGCACGACGTTCTGCCGCCGCCGGCAGCGTCGCGCTTCCTGGGGTTGAGCCCCCAGCCAGCGCGCTGGCGGGCCCGCCGGGGCGGCGGCGCGACCCGGCGGGCTCATGACCCGGGCCGAGCGGTTTCCGCCTGAGTGTCGAGCCATGCTTCGACGTCGGACGCCCGGTACCGGAGGTGCCGGCCGATCTTGAGCGGGGTCGGCCCGGTCCCCTGGTGCGACCAGGCGTAGATCGTCGCGATCGGGATCTTGAGCCACTGTTCGAGCTCGACTGGCGTGAGGAGGTCGGGCGCGCGGCAGGGGCACTCGAAAGTGCCCCTGCCCTGGGTGTTTCTCGGTGGGCGGTACAAGGATCGAACTTGTGGCCCCTTCCGTGTCGAGGAAGTGCTCTCCCGCTGAGCTAACCGCCCGAGTCGGGGTGGACTCTAGCAGCGGCCCCCGGGGCGTTCCGAGCCGGTCTTCCGTCTCGTACGGGGCTCACTCCAGCTCGACGTCGACTCCGAAGAGCTCGAGGAGCTTGGCGGCGAGCTTGGCCTCATCGAGCTCACCGAAGTCGACCTCGGCGATGGTGCCGTCGGCGTTGTAGAACGCCGTGACCGGCAGGCCCCGGGCGCCGTACGAGCGGGCGAGGCCGTCCTCGTCGCGGCCGCCGGTGTCTCGGGCGAGCGGCCAGTCGGTGACACCCGACTCGGCGGCCAGCGGGTAGCCGTCGCCGGCGTCCTTCGAGTTGACCCCGATGAACACCACACGGCCCTTGGCGGCTTCGGAGACCCGGTGGAAAGCCGGGAGCTCCTTCTTGCACGGCCCACACCACGAGGCGAAGAGGTTCACAACCAGCGGTGTGCCCCGGAAGTCGGCCAGACGCACCTGGGCATCGCCGCACAGGGCGGGCAGCACGAAGTCGTCCTTGTCGGTCGACAACACCCCCGTGGGTTCGGGCTGCGGGCAGTCGTCGTCGCTCACGATCACCGGACCAGATGAAGCCGCGTCATCGCCGCAGCCGGCGAGGCCGCCCACGAGACACGACACGACCACCAACGACCAGCAGAGCAACCTCGTGTGGGACCGCTCGCGGGTGTCAGCCATGCTTCAGTCTCGCGAATCGCGACGCACCATGTGGTCCAACGCACCGTCGAGCTCGGGATGGGTGAAGGTCAAGCCGGAGTCGACGAGCCGACGCCCATCGACCCGCTGGCTGGCGAGCAGCAACTCGTCGACGAGCTCGCGACCGAGTGCAGCCTTCACCAGGAACACCGGTGTGGGCAGGATCGTCGGTCGGTGCAGTGCCCGTCCGAGGCTGTCGGCGAAGTCCGCCTGGGTGACGGGGCCCGGCGCGGCGAGGTTCACCGGTCCCGAGACGTCACTGGCCGTGAGGAGGTGGATGATGGCCGCGACCTCGTCGTGGAGGGTGATCCAGCTCATCCACTGACGCCCGGTGCCGACCTTGCCGCCCAACCCCAGCTTGAACGGAAGGAGTTGCTTCTTGAGCGCACCACCGTTGATGCTCAGGACGATCCCGGTGCGCAACGCGACGGTGCGGATCCCGGCATCGACCGCGGGTCGGCTGGCCACTTCCCACTTCCCGACCACTTCGGCAAGGAAGCCGGTGCCGATCGCCGAGCTCTCGGTGAGCAGCTCATCGCCCCGATCGCCGTAGAACCCGATGGCCGATCCCGACAAGAGCACCGATGGCGGCGAAGCCAAGCCGGCGAGGGTGCGGGCCAAGAGATTGGTACCAGCGACGCGGCTGTCGAGGATGGATGCCTTGTGGGCGGGGGTCCAGCGCCGCTCGGCGATCCCGGCCCCCGCGAGGTGCACCACGCCGTCGAGCCCTTCGAGGCCGGCGGCGTCGATGACCCCGGTCGACGGGTCCCACGCCACGGTGCCGGTCTCGCTGGGCGGCACCACCCGACGCACCACTTTCACGACCTCGTGCCCCTGCGATACCAGGGTCTCGCAGAGTGCCCGTCCGATCAGCCCACTCGCTCCGGTGACCGCGATCTTCATGCCGGCAACGTTACCGACCTCTCGGGACGATCCCCCAGCAGCCCGGAGGGCCCGCCGGGTGGAACGGCCCAACCCCGTCCAGCCCCTGTCGCTCAGGTGGACCTGTTCCCCTTCAGCGACAGGTGCTCGCAGGGGTCGACCGTCAATCGGAGATCGCGTGGAAGCTGCCGCCCCGGGTGCCGAGGTAGATGCGGCCCTTCCACACGGCTGGGGTCGACTCGATGCAGCCGCCCAGGTTGATCCGCCACAGCTCGGGTGGGTCGACGGTCGTGTCGGAGACGTCGTAGGCGTGCAGCACGCCGCTGCAGTCGCCCTGGATCAGCACGTCGTCGACGACCACCGGCGACTGCCATGTGGGGCCGGGGAGACGCTTTTCCCAGCGCACCTCGCCCGTGGCCCGGTCGATCCCGTACACGAGCCCGCTGTTGGTGGGCACGTACACCATGTCGCGATGCAGTGCCGGCGTGCCCCAGACCCCGTCCTTTTCGGTGTCCTGGTCGGCGAGCGACCACACGAGCGGATCGTCGGGTCGGCTGGGGTCGAGCTTCATGATCTGGCCGACCTCACGCCCTTGTGCGGTATGGCGTTCCCACTCCGAGCCCACGTAGAGGAAGCCGTCCTCGTCGACGACGACCGTGGCGTCGGTGTCTTCGCCCGTCCAGAAGCGAAAGACCCGGGTCGGAACCTGCCCGAACGTCGGCGATCCCTCGCGCAGCCCGCTCAGGTCCCAACCCTGCACCAGCCCGCCCGAGTTGGCGAAGTACACGATGTCGTTCCACATGGCGACGGAGTTCTCGATCGACACTTCGCGATCGCCGATCGCCCGGAGCAGCTCCTCGTCCCAGCCCGGCGTGTTGAACACCAGCTCGGGGGCCACGGTGACCAGCCCGTCGATGCCGTAGCCCCGATTGAGCTTGACCACGTGGAATTGGCTGTTCTCGCCGCCAACGAAGAGATGGTCGCCGATGACCAGCCCCGATCCGTCCCAGTCGTTGTTCCACATGGTGGGCGAGACGTCGGTGGCCGAGAGCCGCCACAGCTCGGTGGGCTCGGGCCGGTCGATCGCGATGACCCGGTAGTGGTTATCGCGCGAACCCGCGTACACCAAGGGGTAGCTGTCGGGATCGACGGTGACCGAGCCCTTGATGATGTCGCCCGTCGGGAAGTCGGGGATGATCCGCTCGCCCGTGGCCGCGTCGAGGAAGTGGACCGTGCGGTCGTAGGCGCCGAACACCACCCAGGTTCGGCCGTCGCGCTCGAACACCGCGGGCTGGCCCGTCCAGCCGCTGCCGCACCAGGTGCGGGTCGTGCCGAACTCCGACGACTCGGAGCAGCCGATGGCGAACTTCCAGTCGACGACGGGATCGCTGGGGACGGGGCCGGAGCCGTAGTAGGTGCGGGTGGGGTTCCCACGGAATGTCAACACGCCGGGAACCGTTGCGCTGTATGGCTCTCCAACCTGGGCCGGGTCGGACCACCCGTCGAAGGGCTCGGGAGCGAGCGTCGTGGTGGTCGCCTCCACGAGCGGGGCGACGGTCGCCGGAGCCGTCGAGACCGTGGTGGACGGCGCCGAGAACGGCGTGGCCCCGGTGACCGTGCTGATCGACGGGTCGAGCGTGACCGCCGTGTCGAGCGCCGAGAGGCCGTTGTCATCGTCGCCGATGGAGTGCCAGACCAGTCCCAGCACGAAGCCGGTCACCACCGCCAGCGCCATGGCGGCCCCGAACTGCCGCCGCCGGCGGCGCAGCCGAGCCCGGGCCTCGCTCCGGGCACCGGAACGGGTACGGGCTCGAGGCTCAGGTGGACGGTCGGAGGACGGAGGACCCATGGGCGTTCCGACGGTACTCGCGGCCACCCCGCGACCATGGGACGGCCACCGGGCCACCGGGCCACCGGAGGGTGGCCCTCCGGCGGGTGGCCCGCAGCGTCACGCCGGGGCGGGGAGGCCGGGCAGCCGGGCGAGCCAGGTGAGGACGTCTCGGCGCGTGACCGGGCCCCGCGGGAGCCAGGAATCGCGGATCGGTCCCATCGTCAGGAGTCCGGCGTGCTCGTCGCGGGCCCGCTGGAGCGCGTCGCCCGGCAGCACACAGCGCAGGGCGCCCGAGTCGAGCCCATAGAGGCGGGCTGCGTTGTCCCCCAGGATCTTGCGCTTGCGCCCCTCGGTCAGCTCGGGGTAGTCGAAGCGGTCCTGGAACTCGGGCGTGATCTGGAACGCCTTGAACGCCATGATCTGGGGCTGCGGCGATCCGAGCCAGATGGCGTCGGTACCCCACAGCACGTTGTCCTCGCCCACGTGGGCCATGAGCTTGCCGATGACGTGGGCCGCCTCGGTGGGCCGGCGGACCAGCTCCCGCCAGGTGGTTCCCAGCTCGGCGTACACGTTGGTGTTGGGCGCGATCGCATGATCCTGCAAGGCCTTCACGAGCGAGCTCACCCCGACCGCCGCCCGTCCGGCGTCGTAGGGGCCCTCGCTCACGTCGCGCTGCCACGCCGAGTGGTACACGACGAAGCTCAGGTCGGGATAGAGGCCGGCCACCGCAGCCAGGTCTCGGGGCCCGTTGTTGGCCAGGTCGAAGTTGAACAGGGGCAAGCCCTTGTGCACGCTGATCACCTTGACGCCGAGGCTCCGGGCGTGCTCGAGGAACGGCAACCCCACGTCGGGGCCGTCGAGGGCATACCCGCGACCGCCGGGGCCGTAGCCGGTGTAGGTCTTGAACCCCACGACCCGCCCCGTCTCGACGTTGGCGGTCATGGCGTCGAGGTGAACGCCGAGCAGCCCGAAATTCGGGGCCACGATGTGCTGCACCAGCACCCGGGGCTCGCCGCCGGCGCTCAGCGCGTCGACCAGCTCCCGTGTCCGCAGAGCTTCGGCGAAGGTGAGGGGGTCGATCTCAGGGGAGGCCGCGGGCACGTTCGAGAGGATGGCGACGGTCGTCTCGCTGCTCAGGAACATGTCTTCCAGGTACGCCAGCCGATCGAGGCATTCGAGCGGCTCGCCTTCGCCGCACCCGTTGGGAGCCAAGCGCCGCAAGGAGTTGGCGTGTCGGCTGTCGTTGCGCACCCACGGCCCGTCGGGGATGACGTGGTGGGTGTGCACGTCGAGGATGAACGCCCCACCGAACGTGAGCGCCGCCGCGCAGGCCTCGACGTCCTCGGGCTCGGGCACCTCGAACACCCCACCGGGACCGGTGGTCGTGACCTGCGAGCTCGGTGTGCTCGGTGTGCTCGAAGCGGTCGGGGCCTCCGTGGTCGACGTCGACGTCGAGTTCCTGTTTCCGGGGTCGCCCGTCGAGGTGGATGTGGAGCGGGACGTGGTCGACGGACGGCCTGCGGTCGACGGGCTCGTCGGGCGCTGTGGTCCGGGAGCGGCGCGTCCACCGTCGCCATCGGTCGAACACGCGGCCAGGTTGATCGTGGCGAGGAGCCCGGCAACCCCGCTGGCGGTGTGCAGGAACCGCCGACGGTCGACACCGACCCGGTCGGCGGCCTCCGCGATGCGGGCGAGCGCGGCGTCGCGAATGGCCCGATCGCGTGCCGTCGCCGGCGGCGGCACGTCCTCACCGGCCGAGAGCGGCTGCGGCGGGATCGCCAGCACCGGTCGCCGATCGGGATCATGCCCGTGCCTGCTCATCCCTCGACCACCTCGCCCTTCACCTTCACCACCTGATCGCGCACCGTACCGGATAGGTTCGTCACCATGATCGGCATAGACGATCGTCGACCCCGATCGGTTCGCACGCCGAGATTTCCAGCGGGAGACGATGGAGCGGAGCTCATGGCGCGATCGATCGAGGGTGCACTGGTCTCGGTGAACGTCGGCGAACCCCGCGACGTCGAGTGGTTCGGACGGACGGTCACCACGGCCATCTGGAAGCTGCCGGTCGGCGGACGGGTCGCCGTGCGGGGCGTCAACCTCGCTGGCGACGGCCAGGCCGACCTGCGGGTGCACGGCGGCCCCGACAAGGCCGTCTACGCCTATTCGATCGACGACTACCGGTGGTGGTCGGCCGAATTGGGACGGACGGTCGAGCCCGGCACGTTCGGCGAGAACCTCACCGTGGCCGGGATCGACCTCATGGCCTGTGTGATCGGCGAGCGCTGGACCGTCGGGACCACCGTGCTCGAAGTCGCCCAGCCGCGCCAGCCCTGCTTCAAGCTCGGGATCAGGATGGGCGACGCTGGTTTCGTCGACCGGTTCGACGTCGCCGATCGCCTCGGTGCCTACCTCCGCATCGTCGCCGACGGTGACGTGGGCGCCGGCGATTCGATCGCGATCGCCGGGCCGCCGGCGCACGGCCTGCGGATCGCCGACATCTCCGAAGCCCACCGCAGCGGCGATCCCGACCTTCTCGTGCGACTGCGCGACACCCCGGACGTCCCGCACGGTTGGCGAGATTGGGCCACGCGAGCCATCAACCGAACCGCCGCCCCCGGCTGACGCCGCCTGACCTCCCCTGGGTCCTGGCGTCACGGCGGGCAGGCTCGTGACCACGGAACGCACCGCTACACTCGACGGGCTCGACACTCGCTGTGACCTCGCCGCCGCACGGGTTCAGGCGAGCGAGAAGCCCCGAGCCGAGGGTGCGCTGCTTGTGATCATCGAGACGTCCAACGATCCCTCGCCGGTCACCGACCGTCCGCTGCCGGGTGCCCGAACCGGAGGCTGGACGCTGGCGGGACGGTACCGCCTCGACGAGCCCCTTGGTGCTGGGGCGATGGGCGAAGTGTGGGGTGGCCGCGATCTGTGGCTGCACCGCACGGTCGCCGTGAAGATGTTGCGCGGCGACGCGGCCGATCACGTCTCGACGGCGCTCCGGTTCTCGCACGAAGCCCGGGCCATGGCTCGGCTCAACCATCCCAACGTCGTCACCGTCCACGACTTCGGCGAGCACGAGGGCGAGCCGTACCTGGTGATGGAACGCCTTCCCGGCCGCAACCTCTCCGACGACCTGGGGAGCACGCCGCTCGACGAGGCCACGGTGTGCACCGTCGTTCGCGACGTGCTGGCCGGGCTCGGGGCCGCCCACGAAGCCGGGCTCATCCATCGCGACGTGAAGCCGGGGAACATCCTCTTCGCAGCCAGCGGCGTGGCGAAGCTGGCCGACTTCGGGATCGCCAAGGGCGCCGGCCAGGACCTCACCCGACCTGGGGAGTTCGTGGGTACCTGGCAGTACATCGCGCCCGAGCTCATCGCCGGCCAGCCGGCCACAGTCCAGAGCGACCTCTACGCCATCGGCGTCATCATGTACTTCGCTCTCTCGGCCAAGCGTCCCTTCGCCGGCGATTCCCTGATCGAACTCGCCCGATCGATCACCCAGGCCTCACCCGTCCCGTTGGCGACCTTGCGGCCCGACCTCGATCAGGCCCTGATCGCCATCGTCGAACGAGCGATGCACCCGTCGCTCGAGCAGCGTTTCGCCGACGCCGCGTCGATGATCGAGGCTCTCGAGGCCGTCGAGGGCCTCGGGGTCGTCCCGGGTGCCTCGCCAGTAGGCGCCGTCGAGAGCCACACCGACACCGATGCCGCCGTCGACACCGAGAGCCCGGACGAGACCGCAGTCAACACCGAGGCGGTCGTCGATGCGGTGTACTCCGAGGAAGCGACCGCGGCAACGAAGAACCGGCTCATCGCCGGCATTGGCGCCTTCGTGCTGGCGATCGTGATCACCGGGATCGCCACGGGAGGCGACGACGCCTTCACCGCGACCCGGGCCGACGACACGTTCGGGACCCGCACCACGATCGCGTCGCCACAGGCCGAACTGGGCGCCGCGCTCGATCGTCTCGAAGAGGCCGTGGCCGCAGCCGTCACGACAGCGGGCCCCGGGACCGGGACCGGAACCGGAACCGGAACCGGAACCGGAACCGGAACCGGAACCGGAACCGGAACCGGAACCGGAACCGGGACCGGAACC
>VFJJ01000155.1 GCA_009886115.1 Actinomycetota bacterium
GTGACGAGCAGCCATCAGCCGGGTCGACCAATGCGTCGAACCATCATCAGGCCGGTTCGTCTGCGTGTCAGCAACCACCGCCGCGACCGTGCCCTCCGGCAACCACGACCTCCGGCCCCGACCCGGAGCGATCCGCCCCACACCCTCGACACCCTCTTCGACAAACCGACGACGCCACGCCCTCACCGACGTATCCGTCGTGCCACACCGACGCGCGACCTCGTTCGTCGGCACCCCATCCCCAGCCCACAACAACGCCTTCGCCTGGACCACCTGACGGTACGGCAACGACCCCGACCGGGCCATCACATCCAACGCAGCACGCTCCTCGACCGACATCGGCAACGGCGCAGCAGTCAGAACAGGCATAAGAACATCATACCAGACTACCACAGCTATTTCAACGACACACCACTAGACACGCACGGAGCCCAGCAGGGGAATTCCGTGAACAACCCGCCAGGGAATTACGTGAACGCCGACACCAAGGCGATGTGCCTCGAAGTCAAGAGCAGCAGTGGCGAGGGGTTTCACTTGTCGACTGGCGAGTGGCGTCTCGCTCAACGGCTCCATGACGCGGGAGAAGGTGACCGCTACGCGGTGCTTGTCGTGCGGCGTAGCAAGCGTCGTGGCCTGCCCGCAGGAATGGACCTCCTCGTTGACCCAATAGGTCTGGTGGAGACCGGCCGACTCCGTCAGGATGTCGACGGCTACCAGATCGCCTATCGAGCCGGCGCCAGCGGCCCGAGCACGGAGGCCAGCGATGGCCACGCCTGAAGTGACGCAACCGACCCCGGCACCAGTCCTCCTTGGTTGGGGGCTCACGCCACCCGAGCGCCTTGAGCGCGCGATCCGCGGCCGCAGGTTGTCGTCATCCTCGATGTACGACCTGGTGGTTGAGGTGGCTGCCGGTATCTCGAGCAGGAGGGGTACGGAGACGCTTGAAGAGATGCTCTCCTCGCTCCGTGAGCCTCTTCGAGGCCTACGTCGTAGCTACCGAAGTGGCCGGGTCCTGATCGACTACGAGAAGGGATCGGAGCTGGCCTACCTGCTCGCCTATGTGCCTCCATACATAAGAATGGCCGAGCAAGTGATTGCGCGCTCGCTGGTTCTCGATTCGATTGGCCCGATCCTCGACGTTGGTCTCGTCGGCGCAGGCCCCGCCCCCGAGGCCGTAGCCCTCATCAACCTGCTGATCGACGCGAAGGCGCAGGTCGACCGGTTGCGGCTGCATCTGTTCGACATCGCCACGGACGAATGGCGGATCGTTCGTGAGGCGCTCCTCGACGTGGGCTGCCGATGTCGATGGGACGGGTCCATCGAGGTCCAGCATCATTCGCTCGACCTCAGAACACCGGCGACCTTCAACGCTCACCGGAGCATTCTGCAGTCACTCGATTTCGTGATGGTGCAGAACTGCCTGAACGAGGACATTGTGCACCGGCCAGCAGCTGTCGAGAACCTTCTCGACCTCCTGTCGGCGATGCGTCCAGGATCAGTGCTCGCGATTGCAGACCAGCACAACTACGTGTCGGTTCGCGACCGCATCCGAATGCTGGCCGATCAGGTCATTGACGAGGTGGAGACGCTCGGGAGGTTCGACGCGGCCATCAGGGTGAGGGTGACCGACCCGCTACCTCCAGTGCTCACGAAACACCTCCTCACTGGCGAGGACGGCCTGATCCCGCGCAAGAACCTCGAGCTCGGCGTCCTGGTACTCCGAGTTCCAGCGAGCGGACCGTCACGACCGGTACCTGAACCAGACGCAGCGCAGGAACCGGACAGGAGCGCGGCCCCGAAGCGGCCGCCTGGGTCCACGGCGGGGGCACCGGCTCGAGCTCGGCGAGTTCCGACTCCCGCGCCGAGGCGACTCCATTCGCCCGAGCGAACATTGGCCGGAATTCGGGTCATGGCCGACGCGAGGGAGAGAGCAGCGCTCAAGGGCGAGCGCTGCGTCCTCGACGAATTACGTAGAGCACGAAAGGCCGTTGCGGGGGTTGTCACCCGAGCCGAGACGGGAGGAGTGTTTGTTGACATCGCTGGCGTGGAGGTATTCATCCCCGCCGACCGGCTCGAGCTGGACGGACCCAGGGGCTCGCTTCGCTCCTATGTCGGGCAACGGCTGGCCGTCTTGCTTGAGGATGTCGGTGCTCAGCACGCACGCGGAAACCGAAGGGCACTCCTAGCAAGGCGACGGCTGCAGCTGCTCGCCGGTGTCGAGGTCGGCGATCGGCTGACGGGTCACGTGCGAGTCGTGCAGGACGGCCACGTGATCCTGGACGTCGACGGATTGGAGGCCGTTGTTCCGGTTCGAGAGCTCTCGCACGACTGGGTCGATCATCCGAGCGATCTCATCGCGATGGGTGATGAACATGAAGTCGAGGTGATCGAGGTCGACCGTGGCCAAGGTCGCGTGTTGGCCTCTCTGGCCAGGTGTACCCCGGACCTCATCGCTGACTTCGCGGAATCCCATGACCGGGGCCAGCTCGTCCTTGGTGAAGTATCCGGCCTCGAGGACAGGTGGGCCGACGTGCGTATCGGTGACCTGCCAGCGCGTATTCACATCTCGCAGATCGCCCACGGCTGGATCACTCATCCGTCAGCTGTCCTTCAGGATGGCCAGGAGGTGTGGGCGGCCTTCGTCGGGGTGCATCATGGCAAGCGGGAGCGCCACATCCGGCTCTCGCTCACGGAGGTCCATGCCGCCAGCCCGGTAGCGCCGGACTTCGCTGACCTCTGGGAGGAGGCACGATGAACTGCGATGAGTACCAATCGCCACAGGGGGACCAGTCGTGACCAGCGGCCAGGCCGGTCTCTTCGACGAGCCGCTGGCGGGCCCCGGCCTCGATGTCTCCGTCGTGCGATCGGCATTCAGCTCCGAAGAGGCGAATCGAGCGTTCGAGCTACTGAGAGCCGAGGTCCCCTGGCAACAGGACGAGATCGTGATCTTCGGCAAGAAGACACCGTTGCCGAGGTTGACGGCGTGGTTCGGCGACGGAGGGTTCGAGTACACGTACTCGGGAATCACCATGCAGCCACATGCATGGACGCCCATCCTGACGATAGTGAGGACGCGGGCTCAGGAGATCGCACAGGCCAGCTTCAACACCGTGCTGCTCAACCTCTACCGCGATGGTAGGGACGGCGTGGCGTGGCATGCGGACGATGAAGAGGATCTCGGTCCCGCCCCGGTGATCGCCTCCGTCAGCTTCGGCGCCACAAGGCGCTTCCAGTTTCGTCGCCGCGACGATGCGGCCGTGAAGCGAGAGCTCGAGCTGTTCGACGGCGATGTCGTGATCATGCGAGGGCAGACCCAGGACCTTTGGGTCCACCAGGTGCCGAAGACAGCGAAGCCCGTTGGCGAGCGGATCAACCTCACGTTCCGAACGATCGTGCCCCACGCGGCTGCCGCAAGGGTGTGAGCCGCAGCTTTGCCTCAGATCGGCGAAACGAACCCAATCTGTGCTGTGTCCGGTGGCCGCTCCGGTCAAACCCACGTCAAACGCACCGAGCCGGACGGGCTCGGATTCGGCGGACCTGGCGTTCCTTCAGCGCCCCCTGCACCGTCCTGACCAGCACGTTCGCGCTCTCGCCATCACCCACCCGCACAGCCCCCTCGGGCTCATAAGAGTTGCTTTCGTCTACAGCGCGATCGCGCGCAGCCCGGTGGTCGTGACGGCGTGCATCCACGGGCCCTCTGGTTCGGCGACGATGATCTGCTCGACGTGGGGCCAATGCTGTTCGAGGATGGCGAGGCTGTCGAGGGTCGATTGGCTGCGCCGGCCGGTGAGCACGAACCCGCGCACGCGGTGTTCCATCCAGAGCCGCTTCTCGACGGGCCGGTAGCGGATCCGTTGGTCTCGGGTGATCACGACGAGACCGAGTGATGCGACGACGGGGAGCCATTCGTCGTCGAGTGCGCCCCTCGGGATCTCGGGGAGCTCGACATGGCCGGGGTAGACGACGTCGTCGTGGATCTCGCGGAGCGCTTTGCCGAGGGCCAGGTCGTTCTCGTCGACGAAGAACCTGGCGGCCACTGCCGGTTACGCGACCAGCGACCGGAGCTGTTCCTCGTACGCCACGGCCGAGCGGACAAGTTCTGGTGCGATCTCGTAGCCGTGCGCGATCTGATCGACGGTTTCGCCGGCGTCGAAGAGCTCCCAGAGCCGCTCGGTGGCGACACCGTCTACGGTCGGGCGTCCGAAGCGTACGAGAGGATCAATCACCACGGCGGAGGCTGGCCCGGCGGGGTGGAGTCGTCGGACGTCGCCATCGCCGGCGGGGTCGAACTCGACCTTGCGGAAGAACCGGTTGGCGACGTCGGTGAGCATGACCTGTTGGCCGGAGCGGATGACGATGGCGATCGCGGGCGGGAGATCGTTGCGTTCTTGGACTTCCAAGACCAGTTCTCGACCCATCACGTACGGCCGCGCGGTTGCGAGCGGGTAGGGCGTCGCGAACTCGCGGCGCAGCTCGTCAATCACCGGGCGCAGCCGCTGCAGCGGCACACCGCAGCGGCGGTACTCGCGCAGGTAGCCGAGTTCGACGAACTCGCCCCAGGTGACGATGTCGTCACCGGTTGATGCTTCGCGAATCACCGGCGCGTATCGGACGCCGCGTTGCTCGTAGCCGTCGAGCCAGGCGCGCGTGCGATCCGGCCGCAGCCCGAGCAGGCCTGCAGCCTCGGCGACCCCGTACACGGGGCGCTGAAGGATCGACACAGCGGGCGCAGTCACGACACCATCATGCCGTGCCGGCAAGCCCGCCGCCGACATCTTCGAGCCGCAAGCCGAGTGAACAGCGCCGACACCGAGCCCCGAATCCGCATCGTGTCCAGCGCGTGCCCGTGCTGACGCCGATGGCGACGGCAGCCACTGTCGTCGGCCGACTCCCGGCTGCGATGGCCGAGGTGCTCGCGGCGCTCGGGATCGACCCCCGATTCGTCGCGGCCGAGACGGCCGAGACGGCCGAGATGCGGCCGGCGATGCTGGCCAAGACGGCGAGTCGCCAGGTGTTGGGTGTCATGAACGAGTTCGCGTTCATGGCCGAGCACACGATCAGCACCGGCCGCTCGGACCCGACCGATCTGGTCGGGCTGTCGGTGTGGCTCGCTAACACGATCGTCGGGCCGATCGGCAGAGACGACGGTTCCGCGCCATTCGGCGCCCCTTCGGAACCGGGTGGCCGCAGCCCTCGACGGCTGACCGCGTGCCCTCGCCGACCTCACCGGTGTATGAGTCTTGATCGAATGAGTGGGCATCACAAGTGGTCCGATCTGCGCGACAAGATGATGGAGCGGCCAGGCGCGCGCGAGGCCGCCGAGAGGGCACGGGTCGGCTACGACGAGGAGGTTCGTCTGTACGAACTCCGCCATGCCGAAGCGCTGAGCCAGGTCGAGGTCGCCGGGCGTCTGGAGATCACCCAGAGTGCCGTGTCGAAGCTCGAACACGCGGAGGATGTGCGGGTCTCGACGCTGCGGGACTACCTCGAAGCACTCGGCGCGCGGCTCGAGCTCGTCGCGGTGTTCGACGACGAGGGGCGGCGCGTGCCCGTGCACCTCGGTAAGGAACCAGCGGCGTGAACACACGGCCGTGCACAACCTTGACGGACCGTATCGAACTCGGTCTCACCACGGGAGCCACAGCCCGCCAGTCCAACGAACACCTGCTCGACCCCCCGACCCCCGACAAATCCGGACCGAGCGGTGCCCTGGAAGGTTGTCGATCGCGTGTGATCGCGTCCGCAATGTGCCGTTCGAAAGCGCGAGCGCCGAAACTCGGTGGCCAGCCCGCTTCGGCGTGACACGGTGCGGCCTCCCAGTGCAGCGCCCGGTAGTCACGGAGCCGCGTAGGCGCCAGACGCGTCCAGGAGCCGGCAATTGCGAGCACAGTCGCCAGGGACGCGCCGCCCATATCGCGAGCGCCGTAACCGCGGACGCCGACGTCAACAGGTCGCCCGGGTTCGGCCCGAGTCCGGGTGCTCGGACATCGCGGCGGGAGAGAACGCTGGGCGTCAGATGGTGACGAGGCGGACCGATGCGTCGAGCGTCTGGAGCAGGTGTCGGAGGTCGGTGGGGTCGGAGGTGACGAGGGCGGTCGGACCGGTTTGCGATCGAGCGGCGGCGATCAGCGCGACGGAAGCGTCGACGATGTCGGCCGTGCCGGCGCGTCCGCACAACAAGCCGGTCGCGCGCGCCAGGGATCCCTCGAGCGGGATCTCGTCGCAGTGGACGAGCGCTCGTGCAAGGAGTGCTTGTCGGCTTCCGTCGCGCCATGCCTGTGCGACGACACCGGCGGGCACCGACACCGGCGCGAAGTTGTCGGCGGCGTTGCGGAGGATCGCCCAGACAGAGCGGTCGTTGCGATCCAGCGCGATCAGCGCGCCGGTGTCGAGGACGAGTGCGGTCATCCGTCGACGAGGGCGCGTGCGGCTGCGAGCTCTTCGTCGCTGAACGCGCCATGCTCGCGTTCCCATGCGGCCACGACGTCGCGGAGGCCGCGGTTGGCGAGATGGCGGCGGGCGGCGTCGGCGAGCCAAGAGGACACGTTCTGCTCGTCGGCCTCGGCGGCTTCGCGGACGGCGACGGCGAGCTCTGATTCGATCGAGACGGTGAGTCGTTCGACGGTCATGTCGCGATCATACTTCGTCATACTCGGCGGCGCCACGCTCATCGCCCGAGTCTCAGCGTTGCAGCCAACACGCGGTTTGGGCCCCCGCCACCAAGGAAACAGCAGGTCAGGGCCTATCTTTCGGGATGGGTCCTGATTCGCGTCTACCGGGAAGATCTACCGATCCGGTAGACGTCTCGAGACCGTTTCCGCTGCCGAGGGGGTCCTGACCAGGGGCTTGGCGGTTTGGCGGGGCTGTGGTGCGTCTACCGGTTGATGAGGTTGGCGAAGCGTTGGGCGGCGTTGGCGTTCATGCCGGGGAGGATGTGTTGGTAGGGGTGCATCGTGAATGCCGGGTGGGCGTGACTGTCTCGACGCCGTGTCCGTCGTCGTGCTGGCGGGTTCGCCAATGCTCGAGGATCGTCTCGGTTGTCGGGTCGAGTTCGACGCAACGTCGGCTGGTGCGGGTTTTGGTGGCGAACTCGGCGGATCGTCCGGCGAGCGCTTGTCGTGATCGACTGATCGACAGGCGGTGGGTTTCAGGGTTCCAGTCGCCCCAGCGCAGGCCGGCGACCTCGATGCGGTGTCGACGGGGCAACTCTCCGGCTCTGGGCATGCCCACACTCAATCGTCGTCCGGACAACGTCCGGACAGTCCTGTCACTGCTTTGTCACTGCGACGTGATCCCACCGGGTCCTACGGGTACATACGAGATCGGCCCAGAGGGCCCATAAAC
>VFJJ01000039.1 GCA_009886115.1 Actinomycetota bacterium
CTCCAGGTCGGCCCCACGCTCTCGTTCAGCGCCAAGACGTCCATCCCCAGGCCGGCACCGAGAAGCGGATACGCGGCCATGTTTTCAAACGCGGCGACCGTGCCCTGCCAACGGGCCTGGGCCGAGTGTGTTCAGCCCGGACGACGTCTTCCTCCGGGACATGCAGAACAACACGACCGTGTTGATCAGCGCTACAGCAATCTCGCCAACCACCTCGGCCAACGCGAGGTCAGCGACCGGGATCTGGCTCAACCCCAGCGGCCGGATGGTGAGCGACAACGGCCGATTCGTGGTCTTCAACTCCGTAGGGTCAAACCTGTTCGCGCGAACCGGTGTCAGCGCTCCGCCGGCAGGATCAATGCAGACGTACGTCAGAGACACGGTGCTCAACACCACGGAGGCCGTGACCATCAATCCTGCCGGCACTTTGTTTGGTGATGCTGGAGTTGAGTACGAGTACGGGCCAGGTACAGCCGGCCCGCAGATCCAACACGGCAGTCCCACGATCTCAGCGGCCGGAGAGACAGTCGCATTCGTCTCCATTGCGAACAACCTTGTCGTCAGCCCCTCGGCGGTGACCTCTGGCGACGTATTCCTGCGCCGGTGGACGATGAACGTCAACCCGACGCCGCCCACGACTCCGACGCAGCCGACGACTCCGACGCAGCCGGCACCGACGACGCAGCCGGGTGCCACGACGCCGACCACGCCGACCACGGTGCCGGGGACGACACCGACGACGCAGGGACCGGCGCAGCAGGCTGGGCCGAACGGGTACTGGATGGCGTCTGACAACGGGCAGGTCTACGGGTTCGGCTCGGCTGCGGGCACGGCCCAGGCGGCGTTCGCCCCGGCGGGTACGGTCAGCGACATCGAGGTGCTTCCCGGTGGTGGCTACTACCTGCTCGAAGCGAACGGTCGGGTCTCCAGGAACGGTGGCGCCCAGGTTGCCGCAGCCCTGAGCCTCAACGCTGGTGAGACCGCAGCCGCCATCTCCATCACGCCTTCAGGCAACGGCTACTGGATCTTCACCAACCGGGGCCGGGTCTTCGAGGCGGGCGACGCGGTGAAGCGGGGAGACATGTCGGCGACGGTGCTCAACGGCCCGATCCTCGACTCCGTGTCCACACCCACCGGCGCGGGCTACTACATGGTCGCCTCCGATGGTGGCGTGTTCGCCTTCGGTGATGCCCGCTTCGCCGGCTCGATGGGCGGCAAGCAACTCAACCAGCCCGTGCAGTCGCTCGTACCGACAGCCACCAACGGCGGCTACTGGCTGGTGGCGGCCGACGGCGGGATCTTCGCCTTCGGAGACGCCGGCTTCGTCGGCTCGATCCCCGGCGTGCTCGCCGCTGGTCAGTCGCTGAACGCCCCGATCACCGGGATGGTCCGCTACGGCAACGGCTACCTCATGGTGGCCACCGACGGCGGGATCTTCAGCTTCAGCAACCGGCCGTTCTTCGGTTCACTCGGCGGCCAGGCCATCCCCCGTCCCATCGTGGCGGTGGCGCCCGCCCCGTGATCTGAGACGGCCGACGCAGAGCCCACAGCGTTCACTGCGGGCAGACGAACGATCGAGGGGGGAAGGGCGACCTTCCCCCCTCGTCGCGCACTCACCGACGCGGCATCAGGCGTTGTCTGCCAACGCCGAGCCGAGTCGGTCGCCGGCCGTGTCGGCGGCCGTCGATACCTGGTGCAGTCGCGGTCCGAGGAGCTTGTTCATGAGGTGCTCTCCGGCCAACACTGGCGCGTATCGGGCAGGACGATCGGGGCTCACACACGTTGGTAACGGCGCCACGAGTGCGTCGTGGTTCCCGTCGCAGAAGAAGGCCATCGACCGCCGCTCGTTCACCCGATCGGCGAGGCGCTCCGGCGGGATCACCCGGTGCAGGGTCGAGCGCCACTCGTCATTGGTCCATTGGGCGAGGAGATCACCGATGTTCACGACCAGCGCCCCCGGTTCGGGCACGACATCGTGCCAGGTCCCATCGGCAGCCAGGATCTGCAACCCGGGGACGGGATCAGCGAACAAGACCGTGCAGATGCCGTAGTCGCTGTGAGCCCCGTGCCCCACCTGATGCGCGACCAGCTCAGGATCGTCGGGTGTGGTCTGGTAGCGGAGGATCCGCAACACGTTCGTGGAATGGTCGATGAAGGGAGTGAAGAAGTCGTTGCCCATCCCCAGGGCCGCGCTGAAGATCTTGGTGAGGGTGATCGCCACACTCCGGGCGGCCTCGAAATACGCCCACACCGCGTCCCGAAAGTCCGCTGGTTGGCTGGGCCAGATGTTGGGGGCAAAGAGGTCGTGCCGGCGCGCCTCGTAGCCGCTCTGACCCCGAGGCCAGCCCTCCTCGCCGACGTTGAATGCCTCGAACAGGTCAGGTGGTCGAGCGACGCCCAGGCTGTACGACAACGACTCGCTGCCCCGGGGCGCGTAGCCACGATTGATCTCGGCCGAAGGAGGACGGTGCCTGAGCTTCTCGTGGAGCGGCTGGGCGAAGTAGTCGCCCGTGACCGCCCGCACCCGGGCCACGAGCTCAGGGTCGACACCGTGACCGACGATCTGCCAGAACCCGGACCCCCGAGCGGCAGCATCGACTGCCCGAGCCACCGCTGCCCGAGCCGCAGCGGCACCGGCAGCGGCACCGGCACCGCCCACTTCGTCGCCCGTCCGCCAGGGGGCGATGTCGATGACGGGAACGGTGTCGGTGCTCGCGTGGGTCGTCATCCGGGGCGTGCCACCACGACCTCGAGATGCTCGGGGCCGTACTCCTGGACGTGCGCCACGCACTCCCACACGAAGCCAGGCGCCAACGCGACCGTCCCCGGTGCGAACGTGTCGATGAACTCCTCGAGCACCACCTTGCCGACCATGCGAGTGAGGTGGTTGCCCAGGCACAGGTGCGGACCGAACCCGAAGGCGAGATGCTCGGGCGGATCGACCCGGTCGAGGCGGAACTCCTCGGCGTCGGGGTAGACGGTCTCGTCTCGGCCCGACGACGCGATGCCGAGCATCACGTGCTCGCCCTCGAACACCGGGCACCCACCGATCTCGGTGTCGTGCTTGATGGTGCGCATGAGGAAGGTGACGGGCGCCTCCATGCGCAGCGTCTCCTCGACGGCCGCGGGGATCTTCGTGCGATCCGACCGGAGCGCGCCGGCGAACTCGTCGTCGACGAGATAGCGGTGCAGCAGGTTGCCGATCATGTAGCTCGCCGAGAGCGAGCCGGCGAGGATGTTGATCGTCAGGGTGCGGATGTGCTCGGGGTGGATGCGCCAGCCGGACTCGTCGGTGGCACGCACCATCACCGTGAGCAGACCGGACGGCGCGTCGGCGTCCGACGCGGCTGCTCGCTCCGTGATCCAGGCATCGATCTGGGCTGACAGCTCGGGGAAGCAGGCGGCGATTCCCGTGCCCTTGTCGGTGGCGCCCGTGTAGGGCCACGTGCTGTGCAGCACTTCGTTGCACCAGTCCATGACCTGTTCGTGCATCTCGTCGGGGATCCCCAGGGCGTGTGCGGCGATCGAGCCCGGAAGCGCGATCGCCAACGCGGCCATGAGATCTGCGCCTCCCGAGGCGCTGATGGCCTCCAGCCGGCGGCGCACGTTGGCTCGGGTCCAGGCCTCGTCCTCGTTGGCTGCTTGCAGCGTGAAGCCCCGCAGGAGGATGCGGCGGATCTTCGGATGCAACGGCGGGTCGAGCTCGCCGAGGAAGCTCTCCTCCTCGGAGACGGTCACCCCCGGTGCTCGCATGTCGCCCGCCGACGAGAAACCCTTGGCGTCCTTGAAGACCTTCGCCGTGTCGGCGTGGTTGGCCGTGAACACGACGCCGGCAGTGGGCCGCATCACCGGGCACTCGGTGCGGATGCGGCGGAGGAGATCCCAGTCCTTGGTGCGCTCCATGTCCATCGGATCGAAGGCCAGCTCGGGATCGTCGGTGGGTGCGGGATGGGTGCTGCTCGGGGGATGGGCCATGACCCTCATTCAAGCTGCTGGCGCCGCCGCGTTCAAAGGTTGCCTCCGGCGACGCAGGGAGGGTCCTCGCTCCGCGGCTCGTCGACCGGACCGACGCCGGTCTGGCCGGCGTGGTCGTCGGGTCTTCGACGCCGGTCTGGACCGTACCGGGAGCTGTCGCCGCCCCGATCTCAGTCGCTCCGGCCTCAGCCGTTGGTGGCACTGCGATCCGGACGGTGACCGCGGTGTTCGACCCCGCCACGATCTGGAGCTCCGACCCACAGCCGC
>VFJJ01000179.1 GCA_009886115.1 Actinomycetota bacterium
CGGGCTGATCGGAGTGCGACGGAGGGGCCCGCGTGCTACTGCAGGTTGTAGACGCGCGCCGCGGTGTCGTGCAGGACCTTCTTGCGCACCTCGGGAGTGAGGGTGGCAAGGGTTGCTGCGACGTCTGCGGTCATCCTGTCTGTCAACGACGTTCCGTGGGGGAAATCGGTCTCGAACATGACGGTGTCCGCGCCGAGGAAGTCGATGTGCTCGGCGAGCGCGACCTTCTCGAACCAGAACGACGCGGTGAAGTTGCGGCGGTAGACCTCGCTGGGCGTCATGCCCATCCAGACGTCCCGCTTGTCCTCGGGTTCGATGTTCTCGTGCCACTGGAAGTCCATCGCCTCGAGGAGGAACGGCAACCAGCTGATGCCCGATTCGCCCGAGACGATCTTCAGTCGCGGATGGCGCAGCGGGATGCCGTTGAAGACGAGATTGGAGATGAGCCACGAGTTGCTCAGGAACGAGTTGGTCGTATAGATGGCGAGATGCACACCGCGTCCGGTGGCCAACTTGGTGGTGGCATCGGCACCCGGTTCGACCCAGGGCTTGTGCGCGCCTCCGCCGGGCGGGCCGATGTGGAAGCTGAGCGGTACGTCGAGCTCCTCGCACGTCGACAAGAACCTGGACCACTGCGGCTGGTTCAAGGGCGGTAGGCCGTGGACCTCCGGCGCGCTGAACATGGTGGGCCCGGCCGTGAGGCCCAACTCGACCACCGTGCGCGTGAGCTCCTTCTCGGCCTCGTCGATGTCCCACCAAGGGATCTGCGACAACGGCACGAGACGGCCACCGCTCTCTTCCTGCAGCGCTGCCGCAGCGTCGTTGTAGGTTCGGATGCAGACGTTGCGGAGCTCGTCGTCGGCGATCTTCGTGAAGAACATCTGGCTGCTGAAGCCGCCGGTGTTGGGGTACATGATCTGTCGGGCGATGCCGTGCTCGTCGAGCCAGGCGACGCGGCTCTTCACGTCGTAGGAGCCGGCGTGCATCTGCTCGAAGAAGGGCAGCGCCCGCATGTTGCCCGGCGCCTTGGTGCCGTCGGGGCGAACCATGTTGAAACCGATCGAATCGAACGGCTGCCCGTCGACCAGCCACTGCGGCATGCCCTGGTCGTCGTCGCCGATGCGAGGCACCCGGTCCTTGAACGCCGCGGGAGCGTGCGCTTCCCAGAAGCCCGGGGGTGGCGAATAGTGGCTGTCGACGTCGATCACGTCGATCGGGTCCGTGGTGTAGCTCGTCGCCATGATGTCTCCGGTCTCGTGGTCAGGTCGAGTGCCGCTCAGGTCCCGGCTTCCCAGTTGCCCACCATGTCGTCGAGGGTGACGACGTGGATGACCTCGCCGTTCTCGTCGACGAGCTCGTAGAGGCGGCCGTCGGTGGTGTGGTGGCTGTAGAAGACGAGGGCGCCGTCGGGTCCGCCGCGCTCCATGTGCGGGAAAGCGTCGCCGGTGGTGAGGTGGTACTTGCCCGCCTTGCGGACTTTGTGGGGGCCGCGCTCGCCTCCGGGGAGCATGTCGTCGAGGTGTTGCTCGCCTTCGAGGACGAGCACGCTGGTGGTGGTGATGTGGCGGTGGGCGGGGCAGTGCCCGCCGCAGTTGTCGAAGCGCACGAGGAAGTCGATCGTGCCGGCGTCGCGGTCGTAGCCCAGGATGCTGGTCTCTTGATGGATGCGGTAGCTGGTGGTGCCGTCGCCGTCGGCGACCGTCCATCGGAGCTTGCTCGTGTCGAAGGCGGTGGTCGTGGTCATGGGTCCCCCTTGGGTCTTGTCGGTGGTCTGGTACTGGTGGGTCGGGTCAGCACCGCTGCGGGTCGAGCGTGATGCCGGCGAGCGCCGAGACGGCGAAGGCGATCTCGGCGGTGGGCACGCTGGCGACGAGCTTCCGGTTGAGGGTGCCGAGCAGGTAGTGGTGGATGGAGCGGGCCCGCCATTCGACGTTGTCCACGCCGGCGAGGGTCAGTGCCTGTTCGAACCGCGAGGTGAAGGTGTCGAGGCAGCGGGCGAGCTCGTCGAGGGCGCCTCGCCGCCAGGCGTGCGTGGCGAAGTCCGACCACAGCGTGGGGTCGGTCAGGGCGATGGCGGGTGCTTCCCCGGCGGTGAAGATGCGCACGAGGGCGTGGAGCGCCTCGTGCCCGTCGGGGGCGGCGGCGGCGATGAGCCCGGCGGCGTGGTCGGCGAGGGCGTCGAGGAAGCCGAGCACGGCGAGGTCGACCAGTTCGTTCGCATCGCGGAGGTAGTAGTGGACGGTGCTCTTCGTCATGGCGGCCTCGTCGGCGACGGCGCGCACGGTGCACCCGGCGATGCCGGCTCGGGCGACGACCGTGGCGGCGGCGGTGGCGATGCGGGCCCGGGCGGCCTGCTGGTTGGGCGTCCAGGACAGCGGCACCAACGCGGTAGCTGCGGTGTCAGCGGTGGGCATGTGCGTGGGTCTCGTAGTCGTCGAGCTGGCGAGGGTTATGGGTGAGCTCCCGGTAGCGGGCCAGTGAGTGCGGCCACTGGGTGACGATGCGTCCGGATGGGACCCGGTAGTACGTGGAGCAGCCCCCTTGCCAGGCCTGGACGTTCTCGATGTCGGACTGCAGTTGCTCGTTGTAGGCGGCCATGACGTCGGGGCGGACATCGACCCAGGCGAGGTCGTCGCGTTCCATGTGGTGCAGCGTGCGGAGGATGTAGTCGGCCTGGCACTCGATCATGTACACGATCGATCCGGCGTTGGTGTTGGGCCCGTAGAGCATGAACAGGTTCGGGAACCCGCTCGTGGCGATGCCGAGGTATGCCTGCGCGCCATCGGCCCAGGCGTCGCGGAGGTGCACACCGTCGCGGCCGACGAAGTCGATGACCGATGCGAACTTCGTGGTCTCGTAGCCGGTGGCGTAGATGACGGTGTCGACCTCGCGTTCGGTGCCGTCGGTGGTTCGCACACCGGATGCGGTGATGCACTCGATCGGGTCGGTGACGAGCTCGACGTGGGGCAGGTTGAAGGTCGGGTAATAGTCGTTCGAGAACAGCGGCCGGTGGCAACCCCACGGGTCCTTCGGGGTCAGCCGGGTCCGCACGTCGGAATCCTCGACGACCGCGATGCAGGCGACGCCCGATCGCTCGCGTTCCGCGTTCTCCTGCGGTTTCGCGAAGGGCGGATCGTCGGCGTATCGGTGGAACAACTCCCCTCGCAGTGCCGACAACGAGTTCGGTGACTGCCGGAACTTCTCGAGCTGTTCAATGGTGAACGGTACGTCCTCCTTCGGGAGGACCCAGTTCGGGCTGCGCTGGAAGAGGTGCACCCGGCCGGCGACCTTGGCGACCTCGGGCAACAGCTGCACGGCGCTCGCCGCGCTGCCGATGACGGCGACGCGCTCGCCGGCGAGCGAATGATCGGCGGGCCAATCGCCGGTATGGAACGAGGTGCCCGCGAAGCGGTTGCGTCCCTCGACGTCGGGGTAGCGGAGCTCGCCGAACATCCCAGGGCTCGCGACGACCGCCTCGGCGGTCACCGTCTCCCCGGTGCCGGTCGTCAAGTGCCAGAGGGCCGCCTCGTGGTCCCACTGCGCAGCTTCCACGATGGTGTCGAGGCAGATGTGGCGCCGGAGGTCGAACGTCGAGACGACGTCCTCGAGGTAGGACAGGATCTCAGCCTGGCCGGCGAAGGGTCGCGACCAGTCCGGCTTCGGCGCGAAGGAGAAGGAGTAGAAGTGCGAGGCGATGTCGCAGGCGAGGCCGGGGTAGCGGTTGCGGCGCCACGTGCCTCCGATGCCGTCGGCCCGCTCGAGGACCACGAAGTCCTCGATTCCGGCCTGCCGCAACCGCACCGCGGTGATGATCCCCCCGGGCCCGGCCCCGATGACGGCGACGCGGTGGGTGCGGGCGGCCTTGAGGGGCATGGCGATTCTCCGGGGCCTCGATCGACTCGTCGTCGCTGGATCATACCGTCCGATTCGGACTGCTGTCCAGGGAATCAGGACAGGAGTCCGATACACGACCTCGACCTCATCGCCGGGTCGACCGGACTCTCCGCGCGCTGGATCATCCCGGCCGGCACTGGCCGCGGCGCCACCTCCTGACCCTTCCCCTCGACACAGGCCAGCGGTCCGAGGCTGAACGGAACCTGGGCGATGGGCCTGCCCAATTCGATGTCAGCCGGCGGCGACGCGGGCGGCGTGGAAGATGTCGGCGGGGAGGTCGTGGGCGAGGCGCCAGAGAATGCGCATGGGCCGGTCGCCGGTGTGGCTGAGGTATGTCGCGGGCCCGGCGTAGAGGTACGGCGGTGCGCCGAGATCGCCGTCGGCTTCCTTGGACTCGCGGACGAACAGGTGGACCGTCGAGCCGCGCGCGGCGTGGTGGATGTAGCGCTGGCCGGTGGGTGAGCCGGCAGCGGTCATGCTCTGGGACTCCCACTGGAACATCGACGGGGTGATGGCTCGGTCTTGATACATGGTCGTGGGGGAGTAGTGCTTCTCGGTCTTACGGAGCGTCACGAAGAACACGTCGGCCTTGTCGTCATCGGCCCACTTGACTCCCTGACGGACCGAGCCGGGGTTCGTCACCCCGAAGGCGGCGAGGGCTTCGTCTCGGCTGTATCGGGCGTGGATGTGCAGCGGATTGGGGCCGGCCGCATCGACGGGCTTGGTGATGCGGCGTCGCCGTTGAGCGAGGACGTCGAGGAGATCGCGGAGCTCGTCAGCACGCCCGGGATGGGCACGCAGCCGGAGGAGGTGATCGTGGATCTCGTCGGGGGATGCTTCGGAGCCCCAGAGGGCGAAGTGCGCCATGAGGACGAGCCGGCCGTCGCGATCATCGAGGCCCTGTCGAGCGCTTCTCGTTGACGCAGCGGCCCTCGCGTAGGCGCGGAGGCGATCGGGGTCGTCGACGTGGAGGAGCCGACCGATCGCCCCCGCGAGGACGGTGTCGTCGGGGCCGACGGGTCGGAGGTCGAGACCGGCCTGACGGCGTAGCCCGGCCCAGCCGCCACGACGGCGACGGTAGATGTCGTCGGGGTCGAGTCCGGTCTCGGCGAGAAAGTCGTCGAGCGTGCAGTCGCCGATGCGTCGTAGCTCGGCGACGAGTCCCGTCCAGTTGATGCGCAAGGCGGCCCGGAGGTTGCCGAGCACGATCTCGCTCGAAACTCGGTCGAGCTGGATATGGCAGCCGGCAGGGAGGGTGGGGAAGCCACGCTCGAGTTGGTGCGTGAGTTGGCGGCGGGTGACACCGGTGAGAGCGCGGTAGCGCAGGTCGAAGCGGAACTCGGCGCGCTGCTGACCGATGAAGTCGAGCACGGTGAGGCAGGGCTTGTCATCGGCGAGACGCAGCCCCCGTCCGAGTTGCTGCAGGAACACCGTCGCCGACTCGGTGGGTCGGAGGAACAGCACCGTGTCGATCTCAGGGATGTCGACGCCCTCGTTGAACAGGTCGACGGTGAAGAGCACGTTGACGGTGCCGTTCCGGAGAGCCGTCAGCGCTGCTCGTCGCTCGGCTGGTGGTGTTCGGGAGGTGACGGCTTGGGCGGGGATTCCGACGAGTTCGTTGAACCGATGGGCCATGAACTCGGCGTGGTCGATGCTCACACAGAACCCGAGCGCTCGCATTCGGTGCGTGCTGGTGACCTTGTCCTGCAACGCCTGGGCGATGAGGCGCACCCGGTTGTCGTGCACCGTGTATCTGGCGGTGAGGTCAGCGACGTCATAGCCCTGGCCACGTTTCCACGCGAGGTCGCGCAGGTCGACGTCGTCGTGGACGCCGAAGTACTGGAACGGACAGAGCAGGCCCCGATCGAGTGCTTCCCAGAGGCGAAGCTCCACTCCGCCGTCAGGGTCGAACCAGCTTCGGATGTCGACCCCGTCAGTCCGTTCCGGTGTTGCCGTCAGCCCGAGCAGGACCTTGGGCTTCAGGTGACGGAGGAGTTCGGCGTAGGTGCGGTTCTCGTTGCTGGCGTGATGGAACTCGTCGACGATCACCATGTCGAACCGGTCGGACGGAAGATCCCGCTCGAGATCGATGCGGGCCAGGGACTGGACCGACGCGAAGACGTGGCGCCATTCGCTGGGACGCTGACCAGCAACGTAGGTCTCACCGAACGAACCATCGCGGAGGATGTGCCGGAAGCTCGACAGGCTCTGAGCGAGGATCTCCTCCCGGTGGGCGACGAACAGGAGCGTGTCGACGGTGCCGGCTTGCCGGAGCCGTCGGTAGTCGAGCCCGGCCACGATCGTCTTGCCGGTGCCGGTGGCCATCACGACGAGGCTGCGCCAGCGCCCGTGGAGCTCGCGCTGGGCGGCCAGTTCGTCGAGGATCTCGCTCTGGTAGCCCCACGGTCTGACGTCGAGCGTCGTCAGATCGAGTGGGAGATCGGTCGGGCCCGCACCCTCGGCGGCCAGTGCCTGATCGAGTCGGCTGACCTGCTCGGGGCGGGCCGGGTCGTACGGCTCGAACGCAGGGTCCTCCCAGTACTCGTCGAAGGTGGCCCGGAACGTGTCGAGCAGATGGCCTTGATCAACCTCGCTCAGGCGCACGTTCCACTCGAGCCCGTCGAGCATCGCAGATCTCGACAGGTTCGACGAACCCACGTATGCGGTCGAGAAGCCTGTGGACCGTTGGAACAACCATGCCTTGGCGTGCAAGCGGGTCATCCGGGTCTCGTACGAGATCTTGACGTCGGCGCCCAACTCGACCAGCCGATCGAGTGCCCGCCGTTCCGTCGCACCCATGTAGGTCGTCGTGATGACACGCAGTCGCCCGCCCCGACCGGTCATCGTGGCGATGTGCTCATCGATGATGCGGAGGCCGTGCCATTTCACGAATGCGCACAACAGGTCGACCCGATCTGCCGAGGCGAGCTCTCGCTGTACCTCGGAGCCGATCCGCGGCTGGTCGCGACCGTTCACCAACAGCGCGCTCGATGAGAGCGGGACCTCGGGCCGGGCCGGGAATCTCGAAGCCCCCGCAGGAAGCGGAACGTTCCCGGCGATGGCACGCAACAGGTCATGGGTGGAAGCCACGTGGTCGTCGGCGTTCGTGGCGTTCGAGGCGAGCCCTTCGACAGCTTGTGCGATCTCGTTGGCCAGTGCGACCTGACGGCGGATCGCCGCCTGGTCGGAGCCGCCGATCTGGCGGAGAGCCCTACCGATCAAGCGGGCCAGATGCCGGCTCAGCGCGTCGTGGGCGTCGGCGGCGTCGAGCCCGGCTCGTTGGACCCGCTCGCCGGGGATCATCTGGAGACGTCGTTCGAGGCCGTCGGTGACCAGCTGCTCGTACAACCCCGGCGTCAGCTCAGCCACGCACCGACAGTAGTGAAGCTGCTGACTCGCAAGCGGCTCTTGAAGACCAGCGACGTTCTCGAAGGAGCGAGGTGCCGGCCGTAGGGCTGCGCCCGATGCGCGGGTCGAAGTCCGACCGGACCAGAGGCGTGATCATCCGAGGCCACCCGTTCATCCGCGGCACCCGCTGTGGCCACGACGAAATCAGCGCTGATGGTCGACATCGTCACCTCCGCGGCGCTGCGGCGTTCCAGGAACTGGCCCCTCGGCGATCTGACCGAGCGGTATCGCGCCGGCTCTTCCGCGCTGCCCGATCCGACGACGCAACGGACGCGTTGGGCTGGCCGTGCCAGTCTGCGGCTCGGGCGTCGGGGGAGGTGACGATACTGTGCGCCGGTGGCTCAGGACCGACGTGACCGGATCGCTCTGGTGATGGGTGTGTTCCTCACGTTCGCCGGGGTGATGCACTTCGCCTCACCGACGTTCTTCGACGACATCGTGCCGCCCTGGTTGCCGCCGAGCGAACGGTTCTGGACCTACGTCAGTGGTTTCTCCGAGCTCGTCGTGGGCGCGACGCTGCTGGCGAAGCGGACGAGGCGTTGGGCAGCGTACGCGGCGATGGGGCTGTTGGTCCTCGTGTACCCGGCGAACCTCTTCATGGCGTGGGACTGGCGGGATCGGCCGGCGAGCGAGCAGTTCATCGCCTACGCGCGTCTGCCGTTCCAGTTCCTCTTCATCTGGCTTGCGTGGAAGGTGGCGCAGCGGTCGACGCCGACGGTCGCGCTGAGCTGACTGACACAGGTGCGGGGCGACGAGGTTGGCCAACCGACCTGCAATGGAGCGGCGGGACCATCGCGACAAACGATCGACGCCCGTGGACGCGCGCACCGAGGCCTCGTGGCGAGCGATCGAGGGCACCGGTGGCGCGCGCGACTGGTCGTCTTCCCGCGCTCGGCGGCGTTGCCGCGGTTCATCGACCGCCTTCTCGGCGGGGTCCTGTGCGCTACGGGCGACGCAATCCTGGCTGACGGGCTGATCGTCGGTGAAGCGATCGGCTGCTGGCGGGTCGAAGCGCTCGAACGACCAAGGCCGGTGCGCCTGCGCGCCGAGACGTGCCGTTGTCCGGCGTGGCCTGGCTGGAGTTCACGATCGCCGACGACCGCGACCATCCTGTCCCCGCATCAATGGGCGCTGTTCGTCCCTCGTGGGCTCGCCGGGCAGCTCTCCTGGTGGACCGTGACCCCGTTCCACAGCATCGTCTTCGGCGCGATGATCGCAACCTCGCGCAGGTCTCGCGTACCGAAACGCCGCGAGGTGGAGCCGATGCTGCCGTCGCCGTCGGGCGTGACAGCGACGCGGTCCTCGGACGTGAGGACACTGCCCCTCGCTACGACGAGCAGATGACGCGGCGCGTCGTACTCGACGGTGCGATCGGCTGAAGGGAGCGCGTTCCATGACCACCAACCTCGAAGGCGCAGTCGTTGCGGTCATCGGCGCCAGCGGAGGCCTCGGCGCGCTGATCGCCTCGACGGCGTGGTGAACGCGGCAGGGGTCGTCGCGTTCGGGTCGTTGCCCGACACCGACGACGTCGTGCTCGAGGAGCTGTTCCTCACCAACGTCCTCGGACCGCTCTGGCTGATCAAGCGAGTCGCCCCATCGCTCACCGCGACCCAAGGTTCTATCGTGAGCATCAGTGCGGTGGTCGCCGAGTCACCCATGACGGGCATGGTGGGTTACTCGGCGTCGAAAGCAGCATTGACGGGTGCGGATCAGTTCTGATCTGACCCGCACGTCGTGTGGGTGCGGTGATGTCGCACCGGTGTTGCTGATCGGGTCAGGATGAGCGCGGCCGGCGGAGTCGAACGAGCGGAGCGAATCGGCGCATGGATGTCGCATCGGGCGTTGTCGTTTCGGTCCTCGTGCTCTCCGACGCCGCGCTGCTGTCTCTTCACCTGGCGGCAACGGTCGCGATGCTCGGGCTGATCTGGTTCGTTCAGATCGTTCACTCTCGGTTGTTCGCCGCAGTCGGACGTAGCAGATCCGTGTCGTACGAGGCGGCGCACTGTCGGGGGTGGTCGGGTCGTTGCCCTCCTGCCGTGGTAACGGTGCTCGTGGCCTGATGAACCGGTGCGCGTCGAGGTCGGAGCCACGAAGACGTCGATGGACGAGCCGCGACATCGCGGCTCCGAGCGAAGTCATGTGGGGACTGCTCATCGATGTGGGCCGCTGGCCCGAGTGGGGCCCGTCGGTACGCCATGCAACGCTCGCAACAAGTCGATTTGAGCTCGGCAGCAGTGGGACCGTGCGAACCGTGGTCGGCCTCGAGCTCCCCTTCGAGGTGACGTGCTTCGAAGAGGGGCGCTGCTGGTCCTGGAGCGTGGCGGGTCGCCCGGCGACCGATCATGTGGTTGAAGCGAGCGGTCCGGACGCGAGCCGTGTCGCGTTCGGGGTGCCATGGATCGCCACGCCCTACCTCGTGGTGTGTCGCATGGCTTTGCGCCGCCTTGACGAGCTCGGCCGACGGGAGGTCGGCCCGCCGCGGGTCACGTGATCGGCGTGTGACGATTCGGTGCTCGCGAGCCGCGTGGTCCGCCCGGCGATGCCGACCGCCGCAGCGCCCATCGCGAACGGGGTAGGCCCGGCGCTCGGAGCGTGGCGGACGATCAGCTCTGTTCAGGTGCGCCGTGCATGTCATCGGGCTCGCGATCGGCGACCACCGGCTTCTGCGGCGATCGGGGGGCGTCGGACTCGGCGAGCTGTCCCAACCAGATGCCCCCGGCCATGACAACTCCCCAGACGGTGAGCGCGAAGACGCCGATTCCGACGCTGAAGATCACGGTCTGGCTCATGAGCGCTCTCCACTGCGAACACGCGGAGCGACCTCGGCCACCTGGGCCAACAAGAGTGTCCCCAACGAGTGGATCGACGGGACCCAGAGACCGACGAAGATGCCCGCCGAGGTGTCGTCCTTCACGAAGAAGAGCCAAACGGAGAAGAGGAACGAGACGAACCCGGCAATGAGGAACGGGAGCCTGACGCGAAGCGACGGGTGGACTTTGGGCATCGGAGCCTCCAGGGGAAGGGGTTGCACCGTACTACGTTCCGATCCGGCGCACGGATGCAGGCAGGTGCATCGAAGGCGCTCTGCATCGAACGGTGCGCTGCCGGTCGGGTCTGAGCAGGTGACCGTCGGGTCGGGAGAGCCGGCACAAGCGAAGCGGAGAGGCCGTCGCGCCTCGCCCGGGTCGGTGGTGCCTACTCGGCGTCTCGAGCGGTGGGCAGTGGTTGACGGAACAGGCCCGTGGGCACCGGTGTCCCGGTTCGGACGAGCGCGAGATGCCACGATGGTGACGAGCCGAGCGCCCAGCGCAAGCTGCGGACGGCGGTGTTGCCGATCTGTGCTGCACCTCGGGCCGGGGTCAACCCGATGATGGTGCGAATGGCCGGTGGAATCGTTGTTGTGGCGGCCTGGACGAGCAGGCGGTAGCCGAGTCGCACCGAGAGGGGCAGGGGCGGGCTCCGCAGGAACTCGACGGCGTCTGATTGGTCACGGGTGCTCTCGAGCGCTGGGTGTTCCACGATCCAGCGAGCGAGCTCGTCGGCGGTGGATGGCAGCGGGGAGGCGTTGAGCAACGCGCCGATCCGGGTCTGTTCGGCGACGAACCGGTCGGCCTCGGCAACGGTGAGCGGGCACGGTCCGAACGCCTGGTACGCCGAGAGGAAGGAATCCGTCAGCACGTTGTGCACCCAGGCAGCCAGCGCTGGTGTGCCGGCGCTGTAGGCCTTCTTCCGCTCGGATCGACCGTGCACTGGCACGTGGGCACGCCGCACCGCGGCGACCGCCGCCTCGACCTCGGGCATCGCTCCGTAGGTGGTCTCTGTGACGTACACGGATGTTCGCGACAGGCGGCCGAGCGGGTCGGCTCGGTACCGTGAGTGCTGTTCCACCCCCGCGACAACTTCCGGGTGGGCCGTCTGCACGAGGAGCGCACGAATGCCGCCGACGAACGCCGCTGCGTCGCCGATCACTCGCCATGACACCGAGTCGGGGCCGAGCAGTCCTCGGTCGCCGCTGTAGTCGAGGGTGTGCTCGAGGGGTTGGGGACCGTGCGAGAACAGCGCCACGGTCGACCCGACCACCTTGTCCTGCAGTTCTCGGATCAACGTGCCGTGGGTCCTCGCCGCTCGGCGTTCCTGCCGGCGTGAGGAGCCGGCGACGACCGGCCCAGGCTACCTACCGCGAAGAACGATCCCCCTTCGCTCCGGTGGAGCCCGGACGACCCGGGCCGGGAAATCCTGGAGCATGGCACACCAAAGCAACCGGGGCGGTAGGGCCCGACGGATCGCGTTGCGAAGCTGACGGGAACGAGATTGATCGTATCTAATTATTGACAGAGTCCAGAAGTCTGGTATGGTGGCGTTGTGATCGACGACGCCGAGGGCCTGTTGCGGGCGCATGGATTGCAGGTCACTGCGCAGCGGCTGGCGGTGTTGGGAGCGGTGGGGGCACGTCCGCACGCCACCGCCGATGAGCTCGCCGAGGATGTGCGCGAACGCATCGGGTCGGTCTCTCGCCAAGCGGTGTACGACGCCCTTGGCGCGTTGACCGAGAAGGGGCTCATCCGACGGATCCAGCCGGCGCGGTCACCGGCACGCTACGAGGACCGGGTCGACGACAACCACCACCACCTCGTCTGTCGGGGGTGCGGCCAAACGGTCGACGTCGACTGCGCCGTGGGGACCAGGCCGTGTCTCCAGGCCGTCGATGTTCACGGGTTCGTCATCGACGAGGCCGAGGTCATCTACTGGGGCTGTTGCCCGGCCTGCCAGACCGCGTCCGCCGACGGCCGTGACGCGTGAGCCCAACCATCAGCCATCTGACCATCAGCCATCTGACCATCAGCCATCCGACCAGAAGGGAAACGTCATGACCAACGAGGACACCGGAGCGGTCGCCACCACCGACATCGAGGACGCGCCGACGGCGAAGTGCCCGGTGCTGCACCACTCGCGCACGCCGATGGGTTCGACGACGAACCAGCATTGGTGGCCGGACCAGCTGAACCTGCGATTGCTCAACCGGAACTCGCCGCTGATCGATCCGATGGGTGAGCAGTACGACTACGCGGCGGAGTTCACGAACCTCGACCTCGCCGCGGTGAAGACCGACATCCTCGAGGTGATGACGACGTCGCAGGATTGGTGGCCGGCCGACTATGGCCACTATGGGCCGCTGTTCATCCGGATGGCGTGGCACAGTGCCGGCACCTACCGCATCCACGACGGACGGGGCGGCGCCGGGTCGGGGACGCAACGCTTCGCGCCCCTCAACAGTTGGCCTGACAACGCGAACCTGGACAAGGCGCGCCGCCTGCTCTGGCCGGTCAAGCAGAAGTACGGCCGGAAGATCTCATGGGCCGACCTGATGATCCTCGCCGGGAACGTCGCGCTGGAGTCGATGGGTTTCGAGACGTTCGGTTTCGGCGGCGGGCGCGCCGATGTCTGGGAGCCCGAAGAGGACATCTCCTGGGGGCCGGAGGACTCGTGGCTCGGAGACGAGCGCTACAGCGGCGATCGGGAGCTCGCGAATCCACTCGGCGCGGTGCAGATGGGTCTGATCTACGTCAATCCCGAGGGCCCGAACGGTGTCCCGAGCGCGCTGGCCGCAGCCCGTGACATCCGCGAGACGTTTGCTCGCATGGCCATGAACGACGAGGAGACGGTCGCCCTCATCGCCGGTGGCCACACGTTCGGCAAGACCCATGGTGCCGCCGATGCTGCCAAGTACGTCGGTCGTGAGCCCGAAGGAGCGAGCCTCGAAGAACAGGGCCTCGGCTGGACGAGCACCTTCGGCAGTGGCAAGGGTGCCGACACGATCACCAGCGGGCTCGAGGGTGCGTGGACCCCCACCCCGATCACGTGGGACAACAGCTATTTCGAGACCTTGTTCGGCTACGACTGGGACCTCGCGAAGAGCCCAGCCGGTGCGTGGCAGTGGGTACCGACGGATCCCGCGGCGGCGAATGCCGTACCGGATGCTCACGATCCGTCGAAGAAGCACGCGCCCGTCATGCTCACGACGGACCTCGCGCTGCGCGTGGACCCGAGCTATGGGCCGATCTCACGGCGTTTCCTCGAGCACCCCGACGAGTTCGCCGACGCATTCGCCCGGGCGTGGTACAAGCTCACCCATCGCGACATGGGACCCGCCTCGCGCTATCTCGGTCCGGAGGTACCGGCCGAGCAACTGATCTGGCAGGACCCGGTTCCTGCGCTCGATCACGAACTTGTCGACGCGCAGGACATCGCGGCTCTGAAACACGCGATCCTGGCGTCCGGCCTGTCGGTATCCCAGTTGGTCTCAACGGCCTGGGCCTCGGCATCGACGTACCGCGACAGTGACAAGCGTGGCGGCGCCAACGGCGCCCGGATCCGACTCGCGCCGCAGAAGGACTGGGAGGTCAACGGTCCGCAGGAACTGGCGACGGTGCTGGCGACCCTCGAGCAGATCCGGGCGGACTTCAACCGCTCGCAGACCGGCCGAAAGAAGGTCTCCCTGGCCGATCTCATCGTTCTGGGCGGGTGCTCCGCCATCGAGCACGCGGCCGAGAACGCCGGGCACGATGTGCGGGTTCCCTTCTCGCCGGGACGCACGGACTCCTCACAGGAGCAGACCGACGTGCACTCGTTCGCCGTGCTCGAACCGACCGCTGACGGGTTCCGCAACTACTTCCGGAGCCAAGACAAGCGGCGGCCCGAAGCGTTGCTCGTGGATCGGGCGAGCCTGCTGGGGTTGACCGCGCCAGAAATGACGGTGCTGGTTGGCGGCCTGCGTGTCCTTGGCGCGAACGCCGGCCCCGCCGAGCTGGGTGTCTTCACCACCCGGCCCGGAACGCTGACCAACGACTTCTTCGTGAACCTGCTCGACGTGGCGACGCAGTGGCGGGTGTCCTCTGACGAGCACGTCTTCGAGGGCAGCGATCGCGAAACCGGCGAGGTCACGTGGACCGGCACCGCCGTCGACCTCGTCTTCGGTTCGAACTCCCAGCTCAGAGCCATCGCCGAGGTCTACGCCTGCGCCGACGCACACCACACGTTCGTGCGGGACTTCGCCGCTGCGTGGAGCAAGGTCATGAACCTCGACCGCTTCGACCCGTCCTGATCTCTCAAGGACGATCGGGGATTCCGGGTGCCGCAGGATTGGTCAGTCGGCCAGTGACCCGCCGTAGATCTGCCAGGCGAGAAGGGATTTCGCTGCGAGGCTGAGGACGAGGTAGGTCTTCTCGCCGAAGGCGTAGCTGTGCCAGCGGCCGACGCCGCGGTACTGCAGCCACTGGTTCAGCCCGAAGCTGAAGAAGAAGATCAGTTCGGCGATCACGATGCCGTAGACGAAGCCGGGGACGGTGTCGGCACCGATCACGTTGACCCAGATCGCCACCCATGGTGCGATACCGGCGATCGTGCCGAACCAGAACGGCAGCATGGTCGTCGATGTCCGTCCGGGCGGGTTCATGCGTTCCTGGAGCCAGCCGAAGAGGATCATGGCGACGTTCGCTCCGGCGATGGCCATCACGGCGGCGATGTCGGTGATGCCGCTGTACGACGCGATCAACAGCACCATCAGGGTGGCGCTGAGCGAGTACTCCACCCATCGAAACCGGTTGATGCCTCGACCCAGGTCGCTCTCGTAGGTGCCGCGAGCGAACGTGGCCGTGGCGAAGTGGTCGAGCGCGGCAAGGAGCAGGAACACGGCGATGGCTGGGCCGATGGCGACGTCGAACAGCCCCTCTGGCGTCGTCAACCGCGTGCCCGGAGGGCCTTGGGGGTAGGTGGAGGTGACCGTGATGGCGAAGTCGCTCGCCAGCACGAGCACCAGCACCGCCTGCGCTGCGTGCAGCGCCGTCAGCCCGAGGTTCCACCTGCGCAATCCCGCAAGGTATTCAGGCGTGATGCCCGAGGCGATCGCCGACCCGCTGCGTTCGGAGATCCGGGGCGGTGTCGCTGGTTGGCTCATGTGTGGCTTTCGTTCGTTCGGGCATGGTTGGATGCCAGAGCGCTTCGCGAGCGACCGCTCCTCGGTGAACGGGAGGTCATGTCGCTTCGGTTGTCGTGAACGGGGTGTGTCTCTTGGGGCCCCGGGTCAACAACGACGAGAGGGTTGCGTGTTCATGACCACCGCTGGGATCGACCGCAACCACGAGCAGCTCGCCGCCGGCGACCTCGAGGGCGACCTGCAGGCAGGCTCCACAAGGAAACGTGCGTCGACCGTCTGTTCGTGCGGCGCACACGGCGAGTACCGCAGGAGCGATGGCCTCGCTGACCGCGGTGAACAACGCGACGCGCTCGGCGCACATCGAAAGACCGAGTGAGACGTTCTCGACGAGCACGCCGCGCGCGCTGCGCCCGTCGACCCCGACGATGGCCGCACCCATGGCGAACCCGGAGTACGGCGCGTAGGCGCTCGCCCGCGCCTCGACAGCGAGGCCGATCACCCGGTGCAGCCGCTCCCGTTCCTCGTCGTTCATCGCCCCGGCGCCAATGAGTTCCGTCCGTCCATGCTCCTCGACGCCGCTCGATCGGGTCGAACTGCTGGCAGCGCACGGATGCCGGGTTCTCTCGTCACGTCGCTTCGGATCCTCGCCGTTCGGTCGCCCGCCTGCCTGAGGCACTGACGATGGCCTCCTCATGCTACGTGCCGCCGGATCGATCTCCCCGCGAACTCCCGCAGTGTTGCTCCGTCGTGGCCGGTGGCCGCGGGCCCGGTGCCTCCAGCGGCGGGCCGGTGGCCGTGGGCCGGTGGCCGTGGGTCGGTCCACAACCGACGGATGAGCGGGATCATCTCGTTGGTGCGCTGGCCGCGTTCGTGCATCGGAACCTGACAGGTACGATCGCGCTCCGCTCGAGACGATGAGGGGGATCTCTTGTATCGGGTCACGTTGTCGGAGTCCTACTTCCCGGCCCAGGGAGGCCAGCCCTGTCGCTTGACGACGATCGGGGCGATGCTGGGCGCGTCGGTCACGGCGGCGCCCGATCGACCCGCGCTGAAGGAGCTCGGCTACGACGGCGAGATCGGTCGGGTCTGGACCTACGCCGAGCTGCTGCACGACGCGGAGCGCCTCGCTCGAGCGCTCGCCTCCCGACACGAGGAAGGCGCTCGCGTGGCGGTGTACGCCAACAACGTCCCCGAGTGGGTCCTGCTCGAGCTCGGCTGCGCGCTCGCCGGGCTGACGTTGGTGACGGTCAACCCCGCGTACCAGCCTCGTGAGCTGAAGTACGTGCTCGAGCAGTCGCGGTCGGAGGCGATCTACTTCGTCGCCGACTTCCGGGGGAACCCGATGGGCGAGATCGTCGACGCCGTGTGCGCCGAGATTCCCGCGCTCCGCCATCGGATCCTGCTCACCGACCACGCTGCCCTGTTCGCTGGCGAGCACGACGGCGAGCTGCGCGACCCCGAGCCGCTCGATCCGGTGCAGATCCAGTACACCTCGGGCACGACGGGCTTCCCCAAAGGTGCGGTCCTGCATCACCAGGGCCTCGTCCAGAACGGCTGTGACACCATGGTCCGAGCCGGTGTCGAGCCGGGTGACGTGCTTGTGCACCACATGCCGCTGTTCCACACCACGGGCTGCGCGATCCTGGTCTGTGGCGGCTTGAGCGTCGGTGCGACCATGCTCCTCGCCCCGCTCTTCGACCCGGACATGATCGTGCGGGTGATGGCGCGCGAGGGCGCCAGGTTCGTCCTCGGTGTACCGACGATGCTCGTCGCCCTCATCGACGTGGCCCGACGCTCCGGCGCCGACATGAGCTCGGTCCGGGGGATCCTGTCGGGTGGCGCGATGGTCGCGCCCGAGCTGTGCCGCCAGGCACAGGCGACGTTCGGCGCGCCCATCCAGATCATCTATGGGCAGACCGAGACATGCCCGGTGATCACCGAGGCCTGGTGCGACGATTCGGTGGAGGACCTCACCGAGACGATCGGCCAGCCCATCCCCCACGTCGACGTGTCGATCCGCGACCCGCAGAACAACCAGGTCGTCCCGATCGGCGTGCAGGGCGAGATCTGCGCCCGGGGCTATCTCGTCATGCTCGGCTACAACGACAACCCGGCAGCGACCGCCGCCACGATCGACGCGGAGGGCTGGCTCCACACCGGCGACCTCGGCACGATGGACGCCCGCGGCTACCTGAAGATCACCGGGCGGGTGAAGGAGATGATCATCCGCGGCGGTGAGAACCTGTTCCCGGCCGAGATCGAGAACGCCATGCTCGAGCACGAGGCGATCGCCGAGTGCGCCGTCGTCGGCATCCCCGACGACACCTGGGGTGAGCTGGTCGCGTGCTTCATGCGCCCTGCCGGCGCCGAACGACCCGACGACGCCGCCCTGAAGGCATTCGTCAGGGCGCGCCTCGCGCCGCAGAAGACCCCCCAGTTCTGGGTCTGGGTCGATGAATGGCCGCTCACCGGTTCCGGCAAGATCCAGAAGTTCAAGCTGCGTGAGGCCTTCGAGCGCGGCGAGTTCGATCCGCAGGCAGCGTGAGGCGGGCCGGCACGGGAGCGACTTGACCTCGACGTCCGAAAACCTCTAGACGACTCGATGTGACGACCACCAGCGGCTCCCACGGGTGGGACGACGTCGTCGACGACCTACGTCAGCGTCGCGCTGCCGCTCGGGCCATGGGCGGCGAAGAGCGGCTGCGCAAGCACCGGGAGGCCGGCAAGCTCGATGCCCGGGCTCGCATCGCGCATCTCCTCGACG
>VFJJ01000207.1 GCA_009886115.1 Actinomycetota bacterium
CGGCCGCCCGAGCCAAGGCGCTCGTCGAGTTCGACCAGCGGCGCCAGATCGACCTGAGCCTGGCCACCTACGACCGGCTGCTCGCCCGGCGCGACCTCACCGCACCCAAGCGCGACGGGATCGTCGTGCGCCCGGCTGGTCCTGCCGATGCTCCGGCAATCGCCGCGCTGCACGCAGCGCGGATCGGCGAAGGTTTCCTCGCCTCGCTCGGTGAGCCCTTCCTCAGGCGTCTGTACCGCCGGATCTCGCTGCACCCCGGATCGTGGGTGATGGTCGCCGAGCTCGACGGGACGGTCGTGGGCATGGCTTCGGGCACCTTGGCCACACGGCGTCTCTACCGTTCGTTCATCCTCCGCGACGGGTTCGCCGCCGCCTGGACCGCTGCCCCGCGCCTGGCGCGATCGTGGCGGCTGGTGCTCGAGACGCTGCGCTATCCGGGGGCGGGGGAGCCGTCCCCGGGCGACGGATCGGTCCATGACGCGACGAGTGCGGGTACCGAAACCGGCCACGCCAGGCTGAGTCACGCCGGGGCGGTTCCGGAGTTGCCGCACGCCGAGATCCTCTCGGTCGCGGTCTCCGACGCCGCCGGCGGACGGGGCGTCGGCACCGCCGTGGTCGGCGCCGCGCTCGACGAGTTCCGACGGCGTCGTGTGGAAGCCGTGCGGGTGGTGACCGTCGTCGGCAACGACAGCGCCGTTCGCATGTACGAGCGGTGCGGGTTCGTCAAGCACTCCCGTACCGAGGTGCACGCGGGCATCGCCCAGGAGGTGCTCGTCTGGCGGGAGGCGGCACCGGCGTCGCCCGCCGCGTCCGCACCGTCCGCACCGTCCGCACCGGCAGCGCCGTCCGAGGACCTCGCCCGATGACCTACGTCGCGTTCGTCGCCTTCCTGGTCGCGGTGATCGCCACCCCGATTGCCGGGCGCGTGGCCCAGCGGGTGGGGATCGTCGACCATCCAGGTCCGCTCAAGGTTCATCAGAAGCCCGTGCCGTACCTCGGTGGCATCGCTGTCTTCGCGGGGCTCGCGGTCTCCATGGGCGAGACCGACATCGCGCTCCTCGGTCCGCCGCTCGCCGCACTCGTGCTCGGCGTCGTCGACGATGCGACCGACCTCCCGCCCAAGTTGCGTCTGGCCGCCGAGGGGCTCATCGGCATCGGTGTGGCCCTCGCCGTTCCCCACCACGGCGTGCTCCCGTTCCTCGCCGCCGTGGGCGCCACGGTCGTGCTCATCAACGCCGTCAACCTGATCGACGGTCTCGACGGTCTCTCGTCGGGGGTCGCCCTCGCCGGAGCCGTCGGGTTCTGCTGGGTGCTCGAAGGCGAGGGACGGGCGTTGGCGCTGGGCCTCGCCGGGGCCCTCGTGGGGTTCCTCGTGTGGAACCGGCCTCCCGCTCGGATCTACCTGGGCGACGGTGGTGCCTATCTGCTGGGCACGACCCTGGCGGTGATGCTCGCCTCGAGCTGGACCCCCGATGGCGCCATCGGCCGGCCCGTCGCGTCGCTGCTGCTCGTGGCCGTGCCGGTGGTCGACACCACGGTGGCCATCGTGCGGCGCGTCCGCACGAGCGCCCCGTTGTTCGAAGGCGATCGGGGCCATGTGTACGACCAGCTCGTCGACCGGGGCCGACGGGCACCGGTGGCGGTGCTCTGGTGCGTCGGTGCCGCAGCCGTCCTGGCGACGGTGGGATCGCTGGCGACCCGGCTCGACACGCCTGGCGCACTGGTCGTCACCGGACTGGCCGTGGTGGCGGTGCTCGCGGTCGTGGTGGTCGCCCGGTTCACGAGCCCGCCCGGGGGGTGAGCCGTGCGTTGCTGGCAGCTCGACATCCTCGGCATCGGGGTCGATCTCGACGTCCGGGCCGCACCGGCGTTGCTCGATGTGCTCGACGACACGCTGGCCGACCTCCTCGACCGCCGGGCCGGGTCCGACGGCCTGCCGAGCGTCCGGCGGAGGCTGGTTCTCGACCTCGACGCGTCGACGCTCACCGACGGCGACAAGGTCGTGGCGACCGGGTTCGCGCCCGAGGATGCCCAGGAGTGGCTCTGGTGGCACCTGAACCGCATCGGAGCCACCCACCCTTCGCTCACCACGGTGCACGCCGGAGTGGTGGCGACGGACCGGGGGGCGGTGGTGATCCCCGGCTCGGCCGGCGCCGGGAAGTCGACCCTCACGGCCGCGCTCGTGGGTGCTGGATGGCGCTATCTCTCTGACGAGCTGGCCGCGCTGAGCCGAGGAGCAGCGCTCGTGCACGCCTACCGGCGGCCGCTGAGCCTGCACCCCACGTCGGCGCGACTGCTCCGCCTCGACGGGCCGGGCGCCAGCGAGGGGCACGACCGTCCCGAGTTCGTCGCGTCGCGCCGTCTCGTCCGACCCGGGGCCGACACCACGACGCACCGGGCGGCGCCACGGTCGGCGGTACCGGTCATGGTCGTGTTCCCCCGGTTCGGCGGATCGGAACGGGGGACGGGGCGCGACGTCGAGCCTCTCGGCCCGGCTGACACGTTGCTCGGGTTGATCGCCAACGGCTCGAACCTGGCGATCAACGGCCAACGAGCGTTCTCGACCCTGGCGGCCCTGGCGGGACGGGCACCCGGGTTCGTCGTCGACACCACCGATCTCCCTGGCGCGGTCGAGGCCGTCACCGAGCTGGCCGCTCGGGCCCAGGCTCCGGGCGGCCCCGAACTGATGGCACGGCCCTCGGCCTCGGTCGTCGAGGTCAGGCGGGGCCCCCTGCGATGCTCGGAGGTCCAGGCCCTGGCCTGGCCGCAGGACCGGGGCGACCTCGTGCTCTTCGACGCCGCCACCGGCCTGACGCACCGCCTCAACGGACCCGCTGCCGAGGTGTGGCTCCGCTGCGACGGGAGCCGATCGGTCGGCCAGATCGCAGGCGAGCTGGGCGAGCACTTTCACGGTGCCGACGTCGCGCTCCAGGCCGGGTCGGTGATCGATCGGCTGGTCGAGCTGGGTGCCGTCGAGCTCGACCACGTGCACCGGTCGGGATGACCACGTTACGTAGCTGAACGCCGGCCCCCTGGGGTTTCCCCCCTCGGCCCGACTTCGCAACCAACTGGATTTGTCCGCCGGGATCGGGCAAAATCATTGACACAGCGTGGTCGATCACGTCGCGCAGTGGTCGATTCGGCCGGCTGTGCGTGGGTTGTTCCACAGAGTGGGACGAGCGACGGCGACTGACCACAGCATCGTCACGGGAGTCGATACGCTCCCCTCGACGGGGGTCGCCAGCGAACGGTCCGATGGGTATCGGACACTTGGGAGAGCAGCGAATGCGGGCATTGCGGACGTGGATTTCCCGACGGCGCGGGGTCGCAGCGCTCGTCGCTGTCGGTCTCGTCGCCAGCTCCGCCGCCGTCGCCATCCTGGCGCTGCCCGCCTCGGCCGCCCCCCCGACGGTGGTCGACGACACCTACGCCGTGGCCACGGGCGGCACCCTCGTCGTCAACGCGGCCGAGGGCGTGCTGGCCAACGACACCAACCCCGATTCGGGCGAGGGCGCACTCGTCGCCATCTGGGCGGCCCTGCCGATCACCACGGCCAACGGGGGCAAGGTCACCGCAGCTGGTGCGAACGGGTCGTTCACCTACGACGGCACCGGCGTCGCCACCGCGACCGACTCGTTCGACTACGACGCCGACGACGGCCCCGGCGGAGACCCGCCGGTCACCGGCACGGTCACCATCGTGTTCGGCACCAACACCAAGCCCACGCTCTCGGCGGTGGCTGACCAGACCTGGGCCGTCGGCGGCGCTGTCTCGGCCACGCTGAACGTGACCGTGAGCGACCCCGACACGGCGCTCGGCTCGGTCACCGTGAGCGGGTCAGCGGTACCGATCGGGAACTTCACGGTCGGCCCTGTCACCGGTAGCGGGTCCACCCGAACCGTCACGCTCACTCGCACTCCTGGTGCCAGCACCGGCCCCACCACCATCACGCTCGTCGCCGACGACCGCACCGGCCCCGGCCCCACAACCCAGGGCCCCCCCGAGACCTTCATCGTCACCGCCGGCCCCGGCAGCCCCCCGGTCATCACCGGCCTCCCCGCCACCAAGACTGTCTTCGAAGATCCCACGCAATCGCAGGTGAAGACCGACTTCACGGTGACCGACGTCCCTGATCTGAACGCCCCAGCGTCGACTGTAGGCGTCTCGGCGACATCCTCGAACGTCGCGCTCGTGCCTGCGCTCGTCCCGACGATCCCCACGGTCCCTACAGGCACTGTTGGGTCGGCGTTCCCGAGCCCAAACGACGATGCCAACAGCACCGCTTTCGGAACGACCACGATCACCGTACGGGCGACCGACCAGTCGGGAGCATTCACCGAGGACACATTTGACCTCACGGTCGCGGCGGTGAACGACCCTCCCGTCGCTCGTCCAGATGGTGTCAGTCCCGTTATCAACGTGCTGGAGGGAACTCCCGTCGATATTGACGTCCTACTCAACGACGATGACCTCGACGACGCGCCGAATCCACCTCCGCAATCCGGGTTACGCCTTGCAACCGGGAACGTCGGACTGAGCGTCACCCTGCAACCCGACAACGGCGCAGCAGTTGCGATTCTCCCGGCCGGGTCACCGGTCGGTACTCGACCGATCATCCGTTACACCCCATCGGGAGAGTTCAGCGGAAGCGACACCTTCGAGTACAGGATTTGCGACATTGGGTTCCCGCTCCCGCGTGCCTGCGCCGTCGATATTCCAGTGACCGTGAATGTCATTGCCGTCGACGATCGTCCTATCGCGGTGCCTGATATGTATCCGGTTCCGAACCCCACGGGGTCGTTAACCGTCCTGCCTACGAGCGGGCTGATCCAGAACGACACCGATATCGACGGCCCGCTGCCGCTGACTGTCCATCCGTTCCCGCTGCCAACTACGCAGCCACTCCCGGGGCAGCCCTACATCCTTGTGAGCCCCAGGGGCACGCTGACGCTCAGGACCGACGGATCGTTCACGTTCGCGCCCTCAGGTCTCGGTGGTGTGGCGAGCTTCGCCTACACGGCGTGCGGGCCCACCGGGCCACCCTTTGGCCCAACGGCTTGTAGCGCGTCTTCGACCGTGACATTCGATGTCGCCAATACCCCTCCTGTCGCCGCGGCCGACTCGTACACCACGCTCGAGGACACCGTTCTCGATGTCAACGGGTTCGATGGCTCGCCTCCCCTGTTGGTGGCAAACGACACTGACGCCAACGGAGACGTCTTGTCGGCCAGCAGTTTCCCTGTCAACCCGACGATCTTCCCCCAGGGGACCCTGGCGGTGGCCCCGACCGGTCAGCTCACGTTCACTCCGGCGTTGAACCAGACCGGGCTAGTGACATTCTTCTACACGGCGTTCGATGGGGTGGCCGCTTCACCGCGGGCCACCGTCGAGATCACCGTCTTTCCGGTGAACGATCCGCCGGTGGGTATCGCCGACACGGCGCTCAACCTGCTGGTGGGGCAGGCGTCGGCGATCGCCGTGCTGGCCAACGACTCCGATCCCGACGGCGTCGCCGACACGCGCCACGTGGCTTCCTTCTCGCAGTCGGTCGAGGGCGGCACG